>CAYUUP010000023.1:0-7025 GCA_964447925.1 uncultured Oscillospiraceae bacterium
TAGCAACGATATAATTCCTCTTGTAACAAGACATATCCAAGAAAATTAAAAGAGTGATAAATTCCGATTTGTCTGTTAAGCCCTCTGAAAACGCTGTATTTTCAAGGTGTTTCGCCTGTTTTGTGTTCCAACCTTTGTATTTTCCCTTGTTTTTGCCCTTACGAGCCGAAACAAGGGAAAGTTTTTTAGTCTCCGCCGACTACCAGCTTGCCTACAGTACCGATATCCCCGGCACCTACGGTGAGGATCAGATCGCCGGGGCGGGCCACTTCCCGCAGCCGGGCGGCCAGCCCGCTCAGGGTGGGGCAGAACTCCGCCCCGGGTATCTGCGCTGCCAGGTCGCGGGCGGAGATGCCGGATTTGTTTTTCTCCCGTGCGGCGTAGATCTCCGTCAGGATGACCAAGTCAGGTCGACGGAGCTGGGTTACGAAGTCGGAGAAAAGAGCCAGCGTCCGGGTATAGGTGTGAGGCTGGAAAGCACAGATCACCCGTTTGCAGCCCACAGCTTGGGCGGCGTCTAGCAGCGCGGCCAGCTCCTGAGGGTGGTGGGCGTAGTCATCATAGACCTTTGCCCCGTGATACTCCCCCTTATACTCAAACCGCCTTCCCGCCCCGTGGAAATCATTCAGCCCCTGGGCTACGGCCTGGGGGGTGGCTCCGTTAAAAAGACAGGCTGCGGCTGCGGCCAATGCGTTGGATACATTGTGGCGGCCAGGGACAGAAAGCTGGATGTGGGCCACAAAAGCCCCCTTGTGTATCAGGTCAAAGCTGCCACGGCCCTGCTCAAAGGACAGATTTTCCGCCGTCATGTCGGCTCCCGGCTGAAGACCATAGGTCAGCAGGGGTTTTTGTAGGCCCTTCAGGGCGTCCAGGGTGTTGACATCGTCCCGATTGGCTACCACCAGGCCGGTATCCGGCACAAGCTCCGCAAAGGCCCGGAAGGAGGACTTGATCTCATCCAAATCCTTGAAGAAGTCCAGATGGTCGGCGTCCACGTCCAGGATCACGGCGGTGGTGGGGCGGAAGGACAGGAAGGAGTTGCAGTACTCGCAGGACTCCAGAATAATGGTGTCCCCGTTGCCCACCCGGTGGCCTGCACCCAGCAGGGGAACTGTGCCGCCAATCATCACGGTGGGGTCAAGCCCGGCGGCCAGCATAATATAGGTACACATGGAGGAGGTAGTGGTCTTGCCGTGGGTACCCGATACGCACAGCGCCCTGGCGTAGTCTTCCATCAGAGCCCCCCAGGCCTGCGCACGTTCAAAGACAGGGATACCCGATTCCAGGGCAGTGGCGATTTCCGGATTGTCATTGTGGACGGCGGCGGTGCGGACGATCAGTTCTGCTCCGGCGACATTCTCTGCCCGATGGCCGATGGAGACGGGAATACCCAACTCCCGCAGATGGGCCACTGTATCCCCATCCTTCATATCGGAGCCAGTGACAGAAAGCCCCATGCCATGGAGGACTTCCCCCAGAGGGGCCATGGAGATGCCGCCGATACCCACCAGATGGATCCGGCGACCGGGCGTGAGCAGGGGCTTTAGCTGATTGACTGTCATAAAATGCGCACCTCGTCCTGTTTTTTCCTATGATACGTTTTTTTCCGGAAAAAGTCAAGGGGAATACTGTTGAAAATCGTCCCTCCTAAGACTCTTGACGGAGATGGCATTTGCGTGTAAACTAGGAGGGGAATCCTTTCGGATATACAGCTGCCAATGGAAAAGGTAAAAGGAGGGGACCGTATGAAGCTGACACTAATCCAGTCTGCCGTCTCTGAGTTGGCGGAGGAGAATGTGTGCCGGGCGGAGAGTGAGATCCAGGCGGCGGCCCGCCGGGGGGCAGAGTTGGCCGTGCTGCCGGAGATGTTCTGCTGCCCCTATTCCCCCCGGTATTTCCGCCAGACGGCTCAGCCTCAGGGGGGCGAGATCTGGAGACGGATGTCCGCCGCCGCCAGAGAAAACGGCATCTGGCTGGTGGCAGGGAGTATGCCGGAGCGGGAGGGGGAACGCATTTACAACACCTCCTTTGTCTTTGACCCCCAGGGACGGCAGATCGCCCGCCATCGGAAGATCCATCTGTTCGACGTGGAACTGCCGGGGAAAAAGCCTATCCGGGAGTCGGATACCTTCACCCCCGGAGAGGATATCACCATATTCAACGCTGCGGGCTGGCGGGTGGGGCTTTGTATCTGCTTTGACCTCCGCTTCCCGGAGCTGCTGGGGTTAATGGCGCTTCAGGGGGCGGAACTGATTTTAGTTCCTGCCGCTTTTACCAAGACCACCGGAGAGGCCCACTGGGAGACGCTGCTCCGGGCCAGAGCCATGGATTGCCAGGTCTACACGGCGGGCTGTGCCCCTGCCAGGGACAATTCCGCCCCTTATGTCACCTATGGGCATTCCCTGTTCTGTTCCCCCTGGGGAGAAGTGCAGGATCAGCTGGGCGAGGGGCCAGGCTATTTGGATTGCGCTCTGGATCAGGGAGAGCTTGCCCACACACGGACGGTCCTGCCGGTGATCACCGCCCGCCGGGAAGACGTCTACCGCCTGGAGGAGCGGTGACGTTCCCGCAATAAGTACCGTTCCTTTTTGCCCTCAGCCCGGCCGCTCTCCTGCCAAACGGCTGAATTTCCTGGCTCCCACAGGGAGCCGGGGAAAGCGGCTTTGGGACGGAGCAGAAAATCCGCCTTTAGGCTGGGTATGTCCAGCTGCCCCGTCTCATATCCCACCCTCTTCCAGCATAAAGTGATTGGGGAGAGGAGGATGCTTTTATGAAGATTTACACCGTTCACCGTCCCATCCGCAGAGGCGGGGCAGCGCTGGTAGCGGTTGTTGTTCTGGTCGGACTCTTTCTGATCGGTCGGGGCAGGGAGAATGGGAGCCAGGTTCTCTCCGCCGTCCAGGAGCCGTCGGCCTATCTGGAGAGCCTGGGCTGGGAGGTGGAGGACTGCATCAGCTGCGAGTCCTTTGTGCTGGCGGACACGGTGGGAGAGGACTATCTGGCCCTCCAGCGGGAGGGGGGCTTCGACATCTCCGGCTACGTGGGCTGTACCCTGGTCCGCTATACCTATCCGGTGACCAACTATCCCACCGGCGAGGAAAACGTACTGGCCGATCTGCTGGTCTATGAGGGACGGGTTGTGGGCGGGGATCTGCGATCGGCGGATCTGGACGGCTTCCTCACTGCTCTGACATCGAGAACGGGATAAGCTGTCACCCTTTTCCAGCAGGGAAGAGTAGGGGCTGCCTAGTATGGGCGGCCCCTGCACGCCTGATAAGCCTGATAAAGGAAATTGACCGTTTTGGCACAAAATTGTGAAATATGCTCTTGCCAAACGCACTTGTTTTCGATATAATCAAAGGTATCAAATAAAGGGGGGCCTGGGCCATGAAGCTGTTTCGGCTGTTCGCGTTTCGGGGAAAGGGCCAGGCTCATGTTATGTCCATTCCCGCCCGGTGATTTGCTCCGGGGGCAGTTACGCCCCATGGAGCTGTTTTATTGTCTCCACTCTCAAGAGGGGTGGAGCAGGAAAGCCGCTTCAAGAGGGCAAATATATTGTAACAGGAGGAACGATAATGCAGAAAGTTGCTGTCATTATGGGATCGGACAGCGATCTCCCTGTGATGCAGGGTGCGCTGGACAAGCTGAAATTTTTTGGTGTCCCTTATGCCGTCCGGGTGATATCTGCCCACCGCACCCCCGCTGAGGCAGAGCGATTCGCAAAGACCGCCAAGGACGAGGGCTTCGGCGTCATCATTGCCGGGGCGGGCAAGGCGGCCCATCTGGGGGGCGTGTTGGCCGCTTATACTACCCTGCCGGTGATTGGCGTTCCCATCAAGACCTCTATGATGGGCGGACTGGACTCTCTGCTGTCTATCGTCCAGATGCCCAAGGGGATCCCTGTGGCCACTGTGGCGGTGGATGGGGCGGAAAACGCCGCCATCCTGGCGGTGCAAATGCTTGCGCTGTCCGATGACAGACTGGCGGAGAGACTTTCCCGGTTCAAGGAGGATATGGCGGCAGAGGTTGCCGCCAAGGACGCGAAGCTACAGCAGCAGTTGGGCTGATGGATTCATTTTGAAGCATCTCAGCGACATCAGAGAAGGAGCGCGATTGTCATGAAAAAACTGGAACAGCTCTATGAGGGCAAGGCAAAAAAGGTCTATGCTACCGACAACCCCAATGTAGTCATTGTGGACTACAAGGACGATGCCACCGCCTTTAATGGCGTCAAGCGGGGAACCATCACAGGCAAGGGCGTCATCAACAACCGGATGACCAACCACCTGATGCGGCGGCTGGAAAAAGAGGGCATTCCCACCCATTATGTGGAGGAGCTGTCCGATCGGGAGACCGCTGTGAAGAAGGTCAGTATCATCCCGCTGGAAGTCATTGTCCGCAACATCTCTGCCGGATCCTTTGCCAAGCGCTATGGCGTGGAGGAGGGCATTGTCTTTGACCAGCCCACACTGGAATTCTCCTATAAGAACGATGATCTGGGGGATCCGCTGATGGATAAGACCCATGCGCTGGCCCTGAAGCTGGCTACCCAGGAGGAGATCGACACCATCTCCCGCTATGCCTATGCTGTCAACGATCATCTGAAGGTCTTTATGAAGGAGATCGGCATTGATCTGGTGGACTTCAAGCTGGAGTTCGGCCGTCTGCCCGACGGTACCATTGTTCTGGCCGATGAGATATCTCCGGATACCTGCCGCCTCTGGGACGAGAAAACCCATGAGAAGCTGGATAAGGATCGCTTCCGCCGGGACCTGGGCAACGTGGAGGAAGCCTATCAGGAAATTATGCGCCGCCTGATGGGTGACGCCTGACGCCTGTTATGGAAGCTGCGATCTGCCGCTCCCGGCGGTCGGAGGGCCTGCGGGAGGAGTGCGGCGTCTTTGGAATTGCCCGGCACCCATGGGACAGCCGGGAGCTGGCCTATGACGTCTATAACGCCCTCTTTGCGCTTCAGCACCGGGGGCAGGACTCCTGCGGCATTGCCGGCTGCAGGGATGGCGGCCTTCAGGCTTATAAGAACCAGGGGCTGGTGCCGGAAGCCCTCACTGCTGAGGTGCTGGAATCTTTCAAGGGCTGCCAGATGGCCATCGGCCATGTCCGCCACGCCGGGAGCCTGGGGGATACTAATCCCAACAATGCTCAGCCAATTTTGGTAAAGCACAAGTCTGGCTCCTTGGCCCTGTGCTATAACGGCAAGCTGGTGAATGCCGCCGAGCTGCGGGCGGAGACGGAAAACCGGGGCGGTATCTTTCAGACCACCAATGATGCCGAAGTTATTTCCTATCTCATCGTCCGGGAGCATCTGCGTACCTACACCCTAGCTGACGCGGTGGAGAACGCCATGCAGTATATGATCGGGGCATACTCCCTGCTGGTGTTGGACAAAAGCTGCCTGATCGCCGCCCGCGACCCAAACGGCTACCGCCCTCTGTGCATGGGCATGGTGGATGACTCTATTGTATTCGCCTCTGAGTCCTGCGCCATTGAGGCGCTGGGGGGCCGCTTCCTCCGGGATGTGAAGCCGGGGGAAATCGTGGTGGCAGAAAAGGGGAAGGTGAGTTCCCGGCACTGCGGCATCCGGGCCAAGTCCAACCTCTGCGTCTTTGAGCTTCTATATTTTGCCCGGCAGGATTCCGTTATCGGAGGCCTGCCGGTGGTCAGGGCCAGGGAGGCGGCGGGCCGCCGCCTGGCGCAGATGGCCCGCACGGAGGGGGACATCGTCATTGGCGTACCCGACTCCGGCATTGCTGCCGCCATGGGCTATGCCCGGGAATCCGGCATACCCTATGGTTATGGTCTGATGAAGAATCGCTATATCCAGCGCACCTTTATTGAGTCCCGCCAGTGGGAGCGGGAGAAATCCACCCGGGTAAAGCTGAATCCCATCGCCGAGACGGTGCGGGGCAGACGTATCATTCTGGTGGATGATTCCATCGTCCGGGGGACCACCTGCCGCCGTATTATCCAGACGCTCCGAAAGGCGGGCGCGGCGGAGGTGCATATGAAGTCCACTGCACCGCCCTTCCTGCATCCCTGCTACTTTGGCACGGCCCTGCCGCCCACGGAGCAGCTGGCCGCCTCTGGCCGCTCACTGGAGCAGATACGGGCTGATATTGGCGCCGACTCCCTGCAATATTTAACGCCGGAGGATTTGCATCATGTGGCGAAGGGGCTGAACCAGGGCTTCTGCGACGCCTGCTTTACCGGCCAGTACGCTGTCCCCGTGCCGGAGCCTGTGGCCCGGCCAGAAAAGGAGGTTTCACTCATATGAGCAAACTCAGCCATTCCGATTCTTACGCCGCTGCCGGGGTGGATGTCACCGCCGGATATGAGGCGGTGGACCGCATCAAGCCGCTGGTGGCCCGCACCAGCATCCCCGGCGTGCTGGGGGGGCTCGGTGGCTTTGGCGGTCTTTTTGCTCCTGACCTTACCGGCGTAAAAGAGCCGGTGCTGGTTTCTGGCACTGATGGAGTAGGGACAAAGCTGAAGCTCGCGTTTCTGCTGGACAAGCACGACACTGTAGGCATTGACTGTGTTGCCATGTGCGTCAATGATATTGTCTGCGGCGGGGCTATGCCCCTTTTCTTCCTGGATTACATTGCCTGCGGAAAGAACAGCCCGGCCCGCATCGAGTCCATTGTCTCCGGTATTGCCGAGGGCTGCTGCCGGGCGGGCTGCGCTCTCATCGGTGGGGAAACCGCTGAAATGCCTGGCTTCTACCCGGAGGACGAGTATGATTTGGCGGGCTTCTCCGTGGGCCTGGCGGACAAGTCAAATATTATTGACGGCAGTCACCTGAAGGAGGGGGATGCTCTCATCGGCCTGGCCTCCTCCGGTGTCCATTCCAACGGCTTTTCCCTGGTGAGAAAGGCGCTGAATATAGGTGAGACTTACACCCAGCAATATGACGAGCTGGGGGGGACGCTGGGGGAGACCCTGCTGACACCCACCCGCATCTATGTCTCCGCCGTGAAGTCCCTGCTGGGGGCGGGCATTGACGTGAG
>CAYUUP010000023.1:7035-18561 GCA_964447925.1 uncultured Oscillospiraceae bacterium
CCATATCACCGGCGGCGGCCTCTATGAAAATGTCCCCCGGATGATGGGGGAGGGGCTGACGGCGAAGATCAGCACCTCCGCTATCCCTGAACAGCCCATCTTTGACATTATCCGGCGGGCGGCGGATATCCCAATGCGGGATATGTACAATACCTTTAATATGGGCGTCGGTATGATCCTGGCTCTGCCGGCGGAGCAGGCAGACGCCGCCCTCCGGGTACTGGCCCAGGCCGGCGAGACTGCCTTCCCTGTGGGCGAGGTGGTTCCCGGCAACTGCGGAGTGGAACTGGTATGAAGCGGATTGCCGTATTAGTTTCTGGTGGAGGCACCAATTTGCAGGCTATTATAGATGCCCAGGCCAGGGGAGAGATCCAGAACGGTAAAATCACCGCCGTCATCTCATCTTCGGCAACCGCCTATGCGCTGGAACGGGCAAAGCAGGCCGGAATTCCTGGCTATGTGATCAGCCGAAGGGATTTTGCCGATTCCCGTGCCATGACGGTGGCCCTTACAGAGAAGCTGAGATCACTGGACATTGACCTGGTGGTGCTGGCGGGTTTCCTCTACATTCTCACGGAGGAGATCGTAGAGGCATACCCGAACGCTATTCTAAACGTTCATCCCGCCCTGATTCCCGCTTTCTCCGGCGAGGGCTGCTACGGCCTCCATGTCCACGAGAAAGCGCTGGATTATGGCGTCAAGGTGACGGGAGCTACTGTCCACTTTGTCAGCCCAGAGTGTGACGGCGGGCCTATCGTCCTGCAAAGGGCGGTGGCGGTGGAGGAGGGGGACACGCCCGAAATCCTCCAGCGCCGGGTGATGGAGCAGGCGGAGTGGGTCATTTTGCCCCGGGCTGTCTCCCTGTTCTGCCAGGGACGGCTGCAGGTGGAGGGCCGAACCGTCCATATTTTGCCGGAGTAATTGCTGCTGCGGTTATCTTGTGCAGGGGAGAGCAGGATTCTCTCCCACAGCTATCATAATTATTAGGAGGAATTCTTATGACCCCCCAGACCATTCCGGGGCATCTGTCCCCCAACCCCTATCCTGGCCGGGGCATCCTGCTGGGCCGATCCCCTGACGGGGCGCGGGCGGTGCTTGTCTATTTTATTATGGGCCGCAGTGAGAACAGCCGGAACCGGATTTTTTCCAAAACGGAGGACGGCATCCGAACCGAGGCCTGTGACCCGGCCAAACTCACCGACCCATCGCTGATTATCTATCACCCTGTCCGTCTCTATGAAGGCAAAACCATCGTGACCAACGGTGACCAGACAGACACCATCTGGCAGGGCTTCCAACAGGGGCAGTGCTACCGCCATGCTCTGATGACCCGGGAATTTGAGCCGGACGCTCCCAACTACACCCCCCGTATCTCCGGCGTCCTGCTGCCGGATGGATCCTATAAGCTCTCCATTCTCAAGAGTCTGGAGGGCAACCCATCTTGCTGTTGCCGGTATTTCTATGAATACGATGCTCCCGTTGCCGGGACGGGCCATCTCATCCACACCTATCAGAGGGATGGGAGCCCTCTGCCTTCCTTCCAAGGAGAGCCGGTGCTGGTAGAGGTTCCCGCAGGAGATGCCAGGACACTGGCCGAGCTGGTCTGGAACAGCCTGGACGCCGGCAACCGGGTGTCTCTCTATGCCCGCTCCGTCCGAGTAGCGGATGGTAGCTTTGAGGACATTATCATCAATCAATATGAGAAAAAGGAGTGAGCGGCATGACCGAGTTTGAGCTGAAATACGGCTGTAACCCCAACCAAAAGCCATCCCGCATCTTTATGGACGCGGGCGAGTTGCCCCTGGCCGTCCTGAACGGCAGGCCGGGGTATATCAACTTTATGGACGCCCTGAACAGCTGGCAGTTGGTGCGTGAATTGAAGGAGGCCACCGGCCTGCCTGCCGCCGCATCCTTCAAGCATGTCTCTCCCGCCGGGGCCGCTGTGGGATTGCCCCTCACCGATACCGACCGGGCCATCTATTTTGTGGCGGAGGACGCAGAGATCACACCCCTGGCCGCAGCCTATATCCGGGCCAGAGGGGCTGACCGACTCTGCTCCTATGGGGACTGGGCCGCGCTTTCTGATGTCTGCGATGCCGCCACCGCCGCCTATTTGAAGGGTGAGGTGTCCGATGGTGTCATCGCTCCCGGCTACACCGATGAGGCGCTGGAGATCCTGAAGGGAAAGAAGAAGGGCAATTACAACATTGTGACCATTGATCCGGACTACACACCGGCCCCTGTTGAGCGGCGGCACATCTTCGGCATCACCTTCGAGCAGGGTCACAACTTCTTCCCTGTGAACCGGGAACTGCTGGAGAATATCGTCACCGAGAACCGGGATCTGCCCGAGACTGCCAAGACCGATCTGATTGTTGCGCTGCTGACGCTGAAATACACTCAGTCCAATTCCGTATGTTATGTGAAAAACGGACAAACCATCGGCGTGGGGGCGGGTCAACAGTCCCGCATCCACTGCACCCGGCTGGCGGGCAGCAAGGCGGACAACTGGTGGCTCCGGCAGCACCCCAAGACCCTAACCCTGCCCTTCAAGCCCGGCATTCGCCGCCCTGACCGGGACAATGCTATTGATGTCTATCTCTCTGACGAGTATGAGGACGTGCTGGCCGAGGGCATCTGGCAGAACACCTTCACTGAGAAGCCCCCTGTATTGACAACTGAGGAGAAGAAGGAGTGGATTTCCCGGCTGGACGGCGTCTCTGTTGGCTCTGACGCCTTCTTCCCCTTTGGGGACAATGTGGAGCGGGCGCGGAAGAGCGGCGTGCGGTATATCGCTCAGCCCGGCGGCTCCATCCGGGATGACAATGTCATTGAGACGTGCAATCGCTTCGGCATTGTTATGGCTTTCACCGGGATGCGGCTGTTCCATCACTGACACTTTCCAGGGGCGGTTGCTGCGCATACTGCCCTGCAGGAAAAGAATTATGAGGACTATAGGCCGTGTGCTGGTGGGCAAAATCAGCGTCACGTCTGAAGGAACGAGACAGGAGGTTGTCAAATGAAGGTACTGGTTGTGGGCGGCGGCGGCCGGGAACATGCCATCTGCTGGAAGCTGGCCCAGAGTCCTAGAGTAACGGAGCTATACTGTGCGCCGGGCAACGGCGGCATCTCCCAGGTGGCGTCCTGTGTCCCCATTGCCGCTACGGATGTGGAGGGCGTGGTGCAGTGGGCTACGGAAAACCATGTAGATTTTGTCATGGTGGCTCCGGACGATCCTCTTGCTCTGGGCATGGTGGACGCCCTGGAGGCGGTGGGCATCCGGGCTTTTGGCCCCCGGAAGAATGCCGCCATTCTAGAGGCCAGTAAGGCATTCTCCAAGGAGCTGATGGCGAAATACGGTATTCCCACCGCCGCATATCAGACATTCACCGATGAGGAATCGGCGCTGGCCTATATTGAGGCTCATGGGGCGCCCATTGTGGTGAAGGCTGACGGCCTGGCACTGGGCAAGGGCGTCACTGTGGCGGCCACAGTGGAGGAGGCCAAGCGAGCCGTCCGTGAGATGATGGAGGATAAAAAGTTTGGGAAGTCCGGCTCCACTGTGGTTATTGAGGAGTGCATGACCGGGCCGGAGGTCACGGTGCTGGCCTTTGCCGACGGAGAACACATCGTCCCCATGGTTTCCTCCCAGGATCATAAGAGGGCCTATGACGGCAACGAAGGTCCCAACACCGGTGGTATGGGGGCCTTTGCCCCCTCTCCTAACTACACGCCGGAGATTGCGGAGTCTTGCATGGAGAGGATTTTCCTGCCCACCATCCGGGCTATGCAGGCGGAGGGACGGCCCTTCAAGGGTGTCCTCTATTTCGGCCTGATGCTGACGGAGAGCGGGCCCAGGGTGGTGGAGTATAACGCCCGCTTTGGCGACCCGGAGACTCAGCCCGTCCTCAGCCTGCTGGATACCGACCTGCTGGATATCCTTGAGGCCTGTGTGGACGGTACGCTGGACAAGCTGGAGATCCGCTGGAGAAAGGGGGCCGCCTGCTGTCTGGTGCTGGCCTCCGGAGGCTATCCCCTCTCCTATCAGAAGGGCTACCCCATCTCCGGACTGGAGCAGGCGGCAAAAACCGCCCAAGTGTTCCACGCCGGTACCCGGCTGGGAGAGGATGGCGTCTATTACACCAACGGCGGCCGAGTGCTGGGCGTCACAGCCAGAGGAGAGACTCTCCGACAGGCGGTAGCAAACGCCTATGACGCCGCGAAGCATATCTCCTTTGAAAATATGCGCTTCCGCACCGACATCGGCAGGGTATGGGTAGACTGATAGCCGACAGAAGGGCTGTGTCAGGGGCTGTAGGCCTTTGACACGGCCCTTTTCCGTTTGTCCACAAAAGTTTACAGACTATTCAGAAGGACATCGTTGTTTTATAAGGGGAATTGTGGTAAACTGAATGAAAGAATCACAGGAGAAGGTGAAGGTTATGCCGTCCCAAAAGCAGGACAGGGGAAAAATGTCCGAAGATCCGGAGGTCACCCGCCGTCCGCTCCCTCCGGTAATAGAGGCCGATCCCCAGTATGGCCTGTCTGCCTTGGAGGTGCAGGAGCGGCAGGAGGCCGGCTGCCGGAATACGGCGGTGGAGTCCGGCTCCAAGACTATGGGTCAGATCATCCGCTCCAATGTGCTGACCTACTTCAACCTGATTTTCTTCCTGCTGGCTGCCGCCATTATTGTGGTAGGTGCCTGGCTGGATTTGAGCTTCATGGCGGTGGTGGTGGCCAATATCGGTATCGGCATCGTCCAGGAGTGGCGCAGCAAACGGAAACTGGACAAGCTGAATCTGCTGGCCAATCCTAAGGGAACGGTAGTGCGGGAGGGACAGCTGGAAACCATCTCCGTCTATGACGCCGTTCGGGATGACATTGCTGTCTTCTCTGCCGGCGATCAGATCTATGCAGATGCTGTAGTGGTGGAGGGGGAGTGCCTGGCCAATGAGTCTCTGCTCACCGGCGAGGCGGACGAGCTGCAAAAGAAACCGGGGGACAGCCTGCTGTCCGGCTCCTATGTGGTGTCCGGCCTGTGCCGGGCCAGACTCACCGCCGTGGGCAGCAGTTCCTATATGTCCCGGCTGACCCTGGCCGCCCGGCAGCAAAAGCAGCCGCCCCAGTCTGAGATGATGCGTGCGCTCTCCCGCCTGGTGATGGTTATCGGCATCATCATCATCCCTTTGGGTGTACTCATGGCGGTCAAGGAGATCGGTTGGCTGGGCAACAGCGTCCGGGACGGGGTGGTGTCCACCGTAGCCTCCCTGGTGGGCATGATCCCAGAAGGGCTCTACCTACTGACATCCATGGCGCTGATGGCCGGTGTCCTGCGCCTTGCCCAGCGAAAGACACTGGTGCATGAAATGGGCTGTATTGAGACGCTGGCCCGGGTGGACACTCTCTGCGTGGATAAGACGGGAACGATCACAGAGCCGAAGATGATTGTCAAGGATCTGGTGGTGCTGGACGAGGAAGTCGCCAACGAGGAGGAACTTCGGGGCATCATGGCGGACTATGTCTATGCCATGCAGAACGACAACGAAACAATGGCGGCTTTGAAGAAGTATTTCACTGGCCGGGTGACTCGGGAGGCGGTGCGGGCGCTGCCCTTTACCTCCACCCGGAAGTACGGCGGGGTGGCTTTCCGCCGGGGGGGAACCTATCTGCTGGGGGCACCGGAGAATGTGCTGGGACGCTCCTATGAGAGGTATCAGGATAAAATCGAAGAGTACGCCCGGCTGGGCTGCCGGGTGCTGTTGCTGGCGGGCTATGAGGGGGAGCTGGACGAGGGGCCTACAGAGGGCGTTATTACCCCCTTGGGTCTGGTGCTGCTGACCAATAAGCTGCGGCCCGAGGCGCCTAAGACCTTCCGCTATTTCCGAAAGCAGGGAGTAGCTGTCAAGGTCATTTCCGGGGACAACCCGGTGTCCGTCTCCGAGGTGGCGTTACGGGCGGAGATCCAGGGGGCGGAACGCTATGTGGACGCCCGTACTCTGGAGACGGACGAGGACATTGCCTGGGCAGCGGAGGAATTTAACGTCTTTGGCCGGGTGACACCAGAGCAGAAGCGAAAGCTCATCCGGGCGATGAAGGGTGCGGGCCACACCGTGGCCATGACCGGTGATGGCGTCAATGATGTGCTGGCCCTGAAGGAGGCGGACTGCTCTGTAGCTATGGCCTCCGGCAGCCAGGTTGCCTGCCAGGTCAGCCACATCGTCCTGTTGGAGTCGGACTTCTCCGCCATGCCGGCAGTGGTGGCCGAGGGCCGGCGAGTTATCAATAACATCGAGCGGTCGGCGGCCCTCTATCTGGTGAAGAATATCTTCTCCCTGTGTCTGGCTATCATCTCCCTGATTTTCACCTTCACCTATCCATTCTCGGCGGCCCAGATGTCGCTGATTACCGCCGTCACCATCGGTCTGCCCTCCTTCGTTATGGCGCTGGAGCCAAACAGCAGCCTGATCAGCGGCCATTTTCTCTCCAACGTAATCTACCGGGCACTGCCCTCGGCCATCAGCGACCTGGTGCTGAGCATCGGCATCGTGCTGTTCTATCTGGTGTTTGGATTGACAGAGGATGAGCTTGGAGCCATCTGCACCATCGTGGTGGGGGTGGTGGGCCTTCTGATGGTACACCGCACCTGTAAGCCCTATAATCTCCTGCGGGCAGGGCTGATGGCCGTCTGCGTCATTGCCTTTTTGATCTGCATCACCCTGCTGCGGCCCCTCTTTGATCTGAGCCTAAATCTTTCCATGGGTGGCTGGCTGGTGCTGTCTGTCTTTGTCCTGCTGGCCTTTGAGATATCCCTCTCTGCCAATGTCATGGTGGAGGGCATCAACTGGGTGGTGCAGCGCATTCGGGGACAAATCAAACGGATCATGGGGCAGCAGGGCTGAAGGATAGCATAAAAAGTGTGCTATATTGTTAGAAAATATTTTGTTGGGGAGATGCGCTTGTGAATATCGGCAGGCTATTTTTTGAAAAGCTCAGGGAAGCTGTGGCCTCCGTGGTGCCAATTTTTCTGATTGTACTGGTACTCAGCGTCACCATCGTTCCCCTTTCTGCGGGAACCCTGGTACTCTTTCTGTTTGGCACCATCCTGGTGGTCCTGGGCATGGTGTTCTTCAACCTGGGGGTGGAGCTGTCCATGACACCTATGGGGGAGGGCATCGGCGTTCAGATGGGCCATGCAAGGCGGAGGTGGCTTGTGCTGGTTCTCTGTATGCTGCTGGGCATCATCATCACCGTTGCCGAGCCGGACCTACAGGTGCTGGCCAATCAGGTGCCGGGAATTCCAAACATGGTGCTGATCCTGGCTGTGGCCATTGGGGTGGGCGTTTTTCTGCTGTTGGCCCAGCTGCGGGTCATGCTCCATGTCCGGCTTTCCCATGCCCTGGTGGCTCTGTATCTGCTGGTACTGGTGCTGGCTAGTTTTGTGCCGGACTCTTTTCTGGCGGTGGCCTTTGACTCCGGCGGCGTCACCACAGGGCCGGTAACGGTGCCCTTCCTGATGGCGCTTGGTGTGGGGCTGGCTTCGGTGCGCAGCGATCGGGATTCCGGCAATGACAGCTTCGGCGTGATTGCCATGTGCAGCATCGGCCCCATTGTCTCTGTCATGGTGCTGGGCATCCTGTTTGCCCCGGATGAGGTGGTCTATGAGATGGGGGAGATCTCCAACCCGGAGACAACGGCAGGGGCGGGACGGTTGCTTCTGGAGATGGCACCGAATTACCTCTGGGAGGTGCTGACCTCACTGGCCCCCATTGTGGGTATTTTCCTGATTTTGCAGCTGGTTTCCCACCAATTTCATGGGTACCAGTTTATACGCGTTATTTCCGGCTTCGTCGATGTCTATGTGGGGCTTGCCCTGTTCCTCACCGGTGTCAACACCGGTTTTCTCCCTGCCGGACAGAATATTGGCCAGCTGATGGCTTCCGGGGATCACCCCTGGCTACTGATCCCTGTGGGAATGCTGATGGGCTATTTCATCGTCCGGGCGGAGCCTGCGGTGCAAGTGCTGTGCCGCCAGGTGGAGGAGGTTTCCAACGGCGCAATTACTCAGAAAACGATCAGCCATGCCCTGTCCATTGGCGTGGCGGCGGCAGTGGGCATTGGGATGCTTCGTATTGTTGCTGGGATTTCTATCGCCTGGTTCCTGGTGATTGGCTACGGAGCCGCTTTAATTATGACCTTCTTTGTCCCCCAGATGTTCACGGCGGTGGCCTTTGATTCCGGTGGCGTGGCCAGCGGGCCTATGACAGCCACCTTTGTGCTGCCCCTGGGTATGGGAGCCTGCGCCGCCCTGGGGGGAGATATTATGACCGATGCCTTCGGTATTGTGGCAATGGTGGCTCTGGCTCCCCTCTTTACCATTCAGATGGTGGGTCTGCAGAGCAAGCTGAAGCAAGCCAAGCTCAGTCGGCAGTGGACAGCAGCTCCCAGCCGGGCAGAGGCATTGGAGAATGTCCTGGCGGGACAGATTAGCGGCGGAATATTGTATCTGGACTGACAGTGCAGGCGCTGTACTGTAGCCGGTTAAAGGAGAATTTTCTATGCCAGAGAGCAGACGGGGGATCTGCCTGCTAGCTTCCATCGTGGAGCGGGGACAGGCAAAAGGTCTGATGAATTTTTACATGAAGAACAATATTGTCTGCCACTACCAGTGCTTTGGTCGGGGAACTGCCCCCTCGGAGCTGCTGGATATTTTGGGACTGGGCGGCACCCAACGGGATGTGCTGTTGAGCCTGGGAGCGGCGGAGGAAATCGCCGCCCTGGTGGAGCGGCTCCGGGAGGACGTGCCGGTAGCGGCCAAAGGAATTGCTTTTTCCACCCGGCTGTCGGCAGTGACGGCCAGCCTGGGGGCAGCGCTGCTGACCGGCCAGGCTCAGAGCGGAATGAAAGGAGAACTCAGAATGGAACAGGAGCGGCACAATAGCCTGATTTTAATTGTAGCAAACCGAGGCTTTACTGAGGATGTCATGCATACCGCCCGAGCGGCGGGAGCCAGGGGCGGTACCACCATTCGGGCCAGACTGGCGGGATTTGAGGATGCCGCTGGGCTTTACGGCGAGGCCCTACAGGAGGAGAAGGAGATCATTGCCATCGTGGCCACCCGGGACAGCCGGGGCGTCATCATGGAGGCCATCCACAGGTCGCACGGGCCGGAGAGTCCTGCTGGAGCGGTGGTGTGCGCCATCGGGCTGGAGGACATGGTGCGGCTGAGTTAAATCGGTAAATTGGGGGCTGGGGATCCGGTATCGGATTCCCAGCCTCTTTTTCGCGTTTTGCGGGGATCCTCCAGCTTGCGGCCTTGGCGTTCCCCCGATATTCACATATTGTTTACGAATCTACCGCTTGACAATTTCAGGATGCAGTGCTATATTAGTATTAGCACTCAGAGCGATGGAGTGCTAAGCCGAAAAACAGACAGAGACAACCGGACGGTTTCCTTGAGGCGAGGTGAATTGGATGGAGTTAACAGAGCGCCGTCGGCGTATTCTGCAGGCTGTGGTGGAAAGCTATATCGAGACTGCCGAACCCATTGGCTCCAAGGCTGTGGCGGCTCGGGCGGGCTTGACTTGCTCCTCCGCCACCATCCGCAGCGAGATGGCAGAGCTGGAAAAGCTGGGGCTGCTGGAACAGCCTCACACCTCCGCCGGACGTATCCCATCTGCCCAGGGCTACCGGCTGTATGTCAATCAGCTGATGGAGCAGCAGCGGCTCTCCGTACAGGAGACAGAGCGGATTAACGAATCCCTCCAGGTCAAAATGACTGAGTTGGACAGAGTGCTGGACCAGGCGGGTAAGATGGTGTCCCAGATGACCCACTACCCCGCTTTCTCCATGACAGCCTCTGCTGTCCGGCCCACCATTACCCGATATGACCTCTTGCTGGTGGACAAAGGATCCTTCATCGTGGTGGTTATGACCAATGCCAGCACGGTGAAGAACAAGCTCATCAAGCTGGCCACTGAGGTCACTCAGGCTCAGCTGGAAATGCTGGGGGCGTTGTTGAATGCGACCTTCACCGGCAGGACGATGGAGGAACTGAGCCAGGAGCTGAACCGGGTCACAAAGCAGACTACCGCCAGATCCTATGGCCTGATTTCCCTGGTGGTATCCTTTGGTATTGAGGTGCTGGAGGAGGCGGAAAAGACATCCATCCACGTCTCCGGTGTCAATCGTCTGCTGGAACACAGTGAGTACCAGGATCTGGACAAGGCCAACAAGCTGATGAACTATCTGGCGGAAAATCCCGACCTGGGCCAGCAGCTCCACGGCGCTCTGGAGGAGGACAGCGCTCGAGTCATTATCGGCCCGGAGAATGTGGCCGAGGAACTGCGGGATTCCAGCGTGGTGCTTGCCAGCTATGACATCGGTGAGGGGATGCGGGGGATCATCGGTGTGGTAGGCCCCACCCGGATGGACTACAACAAGATTACCGCCCGGCTCAGCTACTTCGCCGAGAGCCTGGGCCGGATGTTCGGTAAGGGCGACCCTAAGCTGGAAAGCGGAAACGCATCCCCTCCAGCCCAATTGCCCCAGCCTGAACAGCCCAAGAAATTACAGTCCCCGGCCACACCGCCGGATGAGGCGGAAAAAGGAGGAAGCTAGACCATGGCAAATAAAGTGAAGCCTGAGGATGAGATCCCCCAGGAGGAAGCCCGCACAGGGACGCCGGAGACAGAGGCTCCGGAGACTGCGGCAGAGGAATCTCCGGAGGTTGACCAGGAGGCTACGCCTGAATCGGAAACGCCCGACCCGCTGGAGGATGCGCAGAAGGCACTGGCGGAAAAGGAGGATCAATACCTCCGGCTGGCAGCCGAGTATGATAATTTCCGCCGCCGCAGCGTTAAGGAGAAGTCCGAGGCTTACAGCAAGGCCAAGGCAGATGCCGCCGCAGTATTCCTGCCCGTCTATGACAATCTGGAGCGGGCGCTCCAGCAAGGGTGTGAGGATGAGGCTTTCCTCAAGGGCGTGGAGATGACCATGGCCCAGTTGAAGAATGTACTCTCTGGGCTGGGCATCACCCCAGTGGGCGAAAAAGGCGAATCTTTCGACCCAAATCTCCACAACGCCGTTATGCATGTGGAGGATGAAACGCTGGGAGAGGGTGTTATCGCAGAGGTCTTTCAGACCGGTTTTAAAATAGAGGATCGGGTCATCCGGTTCGCCATGGTAAAGGTAGCCAACTGACACAGGCCAAAGGCTTGTGAGGTACGCATACAAAGCTATTCAAACAATTCTATTCTATTGAAATCAGGAGGAAATTATTATGTCTAAAATCATTGGAATCGACCTGGGTACTACCAATTCCTGTGTGGCAGTTATGGAGGGCGGCGAGGCCGTCGTCATCCCCAACGCGGAGGGCAATCGCACAACCCCCTCTGTTGTGGCCTTCTCTAAGGACGGTGAACGGATGGTGGGCCAGGTGGCTAAGCGCCAGGCCATCACCAACCCCGACCGCACCGTCATCTCCATCAAGCGGGAGATGGGCAGCAACTACAAGGTCAGCATCGACGG
>CAYUUP010000024.1:0-18377 GCA_964447925.1 uncultured Oscillospiraceae bacterium
GCGGGAAATAAATAATATTTTATTCGCCTTACGGCGGATATGGACCGACCGGATATTTCACCCGGCTTACTATCTTCACTCTTCACTCTCCACTCTTCACTCCGTCCCCGCGGCACCGGGACAGGGCCGGCCACATAGGATACATTACGCGGATGGCAGCCCGGAGCCGCCTTTCGGGGGCGCTCTCCCAGACCCACATGGCCCGGCGGGAAGGTACGGCCCCGGCAGCGCGCCGCTTCAAATAGCCCCCGGCGGATGGGAGCGCCCGTCCGCCGGGCGGCAAAGAGCGTCAAAAGGACACGGTGAGCGCTTCCTTGGCGTCGTAGCCCGCGTTGACCAGGGCGTTCAGGATGCGCCGCTTGTGGCTGTGCCCGAAAGCCTCCAGGGTCACCCGCAGCTCCACGCCGCTCTGGCGGTTGATGTTGACAAACTGGTTGTGCTCCAGCTTGATGATGTTTCCGTTCTCCCCGGCCACGATGGAGGCGATCTTCAAAAGCTCGCCGGGGCGGTCGGGCAGCTGCACCGAGAAGGTGAAGATGCGCCCGCGGTTCAAAAGGCCGTGCTGGACCAGGGAGGACATGGTGATGACGTCCATATTGCCGCCGGACAGGACGCTCACCACGTTCTTGTCCCGGCAGTCCAGGTGGTTCAGGGCGGCGATGGTCAGCAGTCCGGCGTTTTCCACGATCATCTTGTGCTTTTCCGTCATATCCAGAAAAGCGTCCACCAGTTCGTTGTCCTCGATGGTGATAATCTCATCCACATTGGCCTGGATATAAGGGAACACCTTGTCCCCCGGTGTCTTCACCGCCACGCCATCGGCTATGGTCAGCGCACTGTCTAGGGTAACAACGTGCCCAGCTTCTAAGGAAGCCTTCATGGAGGCCGCCCCCACAGGCTCCACACCGATGACCCGCACATGGGGATTCAGCAGCTTGGCCAGGGAGGATACCCCTGCCGCCAGCCCACCTCCGCCAATGGGGACAAGGATGATGTCTACATCTGGCAGGTCAGAGAATATCTCATAGGCGATGGTACCCTGTCCGGTGGCCACCGTTAAATCGTTGAAGGGGTGAATATAGGTCAGCCCCCGCTCCTCCGCCAGCTGGGCGGCCCTTTCAGCAGCCTCGTCAAAGCCCTCGCCGTACAAGACCACATCGGCACCATAGTCCTTTGTGTTGTTCACCTTCACCAGAGGCGTCGTGGTGGGCATGACGATAG
This sequence comes from uncultured Oscillospiraceae bacterium, assembly GCA_964447925.1. GTDB lineage: Bacteria > Bacillota > Clostridia > Oscillospirales > Oscillospiraceae > CAYUUP01. The sequence goes on from CAYUUP010000024.1 coordinate 1,222, forward strand.
TGGCGGACACGTCTGCTTTCTGCGCGGCATAGGCCACCCCCTGGGCATGATTTCCTGCCGAGGCAGTAATCAGGCCCCGCTCCCGCTCATTCTGGGAAAGAGTGCTGATTTTATAAAATGCCCCTCGAATCTTATAGGCCCCCGTCACCTGCATGTTTTCCGGCTTGAGGTAGATCTGATTGCCAGTGGCCTTTGTCAGAGCTGGAGAGTAAATCAAATCGGTCCGGTGGAGAACGCCGGACAGCACATTCCTGGCCCGCTTGAAATCATCAATGGTCAGCATAGTATCACATCCCGCCTTAAATTTGAACTTTCAATCTTTATTGTAAGACAAGCACCCACCTCTTGTCAATCAATAAAATGGACGGATTTTCTTGACGCTGCCAGTAAATACTGTTATAATAAGGACAGATTCAATGAGGTGAGGCCCATGAAAAAATTTGTAAAACAGCGCACTGTCCTCCCCATCTACCTGATGGCTCTGCCCTGGCTGATCGGCTGCCTGCTTTTTGGCGTCCACTCCCCGGCGGGCTATCTCCTGCTGGCTGTCCTTTCCATCGTCATTTTTGGGGTTGGAAAGGCCATTTGGCGGGACAGGGTAATTGAGGTGACTGTCCCGGATCCGGAGTCTGCGCCTGTATCGGAACCGGAACCAGAACCGGAAGACCCGGAACTGGCCGCACTGAGCAGGGAGCGGGACAGAGCTGTATCTGAAATGCGGCGTCTCAATGATAACATTGCTGACCCGGTGATCTCCTCGCAAATCGACCACATTGAGACTGTCACCCGGAAAATCTTTGAGCTGGTGCTGGAAAAGCCTCAGAAGAAGAGCCAAATCCGCCGCTTTTTGAATTATTACCTCCCCACCACCATCAAATTGCTGAATACCTATGACCGTATGGACAACCTTGGCGTTTCCGGAGTCAATATTGACCAGTCCAAGGAGAAGATCCGGTCGATGCTGTCCACCATTGTCACCGCCTTCGACCGGCAGCTAGATGCTCTCTTTGCCGGCGAAGCCATGGATATCTCCGCTGAAATCACCGTATTGGAAAACATGATGGCCCAGGAGGGGCTGAAGTAATATCAAACAAGAGAGGTAATGAAATATGTCTGAACAGACCAACATCCCTACCCTGACTCTTGACCCCGATGGTCTGGACGCTGTAGGTGCTGCCGCTGCAGCTGTTCCCGCCGCTCCCGACATCTCCCCCACTCTGACCCTGGATCCGGAGACTGACACCCAGGAGCAGAAGTCCCAGGCAGATCCTGTTGTTGTGGATGAGAGTATGCTCTCCGAGGCGGAGCGAAAGGTGGTAAATGACTTCGTCGAGAAGATCGACATCTCCGATTCCACCCAGGTCATGCAGTATGGCTCCGCCGCCCAGAAAAACATCGCCGCCTTCTCCGAATCTGCCCTGAATAGCGTCCGCACCAAGGATTTGGGTACTGTGGGCGAGGCGTTGTCTGATCTAGTAGTGGAACTGAAAAACGTGGGCACCACGGAGAAAAAAAAGGGCTTTGGCTCCTTCTTCCAAAAGAGCAAAAACCAACTGGATTCCATGAAAGCCCAATATGCCAAGGCCGAAACCAATGTAGACAAAATCTCCGAGATTCTGGAAAAGCATCAGCTGGCCCTGATGAAGGATGTGGCCATGCTGGATCAGATGTATGACCTGAATACCCAATATTATAAAGAGCTGACCATGTATATCATCGCCGGCAAGAAAAAGCTGGCACAGGTACAGGCGGGTGAGCTGGCAGAGCTTCGAAAGAAGGCGGAAACCTCCGGCAGTCAGGAAGATGCCCAGGCCTATAACGATTTTGCAAATTTGTGTAATCGCTTTGAGAAGAAGCTCCACGACCTGGAACTGACCCGGATGGTTTCCGTCCAAATGGGCCCCCAAACCCGTCTGCTCCAGAACAACGACACCCTGATGATCGAAAAAATCCAGACCTCCCTGGTGAACACCATCCCCCTGTGGAAAAGTCAGATGGTACTGGCCCTGGGACTGGAACACTCCCGCCAGGCCACGGCAGCCCAATCCGCCGTCTCCGACATGACCAACAGGCTGCTCCAGGAGAACGCCGATCTGCTGAAGATGGGTACCGTCGCTACAGCTAAAGAGGCCGAACGGGCCGTGGTGGATATCGAAACTCTCCAGCACACCAACCAGCAGCTCATCTCCACCTTGGATGAGGTCATGAAAATCCAGCAGGAGGGTACCCAGAAGCGCAAGGAAGCCGAGCTGGAGCTGGGCAGGATCGAAGGCGAACTGAAACGGAAGCTGCTGGAACTGAGGGGCTAAATGAAAATTTCTTCAAGGTCAGCCTTGAACAGCACATACAGAAATTTGGTGAACCATTATGAAAGTCCTGAAAAAGACCCCCATTGCCATTCTTATCACCCTTGTACTCATTGTCGGCTGCATCTTCTACAGCCAACTCACAGCCCCAGCTGATCTGATCTCTGTCACCTCGGGTAATTGGGTGATGGACGATGCTGGCGTGCTGTCCGCCGAGACGGAAAATATCCTGCGGGAGTACGATCAGGACTTTGACGCCAACTACAGCAGTATTATTGCTGTGGCCACTGTCTCTTCCACAAAGGGCTGGGATCTGGAGGACTACGCTGTCACCTTGGGAAACAACTGGGGCCTGGGTAGCTATGACCTGATCCTGGTGCTGGACATGGGTGGGAACACCGCTTATCTCTACGCCGCCTCCGGCGTGGGGGATATTGACTGCTCTGGCTATCTGGACGCTTATGTAGCCGCAGACTTCTATGCCGGTGACTACGACAGCGCTGTCCTCTCTCTCTTCGCTGCCATGGAGGACTACTACACCTCCGACAGCTTTGATATTTGGTATGACGATGGCTACGATGATTACTATTATTATGATGATTACTATCCCGTCTCCAGCGGTTTGAATCTGTTTGGCATTCTAATCTTTATCATCATACTGGTTGTGATTTTGAATGCCATCGACCGCAGCCGTTATCGCCGGTGGTACAACAGCTATGGCGGAGTTGTAAACCCCTCGGTGGCCTTTGTCCCCCTGCTGTTCTGGCACCGGGGCTGGTATCATCGCCCGCCGGGGTGGTTCTCTGGTCCCCGTGGTCCGAGAGGTCCCGGAAGCTTTGGCGGCGGCCCAAGACCCGGCGGCGGCCCAAGACCCGGCGGCGGCCCAAGACCCGGCAGCAGCCCAAGACCCGGCAGCAGCCCAAGACCCGGCGGCAGCCCAAGACCCGGCGGCAGCTTTGGCGGTAGTCGTGGCGGCGGCTTCGGCGGCGGTCACGGCGGTGGCGTCGGAGGTAGTCGTGGCGGCGGCTTCGGCGGCGGTCGCGGCGGCGGCTTCGGCGGTGGTCGGAGATAACACTTCATCGGCCCTTACAGGGTTTCTGCTCTGTGGGGCTGATTTTTATACTCTGGTTGATTGACGAAAATATGCTGTAGTGGTAAAATAAGAGGAAATGATTTCAGGCAGGTGCGTTCTATGTGGGTTGCAAACAGGTGGTCAGAGTATGAATTGCTGGACTGCTCCGGCGGAGAGAAGCTGGAGCGGTGGGGCAATTATTGTCTGGTGCGTCCAGACCCACAGGCCATCTGGAACACTCCCCGTACCCGGAGGGAATGGACAACTGCCGCCGGGCACTATGCCCGTTCCTCCTCCGGCGGCGGAAAATGGGCAAAAAATGACCTGCCCCAGAGTTGGCAGATTTCCTACAGTGGCCTGACCTTCAAGGTTGGCCCCATGAACTTCAAGCACACCGGTCTTTTTCCGGAGCAGGCGGTAAACTGGGATTTTGCGCAAAATGCCATCCAGCAGGCAGGCCGACCCGTCAGTGTATTGAATCTTTTTGCATATACCGGCGGGGCTACTGTGGCATGCGCTGCCGCCGGGGCCAGCGTCTGCCATGTGGACGCCGCAAAGGGCATGGTGAACTGGGCGCGGGAGAACGTCTGCCTGTCCGGCCTTTCCAATGCTCCCATCCGCTGGATCGTGGATGACTGCCGCAAGTTCGTAGAGCGAGAAATACGCCGGGGCCGCCGATATGACGCCATCATCATGGATCCGCCCTCCTATGGCCGGGGGCCATCCGGCGAGGTCTGGAAGCTGGAGAACAGCCTCTATCCCTTTCTAGAGCTGGCGGTTCGGGTCTTGAGTGACAATCCCCTCTTCGTGATTTTAAATTCCTATACCACCGGACTGGCTCCCTCGGTGCTGGGCTATCTGCTGGACACAGTGGTGACACGCCGCCACGGAGGGCATACAGAGTGGGATGAGCTGGGGCTGCCCGTCACTGAAAGCAACCTGGTTCTCCCCTGCGGTGCCACCGGCAGGTGGATGGGGGCTGGCCTATGATCCGCTTTCAAAACACTCGTTTTTCCTATGTCTCCGCCGAAGGCGTTGCCCCCATTGTGCTGGATGGCGTTACCTTAGATATCACTCCCGGCAGCTTTGTGGTGATACTGGGGTGCAACGGATCGGGAAAATCCACATTAGCCCAACACATGAACGCCATGCTGCTGCCCACCGGCGGGAAGGTCTATGTGGACGGGATGGATACCACCGATGAATCCCTTCAGCTGGAGATCCGCCGACGGGTCGGTTTGGTCTTCCAGAACCCGGATAATCAAATTGTTGCCAATGTGGTTGAGGAGGATGTGGCCTTTGCCCCAGAAAATCTGGGAGTTCCCTCCAAGGAGATCCGCCAGCGGGTGGACGAGGCACTGGCCCTGGTGGACATGACGGAATACGCCGCTCATGCCCCCCATCTGCTCTCCGGCGGACAGAAGCAGCGGGTGGCCATCGCCGGTATCTTGGCCATGCAGCCTCAGTACGTGGTTCTGGACGAACCCACCGCCATGCTGGATCCCATTGGCCGTCGGGATGTCTTAAATGCCCTGCTTCGGCTGAATCACGCCGGCATCACTGTGGTGCTTATCACCCATCACATGGACGAGGCCGCCCTAGCCGACCGGGTCATAGTGATGGACAGCGGCCACATTGTCTCCGATGGGACGCCCAGCCAAGTCTTTCAGGACGTGGAGAGCTTGACGGCGCTGGGGCTTTCTGCCCCAGACACGGTGACGCTACTTTGGCTGCTACGGCAGCAGGGCTGGGAGCTTCCCCTAGATGCTCTCTGCCCGGAGGATTGCGCCAACGCCATCTATGCTTTTTTGAAGGGCGGCACAGACACTTGAGTATAAACGCAAAACCCATTTTACAGACCATCGCCCTGACTCATACCTACAGCCAGGGGACGCCGTTCCAGCGGGACGCCCTGCGGGGGGTGGATTTCAATGCCTATGAGGGAGAATTCCTGGGCATCATCGGCTGCACTGGCTCTGGAAAATCCACCCTGCTCCAGCATCTCAATGGTCTGCTGAAACCCACCTCCGGGCAAGTACTCTTTCAGGGGCAGGATATCTGGGCAGGCAGCAAGCCGTTGGCCAGGCAGCTGTGTTTCCAGGTGGGGCTGGTATTTCAATATCCTGAACACCAACTCTTTGAGGAAACCGTGCTGAAGGACATCTCCTTCGGTCCGAAAAACATGGGGCTGGACGCCGATGAAGTTCTTCGCCGGGCGGAGTGGGCTGCAGATTTTACCGGCCTGCCCCGGGAGACTCTTTCCCGCTCACCCTTCGATCTATCCGGCGGGCAGAAGCGCCGGGCAGCCATTGCGGGAGTCATCGCCATGGAGCCGAGGGTGCTGATTTTGGACGAACCCACCGCCGGCCTTGACCCTGCCGGGCGCCGTTCCCTGCTGGAAAACATTAAGAAATATCAGCAGGCGCAGCGGGCCACCGTTATCTTCGTCTCCCACAGCATGGAAGAAGTGGCCCAGTATGCCCAGCGTATCGTTGTCCTCCTAGATGGGAGAGCCACCTTGGAAGGGACGCCGACAGAAATATTCTCCCACGGTACACTTCTCCGGCAACAGGGGCTGGACATTCCCCCCATCACCCAGATAGTAAACCGCCTACGGGAGTTGGGTATTCCACTCTCCCCTGCCATCCACACGCCTGAGGAGGCAGCAGCAGCCCTCTGCGCTCTGAGAGGGGGTGCGGAGAAGTGAGACAGGACATCACGTTGGGGCAATATTTCCCCAAGGACTCCGTCATCCACCGGCTGGATCCCCGCAGCAAGCTGATGATCGTCTGTATGTATATTGTGGCCCTGTTCCTGGCTGTCTCCTGGGTTAGCTATGGCCTGGTACTAGTTTGGCTGCTGTGTGCCGTTCGGCTTTCCCAGGTGGGTCTGCGGGCAGTCTTCCGGGGGCTGCGCACAGTGGTGGTATTCATCGCACTCATCAGCGTTTTCCATATCTTCTTTACCGATGGGGATCACGTTCTCCTTCGATTTTGGAAAATTACCGTCACCTTTGAGGGCTGCCGGGCAGCCCTGTTTCTGACCGTCCGCATTGTCCTGCTGATTGCAGGCACCTTCCTGTTGACCTATACCACCTCCCCCATGATGCTCACCGATGGGTTGGAACGGTTGCTGAATCCCTTGAAAAAAATTAAATTTCCTGTTCACGACTTGGCCATGATGATGAGCCTGGCCCTGCGGTTCATCCCCACCCTGATTGAGGAAATGGACAAGATCATGTCCGCCCAACGGGCCAGAGGGGCAGATTTTGAGAGCGGCGGCCTGATCCGGCGGGCGAAGGCCCTGTTACCGCTGCTGATCCCCCTGTTTTTCTCCGCCGTCTCCCGCGCCATGGAACTGGCCAACGCCATGGAGTGCCGTTGTTACTGTGGCGGCGAGGGCCGCACCAAACTGCACCCTTTGTCCTTCTGCCGCCAGGACTGGATCGCCATAGGGCTCTGTCTTACGCTGACAGTAAGCGTTGGTGTGCTGGGAATCTTTGGCCTATAAAACCGAAACACTTCACAGAGGGAGTTATAAGCTCATGAGAAATATCGCCCTGCGGCTGATGTATGTGGGCAGCGCCTACCATGGCTGGCAGGTTCAAAAGAACGCAATCACCGTCCAGGAGACACTGGAAAAGGCTCTTTCGTCTGTGGTTTGCCACCCGGTGCGCTGTGTGGGGGCGGGACGGACGGACGCCGGTGTCCATGCGGAGGTCTATATTGCCAATTTTCGCACCGATTCCGGCATTCCCTGCGACCGGCTGCCCCTGGCAGTGAATGCCAGGCTACCCCGAGACATCGTAGTGCAGTCCTCCCGGGAGGTTTCCCCCAGCTTCAACGCCATCGGCTCCTGCATAAAGAAGGAATATACCTATCGCATCTACAACAGCCGCATCCCCAACGCCTTCCATGCCGGGCGAGTCTATTTCTATCCCAAGCGGCTGGATGCGGATATCATGCGGGTGGCAGCGAGTCGTTTTGTGGGGGAACATGACTTTGCCGCCTTCCGCTCGGTGGGAACCAATGTCAAGTCCACCGTCCGGCATATCTATTACTGCACCATCTCCCGTAAGGGCCCGCTGTTTGAGCTGAAGGTATGTGCCAACGGATTCCTCTATAACATGGTGCGGGCCATCACCGGTACAGTACTCTATGCTGCCGAAGGGAAACTGAGTCCCGATGACATCACCCGTCTGCTGGCGGGAGGCAGCCGCACTGAGGCGGGGCCAACCGTCCCCCCGGATGGACTTTATATGACAAAGCTGTGGTATAACGAAGCTGTGGGACTGGAAACAGATTCGGAGGAATAGACTATATGGCACAGGCAAAACGGGAACAGCATATCAAGCGGGAGCGGCCCGCCCTTCCTATCCGCATCATCGCCCTGTTCGTCTCCACCCTGCTGGTGGTTGGGGCAGTAGCGGCTGTAGTCTACCGCTCCACATTCAATCTGGATGCGCTGAAGCGGTGGATCACCTACCGCTCCCTGACACTGGACGAGGCGGGGCAGGCGGAGTCCTTCACCTATGATGGGGACAGCACCAACAGCTTCGCAACTCTGAACGGCGGTCTGCTGGTCTGCTCCACAACCAGTCTCCACCTGTATTCCCGCTCTGGCATAGAATGGGACGGTCGGACAGTGAGTATGACAAATCCAATTGTCCAGGCTGCGGGCAACTACGGTATCGCCTATGACACAGGCGGCACCTCCCTCTACCTCTATTCCGGCTCTCAGGAGGCCTGGGAATATGACTCGGGCGGCAACCCAATTTTCTCCGCACGGGTGGATGAGGACGGTTGGCTGACCATCGCTGCCAAGGCCGACAGTTATAAGGCATCTGTCACTGTCTATAATGCCAGCCAGTCGGCGGTGGTGACGGAAAATTTGTCTGGCAGCTTTGTGCTGGACGCAGCCGTCTCACCCGACCACAAGCACCTGGGCATTGTCACTACCGGCCAGGACGGATCCAGCTTCTCCTGTAGTCTGGCAATTTATTCCATTTCCACCGGCACACTGGAGAAGAGCGTCTCCCTGGGGGACAGCGTACCGTTGGACATGGATTGGGAACCGGACACTGTTTGGATCCAGACAGAAAACGGCGTAGACATGGTGGACACTGACAGCTATGCTCTCTCCACCTGGACGGACACCCGCCATCTTCAGGACTATTCTCTGGAGGGAAACGGCTTTGCCGTGGTGATGCTCAGCCAATATCGGGCGGGCAGCGTTGGTGAGGTGTCAGTGGTGGACGCCGCCGGTCAGTCTGTGGCCAGCATAACGATTCAGGAAGAAATCTTGTCGCTCTCCGCCTGCGGGCCATATGTAGCAGTACTCACCGCCAGCGGCCTGACCATTTACACCAGTGAATTAAAAGAATATGCCAGCCTGGACAGCGCGTCAGCCCGGAAGGTCATCATGCGAGAGGACGGCTCGGCTATGCTCATCGGTACCAGAAGTGCCACGCTGTATGTTCCGTGAGTCCTGAAAGGAGTCTGCTTTATGAGTAATTTACTTGATCTGTTTACGGTCGCTTTTCTGGTTCTCTTTGCCGTCATTGGTGCCTGCCGAGGGCTTGTGCGCACCGCCTGCGGTATGGTGGGTTCCCTTTTGGCCTTACTGCTGGCCACTGTATTCTCCCCCCTTATCACCCAGGCGATTACACCCTCCGTTTCCGCTCTGGTGATGGACCGCATCGCAGAGAAACTGACTGCCGCCGCCGGCACTGCCACTGTGGAGATCAATGGCATACTGGGGGCCGCATTGAAGACCACCGGACTTTATGACAGTGTCAGCAAGGCCATTTCCGATGCAGGGGCTCTCGCTGTGCCGCAAGTGGCCCCCTCTGCAGCATACTTCATTGTGGATTTCTTCCTGGGTGGACTGGTCTTTCTGCTGTGCTTCTTTGTCCTTCTGCTGTTGAGCAAGGTCATCAGTGGTGGGCTGGACCTGGTGGCCAGGCTGCCGGTGCTGCACCTGCTGAACCGGGTAGGCGGCTGCGTCTTTGGGCTGCTGGAGGGCGCCGTCCTGCTGATTGCTGTGGGCAGCGTCCTGACTGCCACTGGCTTCATCAGTGAGGACGCCTTGTCTGGCAGCGCTATTCTCCGGCCCATCGTGGAGGTATTCCCCTTCTCCCTGTAGCATATTCCCTTATATGGAAAAAGAACCTTGACAGAGAGACTAGATTTGTTCATATTTTGGTGCTAAACTGGTCGTACAGTGAGCCAAAGACTTAAAGGAGATATTTTTGTATGAAGACGACCCTGTGCAGCAGATGCCACAAAAATCTCGCGGTGATTTTTATCACAAAAATTGAAAACGGTGCCAGCCAAAACGAGGGTCTGTGCCTGAAGTGCGCCCGCAGCCTGGGCATCAAGCCGGTGGATGATATGATGCAGCGGATGGGGATCAACGATGAGGATTTGGATAATCTGACCAATGAAATGATGACCGCCCTGGAAGGGGCCGAGGCCGTAGAAGACTTGCTGCCCACCGCCGAAAATGAAACGGAATACTCCGCCAGCGACAGCGAAGAGGATGAGGGCCGCACTGCCACTTTTCCCTTTCTGAACCGGCTCTTTAACGGTGGTGACCGGGAGCGTCCTAATGACGGCTCCGCCAACGATGGCAGCCGGGAGGATACTAAGGCCCCGCCAAAGTCGGAGAAAAAGGGCGGTAGCAAGCGAAAATTCTTGGACAGCTATTGCATCTCCCTGACCCGTCGGGCCCAAGAGGGCAAACTGGACGGTGTCATTGGCCGGGATGATGAGATTCTTCGGGTTATCCAGATTTTGAACCGCCGCCAAAAAAACAATCCCTGTCTCATCGGCGAGCCGGGCGTGGGCAAAACTGCAATTGCAGAAGGACTCGCTATCCGCATTTCCAAGGGACAGGTACCCTATAAGTTGTTGGGCAAGGAGGTTTATCTGCTGGATATGACCGCCCTGGTGGCAGGAACCCAGTTTCGGGGCCAGTTTGAGAGCCGGATGAAGGGCCTGATCGAAGAAATTCGTAAGCTGGGCAACATCATCCTGGTCATTGATGAGGTGCATACCATCGTAGGGGCAGGCGATGCGGAGGGCTCCATGAACGCGGCCAATATTCTGAAACCCGCCCTCTCCAGGGGCGAGATCCAGGTAGTGGGAACCACCACCTTCGATGAGTACCGCAAGCACATTGAGAAGGACTCCGCTCTGGAACGGCGTTTTCAGCCCGTTACCATCAACGAACCGTCCATTGAGGACACGGTAAAAATTCTCAAGGGTGTGGCACACTATTACGAAGATTTCCACGGTGTCACCATCGATGACAACGCCGCTCGGCAGGCAGTAGTTATGTCCGAGCGATATATCACCGACCGCTTCTTGCCTGACAAGGCTATCGACCTGCTGGATGAGGCCTGCTCCGATGTGAACCTCCATAACACCACCCTGGCCCGGCTGGCCGAAATTGGCAAGGAGCGGGCAGACTTAGCAAAGGAGCAGGAACTTTTGCTGGCCGATGCTGAGCAACAGGACAATCAGCGGAGCCGCGCTTTGGTGGAAAACGAAAAGCAGCAGTCCCGGGCCAGGCAGGAGTTGGCAATGCTGAACCAAAACCGGCAGGCCCTAGTCAACGACACCAATCAAAACGAGGATCAGCGTCAAACCCGTCTGCAGCAGAACGATGAACGCCGCCGTCAGGTGAAGGAGCATGTTGAGCAGCTTCGGGAGGAACGGGAGCGGATCCAGGCGGAACCTGCCGACCGGGCCTATGAGCGGCTGGCCGCAATCCGCAGTATGGATCTTCGGCTGGAGAGTGAACAGCTGGAGCTAGAATCCAAGCCCCGCCCTGTCCTGACGGTAGAGAATCTGGCCCGGGTCATCGAACTTTGGACCAATATCCCCGCCAGCAAGATTCAGGAGGCAGAATATGGCCGGCTGAGTGGACTGGCCGACCGGCTGAAGCAGCATATTGTGGGCCAGGATAGAGCGGTGGACGCGGTGGCCGCCGCCATCCGCCGGAATCGGGTGGGCATCTCTCCCAAGCACAAGCCGGTGTCCTTCCTCTTTGTGGGTTCCACCGGTGTGGGCAAGACGGAGCTGGTGAAGCAGCTGGCCCAGGATATGTTTGACACTACCGACTCCCTGATCCGGCTGGATATGTCGGAGTTCATGGAGAAACACGCCGTCTCCCGTATCATTGGCTCCCCCCCAGGCTATGTGGGCTTTGACGAGGCGGGGCAGCTGACGGAAAAGATCCGCCGGAGGCCCTATGCAGTGGTTCTCTTTGACGAAATTGAGAAGGCTCATCCCGACGTGCTGAATATTCTTTTACAGATTCTGGACGATGGTTATCTCACTGACGCCCATGGCCGCCAGGTGAATTTTGAAAATACCATCCTGGTAATGACCTCCAACGCAGGCAGCGACCGCAAGGAAGCAACTGTGGGCTTTGGCCACACCTTGGATCAGCAGGACGAGGAGCGCACCATGAAAGCGCTGAATTCCTTCCTTCGGCCGGAATTTATCAACCGCATTGACGAGATCATCCACTTCAACCGGCTGACAGAGGAAAACTTCAGGGGCATCGCCCGCATTATGCTGGATGAACTGAAGGAGTCCATGGCCCAGAAGCAGATTGCGCTCTTCTATGACGATGCACTGTTGGACTACCTCACCAGCAAGTCCTACTCCCTGACCTACGGCGCACGAAACCTGCGCCGCACCATTCAGCGGGAGTTGGAGGACGCCATCGCCAGCCGTATCATCAGCAACTGGGAGCATCCTTTGACCCAGATCTCCGCAACCTCTAACGGCGAGGGAATCCAGCTGCTGTCCATGTGAGACAGCTGCAACTCCCCTGCCTGGCGATATGCATCTTACAAACCCAGAGATTGTGGTACCAGTGTGGCACTGAGGCAGTATTTAGGAGAAAAGCTCCCCCGGCGGGTATACCGCCGGGGGAGCTTTTTTAGAGAGGTGTCCAGAGGATTGTCACGCAAACATTGGTGTTGAGAGATAACGCTCACCGGTATCGGGGAGCAGAGCCACGATAACCTTGCCGGCATTCTCCGGGCGTCTGGCCAACTGAGCTGCTGCCCAAGCTGCAGCGCCAGATGAGATGCCTACCAGCACGCCCTCTGTCCGGGCCAGCGCACGTCCAGTTGCAAAAGCGTCCTGATCTTCCACTGTGATGATCTCATCATAAATGGAGGTATTCAGCGTGTCCGGAACAAAGCCCGCGCCAATACCCTGAATCTTATGGCTCCCCGCCTTGCCAGTGGATAGCACAGGAGAGCCCGCTGGCTCCACAGCCACCACCTTCACCTTGGGGTTCTGAGACTTCAGATACTCACCCACGCCGGTGATAGTACCGCCAGTGCCAACACCGGCCACAAAAATGTCCACCGTACCATCTGTATCCGCCCAAATCTCCGGACCAGTGGTGGCTCGGTGAATGGCTGGGTTGGCAGGGTTCGTAAATTGGCTGGGAATCAGGCTGCCAGGGGTGGCAGCTGCCAATTCATTGGCTTTTTCAATGGCTCCCTTCATTCCCTTTGCTCCCTCGGTAAGTACCAGCTCGGCGCCGTAGGCTTTCAGCAAGTTCCGCCGCTCCACGCTCATGGTTTCAGGCATAGTGAGGATGATCTTATAGCCTCTGGCTGCGGCCACAGCCGCCAGGCCAATGCCGGTGTTGCCGCTGGTGGGTTCGATGAGGGTGGCACCGGGCTTTAAGACACCCCTCTCCTCGGCGTCGTTCACCATGGCGGTGGCGATACGATCCTTGACGCTGCCTGCCGGATTGAAATATTCCAGCTTGCCGTATACTGTGGCTACAAGGCCTTCCTGGGCAGCATAGTTTTTCAGGTGCAGGAGAGGCGTCCCTCCTACCAGATCGGTAACAGACTGATATACCTTCATATTGGTTTCTCCTTTCAAGAGAGGTGGCATTGGGCAGCAGTCCAAATGCCTTAATACTTAGTGACTTCATAGGTTATATTATAGCCGCTGACCATACCGTTGTCAACCCCTTTTGGAAAAATTTTTCTTTGGCCGACCGCTGGGGGAAAATGCTTTATTTTTCGGCCCCCAAGCCCCAGTATCTCCCTGGCCGTCGCTATTGACAACTCCTCTCCCCTCCTCTATAATGGATGTGAATACTCGAAATATGGAGATGAGGAAGATGGCAGACAGGGCTTTGATCGCCATGAGTGGCGGGGTGGATTCTAGCGTAGCTGCACTGCTGACCTTGGAACAGGGACTGGACTGCATAGGCGGAACAATGCGCCTCTTTTCCAATGAGGACGTGGGGCTTCCCCGAGAGCGAACCTGCTGCTCTCTGGACGATGCCGAGGACGCCCGCCAGGTCTGCTATCGGCTGAACATTCCCCACTATGTCTTTAATTTTTCCGACCGCTTCCGGCAGGACGTAATGGATCGCTTTGTCCAGGCATATGAGTGCGGACGCACGCCCAACCCCTGCATTGACTGCAACCGCTGGCTGAAATTTGACAAGCTGGCCCAGCGAGCCAGGGATCTGGATTGCAATTATATTGTCACCGGCCACTACGCCAGAATCGGTCGGGATAAAAATACCGGGCGCTGGCTGCTGCAAAAGGCAGCGGACACCCAAAAGGATCAGACCTATTTTCTCTACAGCATGACCCAGCGCCAATTGGCCCACACCCGGTTTCCCCTGGGCGGGCTAAAAAAGGATCAGGTGCGGGCCAACGCCCAGGAACACGGCTTTGTCACCGCCGTAAAGCGGGAGAGCCAGGACATCTGCTTTGTTCCCAATGGGCGGTACGATGACTTTATCCGCCGCTACACCGGTCGGGACTACCCCCCTGGAGATTTCGTGGATAGCCAGGGCAGAGTTGTTGGCAGACACAGGGGAATCATCTGTTACACTGTGGGACAGCGGCGAGGGCTAGGCCTGGCCATGCCGGAGCCAGTGTATGTGCAGAGGATTGATCCCATCAACAACACCATCACTGTCTGTACAGACAAAGAGCTTTACAGTACAACGCTGGTGGCATCTCAACTGAATTTTATCTCCCTGCCTGACTTAAAGACGCCCCAGCGTCTCCAGGCCAAGGTACGCTACCGTCACCAGGAGCAGTGGGCCACTGCCCTGCAGACAGATGAAGACACGCTTCAGCTGGAATTTGACCAGCCGCAGCGGGCCATTGCCCCTGGCCAGGCGGTAGTGTTGTATGACGGCAATACCGTTGTGGGAGGCGGTGTCATTGACCGCACAATGTAGAGGAAACACACAAAAGGCAGCTGCTCATCCAGGCAGCCGCCTTTTGCGTTCGTTTACAGCATCAGATTGATAGTGCCTCACCATTCAAAACAGCGGAGGTCAATTTCTCTCCCCTATAGACCAGTTTCAAGGAGAAGAAAGGGACATCCCCGGTCAACAATCGGAGAAAAATCCTGTCTCCTTCCCAGCAGGGCAACTCTGACAAGTGGTTCCACTTTATCCATTTCAGTTCCCCTTCATCGCAGTCAACGAGGGTCCCAGTAAACCCATCGGCGGTAAACAGGTGCATATGCTCCCCTGGCCACTGGTCGGAGACAAAGGTGACGATGCCCCGATACTGCCAGCGGGTCAGGGTAAGTCCGGTTTCCTCTCGTATCTCCCGCAGCAGGCACTCCTCCGGACTCTCGTCCTCCAGAAATTTTCCGCCTACGCCAATCCATTTGTCCCGGTTCAAGTCATTCTTCTTTTTGACCCGGTGAAGCATCAAAACGTCATCCTCATGGCGAATGTAGCATAGCGTGGTCTGTATCATGCCCTATAACCGTTTGGATTGTTCTTCTGCCAATTCCATGCGTCTCGGCACATATCGTCCAGTGTCTTCTCTGCCGTCCATCCCAGCACAATCCTGGCCTTCTCCGCGTCAGCATAACACTCGGCAATGTCACCAGGCCGCCGTGCGGTAATCTCATAGGGAAGTTCTATGCCACTCTGCCGCTGGAATGCGGACACCACCTCCAGTACGCTGCTGCCCTTACCAGTACCCAAATTGATAATATCCACCCCTGTACGGCTGAGAGCATAGGGTACCGCTGCCACATGGCCCTTTGCCAAGTCTACCACATGGAGATAATCCCGCACACCTGTGCCGTCCGGTGTGGGATAGTCATTGCCGAAAACCCGGAGCTTTTCCAGCTTGCCGGCCGCCACCTGAGTGATGTAAGGCATCAAATTATTGGGGATACCACTGGGATCCTCCCCAATCCGACCGCTTTCATGGGCACCCACAGGGTTGAAATACCGCAACAGCACCACAGACAGGTTCGGATTGGCCATCGCCGCATCAGTGAGAATCCCCTCGCAGAAGAGTTTTGTGCGGCCATAGGGATTGGTACAGCCAGTGGCGGCGTCCTCCCTCAAAGGCATCTGGGTGGATGTGCCATAAACTGTGGCTGAAGACGAGAAGATAAAGGCATTGACTCTGTGGGCCTCCATAGCCTCTAGCAAGGTCAGCGTGCTGTCAATATTGTTGCGGTAGTATTGGAGGGGGATCTGCACCGACTCCCCCACCGCTTTCAATCCGGCAAAGTGAATCACTGCATCCACAGAATATTGGGTGAAAATCCCATCCAAAGCTGCGCGGTCCCGAACGTCTGCCTCATAAAAAGGGATAGATTGGCCAGTCAACTCTTCCACTCTGTGAACGCTCTCGGCACAGCTGTTGGACAGGTTGTCGATGATAACCACCTGGTGGCCGCTGGCGCACAGCTCCACTGCAGTGTGGCTGCCAATGTAACCGGCTCCGCCGGTAAGCAATACAGTTGCCATAAGAATTCCTCCTTGCCCGCAGGCCTTTTTTGCACTTTTATTATATCACAGGCAAGTCGGGTTTGCAAGCCTACGCCAGCAAAAGCTGTATGCAGATTGTAATGGCCACCGCCGCCACAGCCAGAGTGGCAGTCCCCTCCAGCCAACTTGCCCAGAAGGACTGCCGCTTCAGCTCCGGTCGATGGTTTACAGAACATTCGGAGACGGTTCCGGGGACAAATGTCCACTGAGACAGTGGGCGCCGATCCGGTTTTGGTGCCGCAGTACGGTAATCATCCAGTCGAATGACATTGTCACTTCTGATTTTTCGGGTACACTCCATGGTGAATTCCTCCCTAGTTTAAATTTATCTCTATTATACACGCCTTGATGTCCATTAAATCGGACTTTGGCTGCATGTGTGAACGCCCGTTCTATGAAACTTATGTTCTATTATAGTATACTACAGATTTTCAGGCTTGTCAACCCTTTTCGAGGAATTTTTGTGGGTACAGCTTGGACAGTCAGAAAATGATCCAACACAGGAGGCATAATTTCAAACATTACCAAGAAGCGCAAGTTGGAACATTCTTAAAAGCGACCGTTTCCTGTATATTTGTCTGGATTCAGGAAATGTCTTGTATCTATGAACTCCATGTAAAAATTGTGATGCTCTTATTGACAGGTAGCTGTAGCGGTGGTATTATATAGTTCGCAAGCGATACTTCGCTTGCGATTTGATTGTATTCGGAGGTTTAAAATGATAGCGGTTTCTCAATTCAAAACAGCAACCAAGCTGGTACAGCTTGGAAATGCCGTTACCTATTTTAGGAACATCAAGGAGAAGGAAATCGGACTGACATCCGTCCAAAGTGATGTCATGCGCGCGATTTTAGAGAATCCGGGAATCACCGCCGTTATGCTGAAAGAAAAAATGAGGTTGTCACAGTCTACTATGGCCGGCATTCTCTCCCGCTTAGAGCGCAAGGGAATTATCATGAAAT
>CAYUUP010000025.1:0-18356 GCA_964447925.1 uncultured Oscillospiraceae bacterium
TTTGGACATTCTTCTGGCCGGCATTCGTCCGGATGTGGGCGGGAAATACCTCCATTTCTGCTTTCTCCCCTTTAACCTAGGCCGTGCTGACCATGAGCGGTATTCGGTGGCCCAGAATAGCCTTTATTTGCCGTCATATATAATGATATGATAGCATACAAGACGCAGGAATGCAAGACGTTTCTTATAAGATTAAAGATTTGTAGAAAATAGTATTAAAAGCAGAAGGAACCGGGAACGGTTTTCAACTGCTTCTTCTTTGTTTTAGGGCAGGAACAAGCGGCGGAAGGAGGTTGCGGGAAATGAGAAATACAGTTATTTTACGCTCAATCAGCGCCGTGAAATTGAAAGAATGCACAGTGCAGGCGTCCACACGAAGCAATGGACAACGCCGGGGGAAAGTGCTAAAAATGAAGCGAGGAAACAGGTGGGGCTGGTGTGAGCGATCTTCCAGGGATTGGAGCGTACCGTCATACCGTTTCATCCAACGGTAGATATACTGCCGATTTGTGCGGTATTGTATGGCCGCCTTCGTGACTCCGTGCTTCTTCGCATACAAAATTAGGGATAGCCTATACCGAGCGGTCAGTGTTATCTTATTCATAAGGGTACCTGCCTTTCAGTTTTGTTTGAGCAACTGAACCTTAACGCAGATCATTCCTATTCGCTATCCTTTTTCACTTTTTTGTCACACATATTGTAACACCTTCATTACAGATTGTTCACAATTTCGCTTTTTCCCTTGACAGGCAGAACCCTCTCTGTTATAATGTGAATATCACAATGCGGCACGTTTTTTTCGTGAAAATTTTCCTTAAAAATGTCAAATCTAAACCTGAAATTGACCTTATTAAGAACGCAGGAATCCTTAATATGGATAAATATGAATAAAAGCTATGCCGTTTATGTGTCTGCCATATGGCAGGTGGATCCCGCCTTTGACCGGTTCCACCGGTAGAGGATAGAAACAGGTTCGCCAACCGGCGGCCAAACAAGCAAATGCGAAAAGGAGAGATGATTATGCCACTTCAAGACCAAGTGCTGCCTGGTGTCTTGGGAAAGGTCGATGCTATGATTGTCAAGATTGTCCGATGGATATCCTATCTGTCTGCAATCTGTGTTGCGCTTATCATGGTAATTGCCTTTTTTGATGCTTTGGGTTCCAAAATCCTGAAGGTTGGTATACCCGGCGCCTATGAGATCATTCAATATACCCATGTTCCCTTGGTATTCCTGGCCACAGGCTTTGTGACGCTGGATCGGGGCCAGACTACCATTGACCTGCTCTGCTCCAAGTTCCCTTCCGTGGTTCAAAAAATCTGCACCATTTTCAGTTTCCTGCTGGGCGCTTTCATCAGCTCCTTTGTGGCAATCCGGGCGCTGTATCAGATGCAGAGCGATTTGTCCGTACATAAATTGTCCTCTGTCACGGGATTTGGCTTCCCTCTGGCCCCCTTTGATTTTATCCTGGCTTTTGGCTTCTTCCTCATTGCTGTCTGCTTCCTCTGGAGCATCGTTCGGGTGATGGCCCCAAAGGTAGACATTGAGCCGGAGAAAAAAGCGGAAGGAGGTGGGGAGCTGTGAGTGCATCCATGATCGGCATTATTGTATTCTTTATCATGCTGGCGCTGGTCTTCATCGGCTGCCCCGTCTTCGTCTCTCTGCTCAGCGCCTCCTTCCTCGGTTTTATCTGGATTAACGGCGGAAACATGGCCATGCTGGTTAGTAAATTTACCGTCACGCCAATCAATCTGGCATCCAGCTATACCTATGCCGTGCTGCCTATGTTTATGGTTGTAGGTGCATTGGCGGGAGAAACCGGCATCGCCGGCGGTGCTTTCAAAGCTATGCACACTTGGCTGGGCCGTATTCGTGGTGGCCTGCTCTATACTGTTATCGCCGCCAATGCCATTTTCGGCGCCTGCTCCGGCTCCTCAGTGGCGGGCAACATCGTCTTCGGCCGGCTGTCCCTGCCTGAACTGGATTCCCATGGCTATAAGCGGAAGTGGTCCCTGGGCTGCATCACCGCCTCTGGCGCACTGTCCTGCCTGATTCCCCCCTCCATGGCCATCATCATGTACTGCATGATTGTGCCGGATACCCTCAGTGTGGGTACTGCCCTGATGTGCGGCATCGGCCCCGGCCTGCTGGTGGCCGTTATGCTGGCCCTGACAGTTGTGGTCATCAGCTTTATTGATAAGGGCAGCATCCCCGCCGGCGGCGGACCCAAGATACCCATAAAGGAGAAGCTGAAGACCCTGACGCTGCTGATTCCCATCTTGTGTCTCTTTGGTATCATTATCGGCGGCACTTTTCTGGGCTATTTCACCGCCACAGTGGGCGGCGCCATCGGTGCCATGGCTGTCACCATCTATGCTCTGGTACGTCGAATCCCCATCAAGCGGATTGCCTGGAACCTGTGGGACGCTGCCTGTATGGAAGCTGGCGTATTCCCCATTATCATCTCCGGTCAGCTCTTTGGTTCCTTTATTTCTGCCTCCCGGCTGGCCAATATGCTGTCTGAAGCCATTGCCAAAGTCAATGCGCCTCCCTTCTTCATTTTCTGCCTGGTATTCCTGCTGTACATCTTCTGTGGCTGTGTCATGGACGTGGTTTCCGCCATTATCATTACCGTCCCCGTGGTCTATCCCATCCTGACCGGGCTGGGCTATAACGGATATGTCCTTGTGGTGGTGCTGGTCTTTGTCTGCGAGATTGCCGGCTTGACACCGCCTATCGGCATGAATGTCTTTGCTACCTCCAACGCCCTGCGTATTAACTCGTCTGAGATTTTTGCCGGTGTGCTGCCCTATTTCATCTGCGATGTGGTCTGTGTACTGATTATTATCAACGTCCCTGCAATCGCTCTTGGCATCCCCACTCTGCTGGGGACTCTTGCGGCATAGTCTGGTGACATTGACAGTCCCCTTGGGAAAGGAGCAATTTAGTTGTTAAGTCAGGAATATCTTAAATTCAGAGAGGCCTTTGACAGGCTGCCGCCCCCCGGCTCCCTGGGGCCGGATGACACCCCCCCGGAGGGCGTGTTCCTCTTTGGACTGTCCACCCCAATTCCCAATGGGGTGGAGTTGGAGGAAGATCAGTTGGCTGGTGTCCCTGTGACTTGGGCCAGGCCACAGGGCGCCCCAAAGGATAAACTCCTGCTATATTATCACGGCGGCGGCTTCCAGCCTGTTCCCCAGGGGAAATACACCAAATTTCCTTTTGTGGCTGAGTTGGCCTCTCGCTCCGGCCTGAACTGCGTTGCGCCGGACTACCGGCTGACCCCGGAGGTTCATTTCCCTGTCCCGCAGCACGAGTGCTTTGATGTCTACAAGGCATTGCTGGACATGGGTTATCAGTCCACGGATATCGGCGTAATTGGCGAATCCGCCGGAGGACATCTGACCCTTACCCTATGGCAGCTGTGTAAGCTCTATGGCATCGACAAGCCCGGGGCGCTGGCCGCCCTCTCTCCCGCAACCGATTTGTCCGACACGGAGGCCATCGTGGGGCGCAATTTGGCCCCCACCGAAGACCTGACCGCACCTCTGATTTCCCCCCGCTACGGCGATTATCGTGGCCTGAAAAAGATCTTTATTCAGTATGGCACCACCGATTTGGACGCCATGTTGGGGGAGCCAGGCCGGGCAATGATGGCCGATATGCGGCAGCAGGGGGTAGAGGTAGTCTATGACGAGTGGACCGGTCTGGGACACGCCTTTGCCACCGATGTGGGTCTATATCCTGAGGCGGACGAGGCCTGTCAGCGTGCCATCGACTATCTGAAAGCCGAAATTGGTGCGTAATCCATCTGTTTGTGACGTGGAAACACGCTGCAATATGTCCCTATCCACCAACTTCACAAAAATTTAAGGAGGATTTATCTACAATGAAGTTGAAGAAACTCTTTGCACTGCTGCTGGCCCTGGCAATGGTTCTTGCTCTGACGGCCTGCGGCGGCAACAATTCCAACGATGGCGATTCCAACGACACCGAAAATGGGACCGCAACGACTGAGATTGACCCCCTGACCATCACCTTCACCACTACCTATCAGGAAACTGAGACTGGTGGTCTGCAGGTCGCTGATTTTGCAAATTACATCGAAGAGGCTTCCGGCGGCGCCATGAAAGTTGAAGTATGGTATGGCGGCACTGTGTACAGCGACACCGAGGTCCTGGGCGCTATGGAGAGCGGCGCTGTCAACATGACCCTGTTTGCTCACTCCGCATTCACTGAGACTCTGTACTATCTGGGTTTCCCCACCTTTGGTACCGGCGGCATTGAGGAAACCCTGGACTTCTTTGACTATGTCATCTTTGAGAATGAGGAGACTGCGTCCCTGATTGCCAGCCAGCTGGCAGATCACGACATGATTTTCCTGTCCACTCTGGCTGGCGGCGCCAACGCCCTCTGCGCCAAGTATGAGTTTACTGATCTGGATAGTCTGGTTTCCGGCTGCGGTGCTTTCGCCAACTTTGACGCTGCTATCTGGGAGTATCTGGGCTTCAATGTCACCGCTCTTACTGTACCCGACATCTACAACGCTCTGGACACCGGCCTGGCTGACGCCACTGAGATGGGTCTGTCCCCCATGGTTTCCCTGACCTGGTATGAAGTTGCCCCCTACTGGGCTCTGGACGGCACCTACTCCGCCGGTAACTTCGTCACTGCTAACCTGACCTGGTGGAATGGCCTGACTGATGCTCAGCGTAAGATCATCGAGGATGCCGCAGCCTATCTGGAGGAACAGTCTATCTCCGTCTATGCCGATGCTACCGAAAGTGATATCGCCACCGTTGAGGATGCCACTGGCAACAAGTTTGTGACCTTCTCTGATGAGGACTATGCCAGGATCTGGGAGGCCTGCTTCGAGGCCAAGGCTGATGCCGCTATGACTGTTGCCAAGAATAACAACGATGTTGACAACATGGTCACCATCCTGGAGGCTGCTGCTAAGGCCACCAATTACGATTGGACCTATGAGGGTTGAGGCCCTGCTGCTGACTGCGCAGCTTTACAGCTAAAAAAAGAGGAGGGACAGCGCGGAGCGCTGTCCCTCAGCTTGTCAAAAAGTCCGGCAAAAGGGAGAGCCTGTATAAAGAAGCAGGTTCTCCCTTCGTTTTGTACTTAGCCGGAATGATTGAGATTGTAGGCAGAAGTAATTTATCTGGAGGAGTACACAGTGAAAAACGCAATATATAATGAGAAGAACGAATTACTACGGGATCACCGCAGCTTCTTTTCCTGAAGAAATTAACAAGTTCCCTATAAAATTTTGCACTTTAGCTGTTACAGATGATGTAGGATAAAATTTTCTGCACACAAAAGCTGGAGCCGGAAAATAACCAAATTCCCAATACGCGATTATCTCTGCCTTGCCCCGCATTCGGTGCAGAAGATAGCACCCGCTTCCAGGGGACTTCCGCAGTTGATGCAGAAAGCCGACTGGGATTGGTTAGGATTCTCTGTTGCCTGCTTTACAGGCGCACCGCACTTCGTACAAAAAGCGGCGTCCTTTTCCAGGTCGTTTCCGCAGACGGCGCACCGCAGTGCAGGCGCTTCCGGGCTGGCATCCGGCACATCGGCAAGGGGTTCTGCGATCTCCGGTTTGACTTCAATTTCAGCGGGCTCATCGATGTCCGCAGGGCTTGGCGTTGACGGTTCCTCCGCGCTAGGCTCGGTGACAGATCCTTCGTCCTCCAACTGCTGGGGCATCTCCCCGAACATGGGACTGCCGCAGTTCATGCAGAATCGCATATCCGCCTGCTGTATGGCGCCGCAGCACTTGCAACGGGCCTGCCCGACTGGGATATCTGTGATCGGATGCTCCATTTCCTGGCCGCAGAAGCAGCAGAAGAATGCCTTTTCCGGTACTTCTGCGCCGCATTTTTCACAGAGCGCGACCCCTTTCAGCGCCAGTAGTTTCCTGTGTAGACTATGCTTGGCCTCTTCTGCCTCCAGAACTGCCCGGGCATAGGGGGAAACCGCTTCCTCATAGTCCATCGGATGTGTCTCCATATATGCCTTCCCCAACAGAAGATAGCTCTCATCCAGTTTGGCATCCGCCTCTGCCATTAACGTCTGGATGCGTGATTCGTTCTCACGCTGCTCGGCAGTGCTATTCTGTGTCTCCATTACATCATATGCGGACATTTCTGCTCCTCCTTAGAATGAATCGTTTTCAAACAGGTTCGCAGGCACATGGATCGTTTTCGAGTTTGCTGACCGGTCAGCATTGCACTCATTTTGTACCTGTGGGTTAAGATTATCTTACCACAGGAAGGAGTCCTTTTCAAGAGGAAATCAATGCTGCCAGGTAAAAATTTATGGGTACTGAGACACGGTAAGACTCTGAGGCGTACAGCCGCAGGAATACGACCGATTGGGCGCGCATAGGAAAATTGCGAGACACACTTTAATCCACCCCGTGCGGCGGATGACTCACACAGGGAAAAAGAATTTCTTGCGCACCGTATCGTCCCATGGGGAGCAAACCCGCCAGGCAGTTCTCTGGCGGCAAAGGGCACCATGGTGCCATAACTGATCGCATACGCAATCATGATCCGGCCAGCCGATGCATAGGCTGATTTTATATAGGGAGGGATGGCCGTGCCGCAGATCAGGAAAAAAAGAATAGGCAAAACGCCACTGCTTGGGGTGATTTTGCTGTTGGCTCTTGCCGCCCTGTCACTCCGTTCTGGCGAGGCAGCTCAGGCAGCCCGGGCAGGATTGACCCTGTGTTATCAGGTCATCATTCCGTCTCTTTTTCCCTTCTTTGTTCTCTCCACCCTGATGGTGGAGCTTGGGATAGCCCGCTGGATAGGCCAGGGGCTGGAAGGAATTATGTTCCCTCTCTTCCGTCTCTCTGGTGCCTGTGCTTCCGCCCTGGCTCTGGGATTCGTCGGAGGCTATCCCGTGGGTGCCAAAACCGCCGTCTCCCTCTATCAGTCCGGCAGTTGCTCAAAACGGGAGACGGAGGGTCTGCTGGCTTTTTGCAACAATGCCGGCCCGTCTTTTATTCTGGGCGTGATTGGGGCAGGTGTCTTTTCCAGTAGCATTGTGGGCTTTCTGCTATGGGCCACCCACGTTGTTGCCGCACTGATGGTGGGGCTGATCTTCCGGAGTTATCAAAAGCCGTCTCAAGTTGGCAAAGTCGTCTCCCGACGGGAAACGCCAGCATCTTATCCCTTCTCCGCAGCCTTCACCGGTGCCATCAGGCAGTCCTTCCTGTCCGTGCTGAATATTTGCGCCTTCGTCATCTTTTTCACTGTGGTCATCCGCCTGATGGAGATTCCCAATCTGCTGACCCGCTTAGGTGTTTCCGGAGGAATAACTGCCGGGCTTCTCTCCGGTGTGATTGAGTTGACACAGGGGGTATGCGCCCTCACCGGCGGCAGCCTGCCCCTGCGGGCTTCGGCAGCAGCCTTTCTCCTAGGCTGGGGCGGTATCTCCGTTCACTGCCAGACCCTGTCCGTACTGGAGGGCAGCGGTCTGTCCCCTCGGCTCTATCTGCTGGGCAAGCTGCTGCAGGGACTGATTGCCGCCGGACTGACGGCTGCTGCTGCTCCTCTGCTTTCCCACCCGGTATCCTCATTTGCCCCATTGGAGGAGCATCTGACCACAGCGGGAGGGCTGACCGTCACCCTGTTGCTCTCTCTGGCTGCGGCAGCCATTGTCTGTGTGCCGTTGCTGGCCGGAAAAGGCCGCAGCAGGTGTGATGGGATGCCGTCCGGCGGGCCAACGGCGAAAAAATAGTTTTGAAAATTTGAAAAAGTGTGGCACAATATATTTGAATATGATATAATGATGGCAATGAGAAAGAAAGAGGGCCGCCATATGCTGTTTCGCAAGGATATAGAACCTCGGTGTCAATATTGCAGATATGCCACTCCCATCAGTGAGGACGAGGTGGTCTGCCGGAAGAAGGGTGTTGCTTTTGCGGGCGGCGCCTGCCGCTGGTTCCGCTATGACCCCTATAAGCGGACGCCGCCCCCTGCTCCTGTGCCAGATTTTTCCCGGCTCCGGGACGAGGATTTTGCCCTGGACTGAAGGGGTAATTGGCATATGGAACAGGGTTATCTCCTGTGGTTCACGCTAAAAAAGCAGAAGCCCCTGACTTTGAATGTCAAGTGTCCAGCAGACCAACAGCTCTCAGGGAAGCCAGCAGAGCGTTGAGCTGGGCAATCACATCTTCCAAAGTGGCGTGATCGGGCAAGTCTGCCAAAGCTCCGACCGAAGTGATGCAGGGGCAGCACGCAGGAAAACACTGTCCGCCACAGGGTGGCTCACTGGCAAAATAACGTTTCATAGGTTGCTCCTTTCCAGAGATTGCGGCGTTAGCTGCCGCAGAACATTCTATGATATCCTGCCCCGGAAGGTGCAGGTATATAAAGGGCTGTCTCAAGATGATTTTCTAGAATCACAGGAGACAGCCCTTTTTGCGCTTTTGAATTGAATTTTATAGTAGAGTGCAATCAATGTAGAGATGGTATGCTTTCAATGCCACCGATTATTGCTGCGTCAGCTGGCCCTTGAGATGCACATCCATCTGGGGGAAGGCGATCTCAATGCCCTCGGCGTCAAAGCGTAGCTTAACCTCCTCGGTGACAGCCCGGAGAGCGGGCCAGTAGTCCTCGTTCTTGACGGTATACCGCCCCTCCAGTTTTACACTGCTGTCTGTCAATTCCGCCACAAAGACCTGTACCTCCGTATCCTCCGCCCGGTAGGCGCTGTTTATCAGCAAGCCGGAAAAAATCTCCTTGGCCCGTTTCAGGTCAGCAGAGTAAGCTACACCCACCTGCACAGCAACCCCACGGGTGGGGCTGGCAGACAGATTTGAGATCCTGCTGCTGGCCAGAGTTCCGTTGGGGAGGTAGATCTCCTTATTGTCCACGGTGACCAGGACAGTATAGATCAGGCCGATGATTTTCACCGTACCCTCACCGTCGGCGGTGACAATATAATCTCCCACAGAGAAGGGCCGCATCACCAGCAGGATCACGCTTCCGGCAAAGTTGGCAAGACTCCCCTGAAGGGAGAGACCCACAGCCAGTCCCGCCGAGCCCAGCACTGCCACAAAGGAGGTGGTGCCAATGCCAAGATAGTTGAGGATGACGCAGAAAATGATGATATACAGCCCCCAGCGGAAGAGGGCGCTCAGAAACTTTGTCAGGCTGATATCTAGATTATGCCGCTCCGCCACCTGGCCAAAGAACCTCACGATAACGCCCGTCAGCTTGCTGCCCACCACCCAGATGAGCAGGGCGATGAGGATCCTGATCCCATTGGTGAGAATGAGATTCAAAATGACAGACCAATCCATGATGCATCCTCCTTTGCTTGTTTACTCACGGCCTATGGCCTTCACCGTTCCTCCCGGAAATAGGCGCTGCCCAGAGCTGCGGGTGGTTGGTTCTCCCGTTTCTGGCGGATGCTGACAGTAATCAGCACGATAACGGTCACCACATAGGGCAGAATTTTGTAGATTTCCGTGGGAATTGGGATTACCGTGACACGCATATACATGACAGTCAGGGCGCCAAAAAGGATAGAACCCCACACAGCCCGACTGGGCCGCCACAGGGCGAAGATGACCAGCGCTACTGCAAGCCAACCCCGTCCGTCCATGGCATTGGCACTCCAGATGCCCGAGGCGGACACCATGGTGAAGTATAGTCCCCCCAGACCGCAGATGCCGCCTCCGATACAGGTGGCCAAGTATTTGTAACGGGTGACATTAATGCTGGCGGCATCCGCTGTAGCGGGGTTTTCCCCCACTGCCCGGAGATTCAGCCCCGCCCGCGTGTGGCTGAAGAACCAGGCCATAGCTGCGGCGATGAGGAGCGCCCCATAGATCATAAAGTTATGAGAGAAGAACAGCTTGCCCACCACCGGCAGATTCACCAGGAAACTGGGGAAGACGCTGCGAGAAAAAAGGGTGATGGTACCGCTAGAAGCGACCAGACGGCCACCCGCTGCTTGGCGGAAATACTCGCCAAAGAATTTGCCAAAGCCCACGCCGAAGATGGTCAGGGCCAGTCCGGTGACATTCTGGTTGGCCCGGAGGGTGATGGTCAGGAAACCATAGATCAGCGCGCCAAAGGCCGCTGCCAGGAAGGCTGCTGCGAGGGCGATGGCCACGGCTACCGCAGGGATGGGGCCTGCCGTCTGTTCATAGAGATAGGCGGCAATCAAGCCGATGGATCCGCCCATATACATCATACCCTCAACGCCCAAATTCAGGTTACCCGATTTTTCGGTCAGGATTTCCCCCAGAGTACCATACATCAAGGTGGTGCCGGTGAGAATTGCGGCAGTAAAGAAGTTCATCAGCCAGGTCATTTGCTTACGCCCCCTTCCTCATCTTTTTGTTTCTTACGAAACAATAGTCGGTAGCGGATGAAAAACTCACTGGCCAGCATACAGAAGAGGATCATGCCGGTGAGGATATCCGAGAGATCGGCAGAGATCACATTGTTGGTCAGTGTACTGACAGTGGAGGCTCCTTTATCCAGCACCGCCAGCAGCATGGTGATGAGGATCATGCCGAAGGTATTCAGCTGGGCCAACCAGGCCACAGTGATGCCGGTAAAGCCAACTCCGCCGGCCACGGAGTCGCTGAGGGTATAGTTAATGCCGGACACCATAATAAAGCCCACAATGCCAGCCACCGCCCCGGAGACGCCCATGGTGCGGACGATGACCCGACTGACATTGATGCCGGCATAACGGGCGGTTTCCACAGACTCGCCCACCACAGCGATCTGATAGCCCTGTTTGCTGTATCGCAGATAACAAAACATCAGGACCACCAGCACCAGAACGATAATCAGGCCGGAAGTCACCTTGCCCATGGAGGGTAGCCGGGCAGACTGGGAAAAGAGGGCAATCTGCTGGGTCCCTTTGGGGATTTTCTCCCAGGGACCTCCCTGGAGCCACTTCACTAGACCAATGGCAATATAGTTCAGCATCAGAGTGAACAGTGTCTCATTGGTACCCCATTTGGCCCGGAACACAGCGGGGATCATCCCCCAGATGGCACCTCCCAGAGCCCCGGCAAGAAACATCAGCAACAGCAGGGGGAAAGCTGGTAAGGCATCCTGCCAGGTCAAGGCCACGAAGGTGGAGAAAATGGCACCCATGGTGACCTGCCCCTCTACGCCGATGTTCCAGAACTTCATCTTGAAGGCAGGGGCGATAGCTACCGAGGCCCCCAACAGCGGGGTGGCGATTTTCAGCGTCTGCTGGAAGGCCGTCAGACTGCCCAGACTGCCGTTGAAGATGGCAGCATAGACAGAGATGGGATTATAGCCCAGGGCGGAAAACATCACACATCCCAGCAGCAGCGCCACCAGGATGGAGCCGATGCGGGTAGCCCAACTCTTGCCGCGCCCAAAATTTTCCCGGCGGGTGAGACGGATCAGGGGTTCCCTGCCCTCATGTTCACGCTTCGCTGCCATCACGATCCACCTCCTAACTTCGTCATCAGCAGTCCCACCTGCTCCTTAGTGGCCTCCGGGCCGGGCAGGATGCCGCTGACCTTTCCTCCGCACAGAACCAGGATGCGGTCGCACAGCTCCAGCAGCACATCCAAATCCTCACCCACATAGATGACGGCCACACCCTTTTCCTTCTGCCGGTTCAGCAGTTCATAGATTAGGTAAGAGGTGTTGATGTCCAGCCCCCGGACGGCGTAGGCCGTCATCAGAACGGACGGATCAGAGGACAGTTCCCGGCCTACCAGTACCTTTTGGACGTTGCCGCCGGAAAGCTGTCTCACGGGCGTCAGGATGCTGGGGGTGGAAACCTCCAACTCCTTCTTCACCTTTTCCGCCAGCTGTTCGGGGGTCTTCCGGTCGGAGAGACCGAAGCGTCCCCGATCGAAGGAGCGGAGCATCATGTTGGCAGCCATGTCCATATTTGCTACCAGACCCATGCCTAACCGATCCTCCGGTACAAAGGACAGCCGCACTCCCAGTGCCTGTATTTCCATGGCAGTCTTGCCCACAAGCTGGGTGACAGCCCCATCCGGGGCAGTATAGGTGATGGAGCCGCTCTTTACCCGCTGCAGCCCAGCGATGGATTCCAGCAGTTCCTTCTGTCCACAGCCGGAGATGCCGGCAATGCCCAAAATCTCCCCTGCGTTGGCGGTAAAGCTGACATTGTCCACCTTGATGACGCCTTCGTGGTCGGCCACGGTCAGGCCATCTACCTGGATGCGCGGAGCAACATTTTTTGGCGTCTCCCGGCGGATGTTCAGGGTGGTAGCCTGTCCTACCATCATGTCAGTGAGGGACTGGGCGGTGGCGTCCCTTGTATCCACAGTATCGATATAGGCGCCCTTCCGCAAAACGGTGACCCGGTCGGAAAGGCTCAGCACCTCCTGCAGCTTGTGGGTGATAATGATGATGGCCTTGCCGTCTGCCCGCATATTCCGCAGCACGTCAAAGAGACGCTCTGTCTCCTGGGGCGTCAGAACAGCGGTGGGTTCGTCCAGGATCAGGATATCTGCCCCTCGGTAGAGTACCTTGATGATCTCCACCGTCTGCTTCTCAGAAACTGACATATCATAAATCTTTTTGTCCGGGTTGATGGAGAAGCCATATTTATCCGCGATCTCCCGCACCCGCCGGGCTACGGCAGCCTTGTCCAGACGCCCTGGCTCCTTCAGACCCAGGATGATATTCTCCGCCGCTGTCAGCACATCTACCAGCTTGAAGTGCTGGTGGATCATGCCAATGCCCAGGTCAAAGGCGTCCTTGGGTGAACGGATGACCTCTTCCTTTCCATTGACAAGGATATGCCCGGCATCCGGGAAGTAGATGCCGGAGAGCATATTCATCAGCGTGGTTTTTCCGGAGCCGTTCTCTCCCAGCAGAGAGAGAATTTCCCCACGGTAGACCTTCAGGCTAATGCTGTCGTTGGCCACAACGCTGCCAAACCGCTTGGTCACGTCTACCAGCTGGATGGCGGCCACCTTCTGATTCTGTTCCAACTGTTCTCCTCCTCAAAAGCAAGCAGGGGGAGCTGGCGAGCAGCTCCCCCCAGTTGTGGGTCGTTGTCAGTTGCGAAGATAGATTTACGCCACCACAGTGATGATGTTATCCAGCACCCAGTAGAAGCTGGGGGCGGATTGGGTGGAATTCTCAGCATAGCCATCGGACAGGTCGATGGTATCGGTGTCATCCCAGGGATTTGTGGCGGTGTAGTCACCCACATAGATGTCGGTGGCACTGAGGGAGTTGCTGGCAAAGGCGTCAACCAGCTCGTCAATCTTGTCCTGGGTTCCCTCAGCAGCGATGGCAGTATTCAGGTCAGTCATGGCAACCCAGCCTTCGTCAAAGCCATGCCACTCGTCCACGGCAATCTTGTCCCCATTCAGAACGGCCTGAACCACACCGATCTGATAGCTGTCCCAGACAATGCGGCTGGAGATTAGGGAGGTGTTGGGAGCGAAGGAACTCATATCGGTGTTATAGCCCACGTGATAGACCACGGTGCCGTTGGCGGCAGCCTTCTCACAGACAGTGGCCGGGCCTTCGGTATCGGAGTGCTGGGAGATGATGGCACAGCCGCGCTCAATGAGGGTCTGAGCGATCTTGCTCTCCTCCTCATAGTCACCCCAGGAGTTAGCATACATGACGTCCATGGTGGCATCAGACACCACAGAGCGGACGCCCATTAGGAATGCAGTGTAGCCGGAGATGACCTCGGCGTAGGGATAGGCGGCCACATAACCCACCTTGGCCTCGGTGACCTCGCCGGAATCCAGCAGCTCCTGTAGTTTCATACCGGCAACCACACCCGCAATATAGCGGCCCTGATAAATCTCACCCATGGCGTTATGGTAATTAGGTGTCTCATCATCGGCGTCCGCACAGGTGGCCTGGCAGAATTCTACGTTAGGATAGCTGGCGGCCAGCTCTTTCAGTGTCTCGCCGAAGCCAAAGCTGGTGCTGAAGATCAGGGTGCAGCCCGCATCAATCAGCTCCTCGGCGGCGGTGGTCACCTCGCCGGAATCCTCAGCGACTCTGTACTTTGCCATGGTTTCCACCTGGCCGGCGTAGGCGGTCTCAACGGCCTGCTGGGCATAGATGAAGTTTTCGGTGTATGCCTCGCTGTCATCGCCAATGTAGATATAACCGATCTTGAGGACGTCACCAGTGGAATCGCTGTCGGAGTCGGTGTTTTCGGCGCCGGCGTTTTCCGTACCTTCGGACACCTTGTCGCTGTTAGCGCTGTTAGCGGAGAGGTCCTGTCCGCCGCAGGCGGCCAGAGCAAATGTCATAGCCAGGGCCAGGAGAAGGGTGAGCAACTTTTTCATTTGTTTGGTTCCTCCTTGAAAATATGCATGAGCAGAGAGTAGATGTATGTCAAAGGGACAACGCCCTTGGACAGCGGTTGAACAGAAAAAATAAAAGACGGAATCGCCATGGTGATCCCGTATTTTTGGATATACTAACAGAATTCGATCACTCCATTACCCAGGGACTTGACCCGGGCTAGGGATTCTACCCGTACGCCAAGGGCACGTACTCGGTCACCGCCGGGCTGAAAGGCCTTTTCCACAGCGATGCCGGCCCCCACCAGGGTGGCTCCCGCTTGCTTCACCAGATCCATCAGCCCCATAAGGGCGGCGCCATTGGCCAGAAAGTCATCAATGATGAGTACGCGATCTTCTGCGGTGAGGAAACGCTTGGAGACGATAACGGTATTTACGGTGTCGTGGGTAAAGGAAACCACCTGGGTGGAATAGACCTCTCCCGCGATGTTTTTGGTCTTGCTCTTTTTGGCAAAGATAACCGGCACATGAAAAACCTCGGCAGTCACGCAGGCAATGCCGATGCCAGAGGCCTCAATAGTGAGGATCTTAGTAACATTCTCCCCTTGGAACAGGCGAAACCACTCCCGGCCCATCTTTTCAAAGAGAGAGACGTCCATTTGGTGATTGAGAAAGCTGTCTACCTTCAGCACATCACCGGCCTGAATGATGCCATCTCGGACAATGCGGTCTTCCAGCAGCTTCATGACAAACCGTCCCTTTCCCAATTATGCGGGCTTACAAATGCCGCTCCAAAGCCATACAGAAAGTTTAATCCTATTATATCCCGAAACAGCACAATTGGGCAACCTTCAAACCGGGGAAAAAGGACAATTTTCGTCCTGCAATTTTGTCTAAATTGTAAATACCGGCGGGTCACTCCCCAGCAGCTGCTTTCAGATCCTCCAATGTGAAGGTGGTCAGTTCATCTACTGTCACATCTCCCTCCAGGGTGGCGATTCGGTCGGCATGGCGGGCCAAAAGCCGCTCGAAGAGATTCCGAACATCCCGGCCATTGCCGAAGTTCCTGTCCCGCTCCGCATAGAGTCGGTCAAATAGCTCCCTGGCATACTCCTCTGCCTGGCTGTCCGGGGCATAGCTGTTCTTCCGGCACAGGGAGAGGAAAATTTCCATTAACTGCCCGCCGTTGTAGTCCTCAAATATGAAATATTTATTGAACCGGGACTCCAGCCCGGGGTTGGAGTGGATAAAGCCCTCCATCAGGTCGGGATAGCCTGCCACGATAACCACCAGATCATCCCGGTGATCCTCCATGTTCTTCAGCAGGATCTCGATGGCCTCCTGACCGAAGTCATTCTGCCCAGACTGATTGGTCAGGGAATAGGCTTCATCAATAAATAGTACACCCCCTAGAGCGGATTGCACCACCTCGGCGGTCTTAATGGCGGTCTGCCCTACGAAGCCCGCTACCAGCCCGGACCGGTCAGTCTCGATAAGCTGCCCCTTGGAGAGTACACCGATGGCCCGGTAAAGCCCCGCCAGCAGCCGGGCCACAGTGGTCTTGCCGGTGCCTGGATTGCCCAGAAAGGCCAGGTGCAGAGACATTTCCGGCACGGGGAGATCGTGTTCCTGCCGCAGCGCCCGTACCTTCATCATATTCATCAGGGAGCGGACATCCTTTTTTACCTGATCCAGACCCACCAGCTGATCCAGCTGCGCCAGCAGCTCGTCCACAGAAGGGGCCTCTTCTGTCGGCTCCTCCTTCGGAGATGTCTCCTCATCCAGTGCCTTCGTCTTAGAATCAGGCCGCGCTGCCGGAGCTGCCGGTGAGCGGCCGGCCTTGTCCGTCACATAGTCCCCGGCGTGGACGCTTCCCTGCCTGCCGGTGAGTTCGGTTAGGGCGGCGGTACACTGGTCGATCCAGGCCGCCTCTTCCTGGGTCACCCGGTCATCCACGGCGGCAAAGAGCAGCAGGAAGAGGGTACATAGTTCCACAAACTTCCCCGCACGGTTCCGGCCCTCTGTCTTGTCCCGGGCTGCCAGATCATAAAAGAATGCCGGAGGCATAAAGGGAGGAGCTGCCGCCACCGCCGCAGACAACTCAAAGAGCAGAATAGAGGGCGGTGTGCTTCCCTTGGAGCAGATTGCGTTATAGGCGTCCACATGGGCTTCGGTAACACCTTCCCCTCTGGCCCACACCCCCAGGGCGCACCGTCGGAAGAAGGGATCTGACTCCTGAGAGATGTTCAGCCGCAGGGTGGGGTCGGCCAACTGCCGGAGATAGGCGGAAAGGCCGGACTGGTACTTGCGCCGCAGCATTTCAGCGGAAATATGTCTGTCGCTCATAATCGGGAGAACCTCCTGTCTGACCAAAGCTCTTTCCATATTATAGCACAGAAAATCCCGGCTGTCATCCCAAAACCAAAACAAAGCTCGCTCTTGACACATTCCCCGACAAATGCTATTATAATACTGTAGTTCACGATGTGGACAGCGCACGAGGAAGGGAAAGAACCCCTAGGGCGCACCAGGCAGAGAGGGATGGCACCGGCTGAAAGCTGTCCTCTGGGGCGTGGGGACTGTGCATCCCGGAGTGCGGGTGTAATGGCCCCGGCTCGGCCCCGTTACCGGCCCGTTGAGCGATAAATCAGAGTGGAACCGCGGCCTTGCTTTGTCCGCCTCTTGATTTCCCCCAAGGGGGAGTTGAGGGGCGCTTGCTTTGTTTTTAAGGAGCCTCTATGTCTTCCAAATTGAGAGAAACCCTGGCCGCTTATCAGGCCAGAGATCCTGCCGCCCGAAGTAAGCTGGAAATCTTCCTGCTCTATCCTGGCGTACATGCCACCCTTTACCACCGGCTGGCCCACTTCCTCTACCGCCACCGGCTGCGCTTTTTGGCCCGACTCGTGTCCCAGTGGAGCCGCTTCTGGACAGGGATTGAGATTCACCCCGGCGCGAAAATTGGCCGCCGCTTTGTCATTGACCACGGTATGGGCATCGTCATCGGCGAAACGGCCGAGATCGGGGACGATGTACTGCTCTACCACGGCGTTACCCTGGGGGGGACCGGAAAGGAGCAGGGCAAGCGCCACCCCACCATCGGCAACAACGTGCTGATCGGCTGCGGCGCCAAGGTACTCGGTCCCTTCAAGGTGGGGGATGGCGCCCGTATCGCCGCCAACTCCGTGGTACTCTCCGAGATCCCGCCCCAGGCCACCGCCGTAGGTGTCCCCGCCCACATCGTCCGCATCTCCGGCGAGAAGGTGGACTATGCTGCCTCTGTGGATCAGATCCATATCACCGACCCGGTGAAGCTGACGCTCCAGTCCCTGCTCTCTCGAGTGGAGCAGTTGGAGCAGGCGCAGGAGGCTTCACAGCCCCAGGCCCCAGGTTCCGCAGAAGCCGATCTTCCCAAGAGTCCCAACTCCCGTTAACCACAATGACAATCCCGCCAGCAACAGAAAGGAGCCAGCTGAATGAAGCTATACAATTCCCTCACGCACCGCAAAGAGAGTTTCGTCCCCAACGAGCCGGGTAAGGTCAAGCTCTACACCTGCGGTCCTACTGTCTATCATTTCGCCCACATCGGCAATCTGCGCAGCTATATTATGGAGGATGTGCTGGAAAAGTATCTCCGTTACAGCGGCTATGAAGTCACCCGTGTGATGAACATCACCGATGTTGGCCATCTGTCCAGCGATGCAGACACCGGCGAGGATAAGATGCTCAAGGGGGCCAGACGGGAACACAAGTCCGTTATGGAGATCGCCCGGTTCTATACGGATGCCTTTTTCTCCGACTGCGCCAAGCTCAATATTAAGACCCCCGATGTGGTGCAGCCCGCCACCGGCTGCATTGACGAATTTATTCGTGTTATCTCCAGGCTGATGGAGACGGGTTACGCCTACCTGGCTGGGGGTAATGTCTACTTTGACACCAGCAAGCTGGAGCGCTATTATGTCTTCCAGGACTTCAACCAGGAGGATCTGGCAGTGGGCGTCCGGGAGAATGTGGAGGCCGATGACAATAAGCGAAACAAGGCTGACTTTGTATTATGGTTCACCCGCTCTAAGTT
>CAYUUP010000026.1:0-17020 GCA_964447925.1 uncultured Oscillospiraceae bacterium
GAAGATAACACCAGCGGGGTGGAGCCGGTACTCCACCCCGCGATTTTTCTGTCAGGGCCGCTTCGGTACAATAAACCATGCTTTTACCTTGTACACTACTTCAAGTCCAAGGTGATAATCTCGATGTGTTCCCCCAACCATTCGGAATGGATTCATACATAGTCTCATCCATGGCGTCCAGGCACAGGCACCCTAGATGCCCGCCGAAGCCGCAACTGCAGTCGATGTCGATGAAGCCTTTCTCGCAAAAAATGTCGTCCCTACGCTTCTCCCCCGCCACCTCCTACAAAAGCCGGGTGGGCGTGTGTTCAAAAATCAAGAACTTGTCGGGCCAGTAGGCGCTCTCCGGGGTGGGTCTGCCAAAGAGGAAGTCTTCCAGTTCGTACTCTTCCAAGGGTTTGCCCGGGGAAAAGTTGTCCAGTCCCGCGTGAGTGAGGACAAAGGAGCGGCCGCCCGTTTCCACCTCGGCGTAAAGCGCCATCTCCCGGAGGTAGCCCAGAATATCCCATCGCTCCGCTTGGTGCAGCGTCTTCAGGGCCTTCAGGGTAGGCCCGCCGCCGTTTTGGATCCACTGGTGAGCGTGGCAAGCTGCACATCGGTCAGACTCTCGATGGAGGCGTCGGCGACCTCCTCCAATATACTTTGAATTTCCCTTGCGTTTTTCGGGCCTTGTTTCATACCAGTACTGATAATAGCTCCACATCAAATTCCTAAAATCAAACACCTCCGGCGATT
This sequence comes from uncultured Oscillospiraceae bacterium, assembly GCA_964447925.1. Classification (GTDB taxonomy): domain Bacteria; phylum Bacillota; class Clostridia; order Oscillospirales; family Oscillospiraceae; genus CAYUUP01. Next base: position 736 of record CAYUUP010000026.1, read on the forward strand.
CCTTTTCTAAAAGTCGCTCAACCCAATTACCCTTCCGGTTTCAGCAATGCCACCGCCACATCGTTGACATTGGTTCCAGTAGGCCCAGTAACCACCAGCCCACCTACTGCCTGAAGTGCGTGGTATGCATCATTTTCCCGAAGGGCAGCTGATACGTCCAGGCCTGCGCTACATAGCGCAGTATCGGTATCGCCGTCTACATACCCCCCAGCGGCATCAGTAGGGCCGTCAGTGCCATCGCTGCCCACGGAAAACACCGCTGCGCCAGGTAGTCCAGCAATGCCGGGTGCTGCGGCCAAAGCTACCTCCTGATTCCGGCCTCCCAACCCCTTTCCCGTCAGGCGGACAACCGTCTCGCCACCGGCAATATAGGCCAACTGTCTCTGATCTGGCACATGGGTACGCAGGATATCCGCCAGAAAGCGCCCGGCCTCCCGAGCCTCGCAGTCCAGCCGGTCGGTGAGCAGAATGGGCTTATAACCCCGGGCTGCACACTCTTTTGCCGCTGCAACGCATAATTCCCGTACGCTGCCGGTGATGCGGGTGGTTACATTGTCCAACTCCTTAGGCGTCTCCTTGCCCAGCAGGACCTGAGCGGCGGGAGACAACGTCAATGCGTACTTTGCCGCGATTGCTTTGGCCTGTTCACAGGTAGAGCTGTCGGGATAGGCTGGGCCGCTGGCGATCATGTCAAGGGGATCTCCCAGCACATCACTGAGGACAATGCTGAATACCTGAGCCGGGGCACAAGCTTGGGCAAACCGACCGCCCTTTACCCCACTGAGCCGTTTGCGGATGATGTTCATTTCCACAATGTCTGCCCCGCAGGCCAGCAGCTGTTTTGTGACGCTCTGGAGCTCCACACTGGGAATCAAGGGACGCTCAAGCAGGGCGCTACCGCCGCCAGAGAGCAAAAACAGCACTCTATCCTCCTTAGATAGGCCGTGGACGAGTGCAAGCACCTTGGCTGCAGCGGAAAAACTGTTCTCGTCGGGGACGGGGTGCCCTGCCTCATGGCATACGACGCAGGGGATTTCCCCCTTCACATGGCCATATTTTGTCACCACGATACCGCCATCTACCCGGCCCAAGGCATCTACGGCAGCCTTTGCCATCTGCCAGGCCGCCTTGCCAACGGACACCAACAGGGTTTTGCCTGTCCCGGGATGAAAGTCGGACAGCGCCCGCCGGACGGCTTCGTCCGGAAGAACGGCTTTGATGCTGGCGGATATGATGTGATCCGCATCCTTACGAAGTGCTTGATTCACAGCGAACCCTCCAAATTCCAAGGGCGCCCCCGGTCTAACCGGGGGCGCCCACTTTATGTGTTGCGCTCGGCGCAGGGCACAATGAGGCATGAGTCATACTGCCCACCTCCATGGATTATGTGGATACCCTGGTTCAGACTGTCCACCACCACCATATTAGGCGGACGGTCCTCCGTGAAATCGCTGCCACCTACTGTCAACTCCAGGATCTCGCCCGCATGGAACACCATGCCCGTTGGCCAAATCTGGATATCCACCGGCACAATTTCTCCAGGGGACAGAGGCAGCCGCCTAGCATGGGTGTGAACAGGACACAGTTCGCTGGACCGCTCCAAATCCAGCTCCCGGTGAGATACCCGGAGCCTTCCGTCTGGACCCTTGTAATAACCCAGCCCCACGTCGGAGCGCAACGGATTCCCGTCCCGATCCAGCTTGGCGTAGCGGACAAACAGATCCATATCGTCGCCCCCCTCCGCCTGCACCCAGAGGCGGAGCCGGGACGGGCCGATAATCTCCATCTCCCGTTCGATGGAAATGCGGAACGTGATTCGCTCCCCGGCGCCCCCGTCATAGCAGACGCTGGACGCCTCCTGCACCGGCTGGAAACGCAGGGCCATGCCAACAGGGTCCAGATAGAACCGGGTAGGCTTCATCCGGACAGGGGGATAGGACTGCTCGGGCTGGTCATCGATGTTGACGCCCCCAGGGTCTAACAGTCCCACGCGCACGCGAGGCGTTTTCTCCCATCCGTTGTCTATCCCCTTCAAGTAGTGGTCAAAGAACTGCTTCAGCTCACTCATGTAGTGATCCGTGTACAGATCCAGCCACTCGGTGGTGTTGTGGGAGCGATACCACTTCTCGGTGGAAGCCAAACGGTTAAAGCAGTCCGGCGCGCCCCGGGTGTGGAAGGGGGAGGTATAGCTGCCAACCACAAAGGCGGGGATGTGGATGTCTTCGGGCCGCAGAGCCTTTTGTGCCCAGTAATCATCGTACAAGGGGTGAAGCCGGGAGTTGGCCCCCAAGTCATCCATATAGTTTTGACCATGGGTACGGTAGGACAGAGAGAAGGACTGCTCCTTTAGGGGGATGCCGCCCCGAACATATTCGTCCCGATATGGGTCTCCCTCGCTTTCAAAGGGGGCGATGCAGGTTAGGTGGGGCGGTTGCATAGCTGCATAAGAGAACTGTACCATGGCCAGCCAAGAACTTCCTGCCATGGCCACTTTCCCAGTGCACCAATCCATAGCGGCCACAGCCTCGATAATGTCGCAACCATTGCGTCGGTCCTCATCGTCAAAAAAAAGCATATTCCCTTCTGATGCGCACACGCCGGTGGGGTCCACATTGACCACCGCATAGCCGTAGGGTACCCACTCGGCGGGGTCCAGCCCCTCCCATGCCTGGAGGCCGGACACGGGGCGGTTCCAGTGCATAGGTCTGCCCTCGTTGGTACGGATATTGTCGCTCTTGTTGTTGGTATCCCGCTTGCCGCCATAACCGATGCACAAGATGGCAGGCACCTTCTCCGGGCCCATGGGTCGATAGACGTCGGCATATACCGTATACCCTTTCTCACCAACCCGAATGGACACGTCACTGTCGCAAATCATATCCTGCATTAAAGCGCGTCGACCCTCCGCCAGCCGGAAGCCCTTGCGGAGAACCAGCCGGGTTTGGATCAAGCCGGAGTAATTACAGTCCGGTGCGTCAAGGGGGACCATGCGGCGCAGTACCATGCCGTTTTCCACGATGGTGTCTTGCTTGATTTGGTTGTAAATGTCCTGCATTTCCATAAACAATCACTCTCCTGCTGGTGGAGCGGCAATGCAGTAAAGCCGCCGCTTGATGCCGTTCTCGTCGGCGCTCAGAGGGTGGAGCAACTCCACCTCCAGGTCCGGCTCCAGGCAACACATAGGACGCACGCCAACCACATCATTGTTGGCGTAGGTGTAACTTACCGCCCCATAGGCACTCACACAACGGGTCAGAAAGCCGTAGCGCAGGCTCGGGGTGCGCAGCCAGTACCACCAGCCAAACCTGGGGTCATAGATCTGAGGCGCATCCAAGGGTGCGCCCTCATGGGCAGGGTTCCAGGACCGACCGCATCGCTCCAACTCCTGCCGGACAGGACGGATACGGTGGACCTGCCCGGGATCATAGCACAGAGGCAGAGGACGGCCCTCTGCAAAACCGGATTCGTCTCCTTTGGCGATTTCCGTCCGGCTAGGCAGGAATAGCTTGGCCGTCATCTCAGTCAGCCTACCCTCATCCTTTCCCGTGCGCTCCAACACCTTGATGGTGGTGTCCAAAAGGGCAGAGCAGAACATGGGAGAAAATCGGCCCAGAAAACCGGGGCGGCCCAGATTGGGCTGCTCCCCATACCGGAGGTACTCCGGGGCAGGGGGGCTGTCATAGGGGTGGGCAGGAGAATACCAGTCCTCCTGCGGGGAATTGAGCCACTGGTGGAGGGTGCTGCGGGGATAGTCATTCCTGCCGAACCTGGCCCAACCGTCCCATGTTGGGTTGCCGGGGGCGTGCGGTTCCGCCCCGTCCAGGCAGGCCACGGTGACGATCTGCTCAGACAGCATCGTCATGCCGGGATAGCCGCCGTCCCGGTGGTCGGACACAGTAAAAATCATCTCCGACTGAGGCTCCTGCACTCTGGAACCGATGGGAAGTTCCCCAAGACGCACGGCTACGTTCCCTCCTTTTTCCGCAGGCGCTGGCAAGCTGTACCATGACCGGGGCGGCCATCCTGGGCCAGCAACTCATCCACATCCCGGTGGTGACGTATGCACATGGCGCAGAAGCCGTGGTGAGGGCAGGTCCGGGTCTGGCAGGGGCAGTCCGGGTTCATTACGGTGTCCTCCGGCACGATGCTGTATGCTTCCTCTAGCCCGGGGCAGCCGGGGACTGGCCTGAAATATTCCAACTGCAAGGTGCCACCTCAATCCCGGCGGGCCTTGCGGAAGATGTCCAAGGCCACAGCAATGACAATAACAATGCCCTGTGCAATGTTTTGCCAGAAGGCGTTCACGTTGATCATGTCCATGCCGTTCACCATGGTGGCCATCACCAAACAGCCGCAGATGGCACCGAACACAGTCCCCTCGCCGCCAGCCATGGATGCGCCACCGATGACTACGCCGGCAATGGCATTCAGCTCGTAACCGGAGCCGGTGTTGGCCTGACCAGACTGGATGCGGGCAGTAAGCACCAGCCCCGCCACCGCTGCACAGCAACCACAGTAAATGTACGAGATAAACTTGGTGCGGGAGACGTTGATGCCGGACACCCTGGCGGCGTTGCGGTTGCCACCACAGGCCGCCATATTCCGACCGAAGGTAGTCCGGTTGATGATATACCAAGTAATTAGGCAGATTAGGGCAGCAATCCAGATGGGGTTATAGATGCCCAGGATTTTCCCGGTACCGAAGATGGTAAAGGACTCGGTCAACCCGTTCACCGGGAAGCCGCCGCAGATAAGGGTAGTGGTGCCGGAGACGATGAGCTTGGTCCCCATGGATGAGATAAAGGGCTGAAGGCCAACATAACCCACCATAAAGCCGTTGAACATACCTACCAGGGCTCCCACCGCAATAGCGGCCAGAAAGCAGACGGCGATGGGTTGTCCCGAAACATTGAGGATGGCGGCGACCATGCCGGCCAGACCCATGGTGGCGCCGGTGGACATATCCATGCCGCCGGACATCATGACCGCCAGCACGCCGGAACCAACGATGATATAGGGGGAGGCGTAGCGGAGCAGGTTCATCAGGTTGCGCGCGGAGAAAAAGGTCCGGTTCACCGTACCCAGGATGATAAACATGACGATCAGGATTAGCAGCGCACCAACCTTATCGTTGGTGAGGAATTTAAGGACGTATTTTTTGGAAAGCTGTTTCACATTCAATGCGTTGGCAGGCTTGTCCATCCTACACAACCTCCTTTCCACTGGGTATGCCGGATGCGAGCCGCATGATCTCCTCCTGGTTGGCATCTTTCCGATTCAGGATGCCGACAATTTTCCCTTCGTGCATGACGACGATGCGGTCGCTCATACCTAATATCTCGGGCAACTCCGAGGACACCATGATAATACTGCGGCCGGATTTGACGAGCTGGGTCATTTCCCTATAGATTTCGTGCTTAGAGCCTACGTCTATGCCGCGGGTAGGCTCGTCCAGAATGATGATGTCCGGGTCGGGCAACAGCCAACGGGCCAGCAGGACCTTTTGCTGGTTGCCACCGGACAGCTCGCCCATTTTCTGTCGCAGACCCACAGTCTTCACGCCGAATTTCTGGATCTGCTCCCGGCAGACCGCTCGGCACTGCCGATGCTTGATGCCCAGAAAATTGGCAAACCGCTTGAAGGAAAGGACCATGGTATTCAGGTAGATATCGGCGCCCAGAATACATCCGGTGTTCCTCCGGTCCTCGGTGAGCAGGGCCATACCATGTCTAATGGCATCCTGGGACGTGTGGATTTGCACGGGTTCCCCATTGATGGAAACGGTTCCATCGGTGATGGGACGGCAACCGAACAGGGTCTCCATGGTTTCTGTCCGCCCCGCGCCGACTAGTCCAGCAAAGCCCAGGATCTCACCCTTTCGAAGGGTGAAGCTGACATCCTTTACCTTGTCCCGGCTCCAAAGATGGGACACGTCCAATACGGTGTCCCCGATAGGGACCTCCTCCTTGGGGTAGATATCGGTCAGAGTGCGACCCACCATTTGGCTGATGATTTGGTCATAGCTCATGTCTTCCACCCGGCCGGTGGATACAAATTTGCCGTCCCGCATGATAGTGATGTCGTCGCAGATGTCAAAAATCTCGTCCATCTTATGGGAAATGTAGATGAAGGAGATGCCACTGGCCTTCAGATCCCGGATAATGGTGAACAGCTTCTGGCACTCCACCTCGGTGAGAGAAGAGGTTGGCTCATCCATGACGATTAGCTTAGAGTTGTGAGATAAAGCTTTGGCAATTTCCACCAGCTGCTTTTGCGCCATGCTCAAGTGCTTGACCAGCGAATTCGGCTTGATGTTTGTAATCCCAAGCCGGTCCAACACGGACTGCACCTCGGCGTTCATCTTTTTCCGGTCAATGAGAAGGCCACCCCGGATTTTCTGGGGAATGCTGCCGCAGCAGACATTTTCCGCTACAGTGACCGTGTCAATGGGATTCAACTCCTGATAGATCATGGAAATGCCGGACTTCAGCACACTGTTGATGTTGGCGTTGTCCAACTTGCTGCCGTCAAAGATAATCTCTCCTTCGTCCATCCGGTAGACCCCTACCAAAATCTTCATGAGGGTGGACTTTCCTGCGCCGTTTTCGCCCACCAAGGCGTGGACAGTGCCCCGGCGCACTGACAGGGACATATCGTCCAGGGCAACCACTCCGGGAAAGCGCTTGGTCACATGGGATAGTTGAAGAATCATGTCATACTCCATACCAGAGTCACCCTTTGCACATTTGATGCTGTCCTACGCCGGGACAAAGCAGAAAATCTGCCCCACGATCCCGGTTCAGGTGGTGTGTTGTCCGTTAAGGCAACGCCGCATAATTCGGCAAGAGCGATTTGTGAGAAATTTTGCGGCAGGAAAAGGCGCAAAAGCGCAGGAATACTCGGTGTATTTCAAGCTTTTGCAACGCATTTATGCCGCAAAATTTCCGCAAAGCGCCGCAGACGCAATTGTGCGGCGTTGCCTTAAGCCAGGATTATTCCCCCTGCAAAGCCTTTTCGATATCGTAAATCTCCTGGAAACGGTCGGTGCCAGCGGTGATAACCTCCAGGGGCAGGAAGGTATCGTGCTCATAGCTTCCACCAGAGAGGATCGTGTTGGCCAAGACGACGCTTTCATAGCCGAATGTGTAGCCGGTGATACGGCAGGAGGCATCCAGAATGCCGGACTCCATGTAGGTGCAGGCTTCATAGGCGCAGCCGTTGCCAATGATATAAACGTCGTCCATATTCAGGCCAAAGTCCTGGCAGGCCAGGCCCGCGCCGATGGCGGAGGCATCATTGGCAGCCCAGATGGCGTCGAACTCCTTGCCTCCGGCCAGCCAGGTGGTCACCAGGTCGATGGCCTCGTCGCGCTTGTTGTTAGCGGTGTCATCGGCCACGATCTTGATGCCGTCATACTTGGCGAACACTTCCATGGCGGCCTGATACTGCCGGTTGCCACTCTCAGAACTTAGGGGTCCCTCCACCACGGCCAGGTTAAACTCGGTACCCAGGGCCTCCACCATGGCTTCGGCGCGGATGCGGCCACATTCCTCATTATCGGCGGCTACGGAGGAAGTATAATAGGTAGGTAATACGGTGGACACCACGATCAAAGGGATGCCGGCTTCCTCGCATACGTCTGAGATAGCACCGCAGGCGGACTCGTCCAGAGGCTTGAGAATGATGGCGTCATAACCCAGGGTGACCAGGTTTTCCACTTGGGCAGTTTGGGTGCTGGAGTCCTGACCGGCGCTACGCACCTCAAAGTCGAAGCCATATTCTTCGGCGGCGGCGGTACAGCCGTTCACCAGCAGATTGGCGAAATCGGTACTGATATCATCGATGCTCAAGGCTACCTTATAAGTCTTCTCGGGGACCTGGGAATTGCTACCTTCAGAGCCTGAACTACTGGCAGGGGAATTGGTGGATTCGCTGTTCACAGTGGAGCAGCCGACCAAGGCGGACAGGCACAGGGCAAGGATCAGAGCGACAGACAGGAATTTCTTCATTTTTTACACCCCTTTATCACTATTTATGTTCTTATGCGTCAATGTCTATAACCATTTTAATGACTTCCTGAGGATGCTCATCGGCGTATTGGAACGCCTTCTGGTACTCGTTCAGGGAGAAGTGCTGGGTGACAAGACCGTCGGTGTGGATGAGTCCTTTCTTCAGGCAGCGGATGGACTCCTGAAAATCCTCTTTGACGTACATCATATGGCCGACGATGGAAACCTCTCTGCGCTGAATGCGCGGAACCTCAAATTCCACCGCGTCTTTATAGTTGCCAGAAATGACAATGATGGAGCTTTCCCGGGCGGCATCCAGTGCGGAGGCAAAGGAGCCCTTGGACGCAGCGCAGTCAATGATGACGTCCGCTTTCCGAAAACTGCCGAAGGCACGCTCCACCGCATCCTTCAGAGAAGTTGTCCCGGCGTCCACACAGTAGTCGATTCCACAATTCTCCGCGGCCTGCAGCTTTTTGGGGATGACATCGCTGATCAACACCTTCTCCGCACCCAGGGCCTTGGCACACTGGGCGGCAAAGTTGCCAATGATGCCCGCGCCAATCACCGCCACGTTGGCACCGCGGATATCTCCCGCTCGGTGGACAGAACCCATGCCCACAGCCAGCGGCTCAATCAGAGCGCCATCTAGATCGCTAACCTCATCGGGCAGTTTGTGGAGGTTCCAGGCAGGGACTTGGATGTACTGACAGGCGCAGCCGTCCATATGGACGCCGATGACCTTCAGGTGCTCACACACGTTGAACCGCCCGATTGAGCAGGGGTAGCACTTACCACACACCACCTGAGGCTGGATGGTCACCCGGTCGCCAGGAGCAAAGCCTTCTACGCCGCCCCCAACCGCCGCCACCTGGGCGGACACCTCGTGCCCCATCACCAGTGGAAACTTCATGTATTTGTGACGTCCATGATAGATCTGCTGGTCGGAGGCGCACACGCCCAAATAGTGGTTTTTCAGCAAGACTTTACCCGGCTCTACCTGGGGAATAGGTTCATCAAGATAGTCTACTTGGAAGGCGGCAGGCATTTTTGCTACTAACATTTGTAATTCACCCCCTCTCCTTTTTTTCATTCAGTACGGTCAGGACTGCCTGCTTGACTGCCTCGGCGTCCAATCCGTATTTGCTCAGCAACGGGCGGTAGGGTCCGGACTCGGTAAACACGTCATCCACCCCGACAAAGGCAGTGGGCATCCCAACCCCGGCCTGGGCCAGCACCTCGGCCACGGCGGAACCCAATCCGCCGATGACACTGTGCTCCTCGGCGCACACCAGTGCGCCCGTCTCAGCGGCGCAACGCAGAATCAATTCCCGGTCGATGGGCTTGATGCTGTACAGGTCCACCACCCGGACGGACACCCCGGACGATTCCAGCATCCGAGCGGCTTCCAGCGCCTCGTGAACCAGGATGCCACAGGCCAGCACTGTCACATCGGAGCCCTGCCGGACTATGTAGGCGCCTCCCGGCTGGAACGTGGTCCCCGCGGGGTACAAGTTAGGATAACTGTCCCGGGACAGACGGAGATAGACAGGGCCGCTGGTGTCCGCAGCCAAAGCGGTGAGAGCTTGAGTGGAGACGGTGTCGGAGGGAACAAACACCTTCATATTCGGCAGGGCCCGCATGGCGGAGATGTCCTCGCAGGCGTGGTGGGTAGCTCCATCAAAGGAATCAGAGAGGCCGCAGTAGGCTCCAGCAAACTTGACGTTCAGCCCTCCGTAGCACACCTGCGCCCTGGTGGCCAGCAGGCCTACAGTGCCCAGGAATACGGCAAAGGTGTTAACAAAGGGAGTCTTCCCAGCGGCAGCCATACCGGCAGCGGTGGCCACCATATTGCTTTCAGCGATACCCATGTTAAAGAATCTGTCCGGGTAAGCCTGGGCGAAAATGCCGCTCTTAGTGGAGCCGGATACGTCAGCATCCAGCACCACAAGGTTAGGGTGGTCCGCCCCTAAAGCGGCCAGCGTCTCGCCGTAGACCTCTCGAATCGTTTTGCTCATTGTGCCGCACCTCCCAACTCGTTCAGTGCCAGAGTAAAGCTCTCGTCATCCACCTGCTTGCCGTGCCACGCGGCCTGGCCTTCCATAAAGGAAACGCCCTTGCCTTTGATGGTGTCAGCAAGAATCACGGTGGGCTGGCCCGTAGTATATTCCGCCTGGTCCAGGGCCTGATCCAAAGCCAAAATATCATGGCCATCGCAGCGCACGACATTCCATCCGAAGGCCCGCCACTTGGCCTCCAGATCACCCAAAGGCATAACCCGGTCGGTGGGGCCGTCCAGTTGTACCTTGTTGTAGTCCACAATGGCGCACAAGTTATCAAGCTTGAATTTGGCTGCCGACATGGCGCTCTCCCACACGCAGCCCTCATCCAACTCGCCATCTCCCAAAACTGCATATACCCGGGCGGAGATGCCGTCCATGTGCAGGGCCATGGCCATGCCCTGCGCCGCGCCCAAGCCCAAGCCCAGCGGCCCGGCCGTTATTTCCACCCCGGCGGTGTGCATAGTAGGATGCCCCTGGAGGACACCGCCCAGTTGTCGCAGAGTATCCATGGAATCAGCGGGCAGGAAACCCTTTTCAATCAGGTTGCGGTACAGCATGGGGGCAGCGTGGCCTTTGGAGAGAACCAGCCGGTCCCGCTGGGGATCGGTTGGGCTGTCCAGCCTCATGTGCTCCTGTATCAAGGTGGTGAGGATCTCGCACACCGAGAGGCTTCCACCCATATGGCCAGACTGGGCCTTGTGGACGGCGGTGAGCACGTCAATGCGGAATGTTCGGCAAAGTTTCGCTAACTCGTCAGCCCTCTGAGTCGTCATTGCCATTATATGCCTCTCCTTTCAGTTGACCACATTGATGGGTGCGCCCGCACAATAGGCCCGGACATTTTCCACTGCGCAGTCCATAATGCGCTGACGGCTCTCCTTGGGCGCCCAAGAAATGTGGGGAGTAATCAGGCAGTTCTTCGCCTGAAGCAGCGGATTGTCCGGCAGAATTGGCTCGGTGGACACTACGTCCAGACCGGCGGCGTACACCTTGCCGCAGTTGAGGGCATCGGCCAGATCCTGCTCCACAATGAGTGGGCCGCGGCTGTTGTTTAGCAAAATGACACCGTTCTTCATTTTGGCGATGGTGTTTTTGTTGATGATTCCCTGGGTCTCGGGAAACAAGGGGCAGTGAAGGGCGATGACATCAGACCGTGCCAGCAACTCGTCCAACGACACATAGGGGGCGATGGCCCGGCCCACATCCGTCTCATGGCTGTCGTTGGCCAGCACGGTCATGCCCAAGGCTTGAGCGATGCGGCCGGTCTGCTGGCCGATTCGACCGAAGCCGATGATGCCCATGGTCTTTCCGGCCAGCTCTATGAGCGGGTAGTCCCAGTAACACCAGTCGATGCTGGCACTCCACTTCCCATCGTGGACGGTCTGGCTGTGGTGGGCCACATGGTGGCAGATTTCCAGCAACATGGCAATGGCAAACTGGCTCACCGCTGCTGTGCCATAGGCGGGCACGTTGGTGACTGGAATGCCCTTCTCCCTGGCATAGGCATAATCCACCACATTATAGCCAGTGGCCAACATACTGATGAACTTCATACTGGGGCAGGCGTCGATGGTGCGCTGACTGATAGGGGTCTTGTTGCTGAATACGACCTCCGCGTTTCCGATACGGCGGATGATCTCATCCTCATCGTGGACGGGGGTGCGGTCATAGACGGTCAACTCTCCCAGAGCCTCCAGGCCACTCCAACTTAGGTCTCCCGGATTTTCAGTGTAACCGTCCAAAATCACAATTTTCATAGCTCGTCACTCCTTTTGGCTGTGGCCCCCATTCAGGGTCTCTTGCGGCGTTGCGGTCGCATGGTTCACATCAGTCACAGCAACGCCCAGGCTCGGTTGATCACACGCTTAGTGTTGGCCAACACAATATCTTCATCCTCACCAGGACGGAGGGTAACCTCCATAGACAGCACATAGGGATCATCCGCCCGGAAAAAGCCCTCGTCCTGGAGAACCCGGAAGTAGTCCAGTAACTCGGGAACATCGTTGGCACTGTTGGGATAGCCGAAACGGGGATGGAGGTCTCCATAGCCATCGCAACCGGGCTCTACCACCGCATTGCCCAGATGCAGATGGGTGATGTAGGGCCGCAAGGTGCGGATGACAAACTGGCTGGTTTCGTAGGTAGTGGGAAAGTGGCTCAAATCCACTAGCAGGCCGAAATTGCTGTGGGTTGTGCGCATATCGGCGGCGAACCGGGCGGCATAGGGGGCGGGGCCGATGAGCGCGGCCTTGTCCATGTCGAAGTCGAAAACCTCCAGCTCGACCATCATCCCCTTGGATGTGGCATAGGTGCAAAGGTTCCGGGTGGTTTTCAGAAGCTGTTGGTAGGCAGTCTCCTTTGTCTTCTCCTGCCACTTACCTGCCAGAAAAGCGATTCCCGCGGCCCCCAGGAACTGAGCCTCATCCACCGCTTCAATCAAGGTGGCCTCCGCCTTTTGGCGCTCTTCCTCGTCCACAGCGTTGGGGTTCAGCTTTGGCCCCAATAGGCGGGGCTGGGCGCCGTAGCACACTTTCAAGTGGCTCTGCTCCAGGATGGCCTTGGCCTTTAGGTTGTCCGGGCCAAAGCCCTTAAGCTCCACGGCGTCAAAAAAATCATCCCGGGCAATGGCCTTAAGAGACTCCATAGGATCGCGGTTAGGATAGCTCATCCACTGAATGGTCCCTACCTTAAAATACTTGTGAATAGATTCGTTCATTGCATCTCTGCCTCCCTTTAATATTGCGTACCCGCTCATGCTCCTCGGCGGCCAAAGCATCTGTCATGATAATATCCAGATGACAGAGCATTTGGTCTCAGGTGGTGCGGGAATTGCGCTTCAAATCGCTTGGACGATCATGAAATGATAGACGGAACTGGCGGAGCCGATGGCCCCACATTCACTCTGGGCAATGTTGGCAACATTGCCCGGAAAACCGGGCTGCTGGCACGGTCATGGCCCTCTCTTTGCTCCCCCTGTCGCACCTCCCTTCTGACACCAGTAGAAGAATTCTCATGCTTTACCATCTATCGTCATACAACTTCTCGTAATGTTGTACGACAAGTTTGCACATTCACATTATGGCAAGTTTTGTTGCAGAAGTCAAGCGGAAATAGGTGAATTTCTCACTTTCAGCAGAAAGACAGTAGAAAAAGCGGGATTATTACTTTCTAAGTTGTATTATAATGCTATAAGTGATTTATTGCCCATATAGAGAACTTTTAGATGTAAAATTGAAATGCGGTCATACAGCTGTCGAAAACTTCGATGTTTTTTTAAAAGCCTATTGCAAACGGCTGGAACCTGTTTTACAATCTTAATGAGGGGAAATAGTGAAAGAGAAAAGATAATACAAGTATATTGTCACTGTTAATACCAAATGGTATTAAGAAATTTGTAGCGGCTCTTTTGCTGGGCGCGCTCCAGTCGCAAAACCAGAGGGGAATTTAAAAGAGAAAGGACCGGTTAAAGTATGGAAACTGTTACCGCGTTGATTGAGAACACTCCGCTGCCGAATATGTATCGGATTCGCCAGAAGATGGATGCGATCCGCATTCCGCTCGGGGAACTGGTCCCCACGCTGCTGGAGCAACTGTCCAGACCGGAGTTTGCTGGGCAGATTCAACCGGGAATGCGGATTGCCCTGACCTGCGGAAGCAGAGGAATTGACCAGTATGCCTTGCTGACCAAGACGATTGTGGATTTTGTCTACGGTCGAGGGGCGCAGCCCTTTATCGTCGCCGCCATGGGTAGCCACGGCGGCGCCACAGAGGATGGCCAGCGGGAAATTCTGGAGAGCTATGGCATTACACAGGATGCTATGGGCTGCCCAGTGCTGTGCAGAATGGAGACGGCAGAGGTGGGCCACACCCCAGAGGGCAAATCCGTCCACATGGACCGTAGTGCCTTGGAGTCAGACGGCATCATCCTGTTCAACCGGGTCAAGCCCCACACCTCCTTCCGGGGACCTTATGAAAGTGGCCTGATGAAAATGATGGCCATTGGTCTGGGAAAGCAGCACGGCGCGGCGGACATTCACGGCCAAAGCCCCGCCATCATGCACCGGCTGGTAGAGGAGTACGGTCGGTGCATCCTAGAGAACGCCCCGGTTTTGGGGGGCATAGCCATCCTGGAAAACGCCTATGACAAAATATGCCACATTCAGTGCCTGCTACCGAAGGAAATCCTTACCGAGGAACCGAAACTGCTCAAGCGGGCCTACGGCACCATTGCCCGTCTCCCCTTTGAGCGCTGCGATGTACTGGTGGTGGACCGCATCGGGAAGAACATCAGCGGGGATGGAATGGACCCCAATGTAACCGGTCGTTTCTGCACCGCCTATGCCACCGGCGGCATTCGGGCAGAAAAGGTGGTGGTGCTGGGCCTCACCCCAGAAACCCATGGCAATGCTCAGGGCATGGGGCTGGCCGACTGCACCACCCGCCGTCTGACCAAGCAGATGAAACTAGAGAAAACCTACCCCACCGGGGTAACCAATACTTTCCTACATCTAATGAAGATTCCCATGGTGATGGACAATGACAGAGAAGCGATCCAGCTAGCCCTGTGCTGCTGTCCAGAGGCAGAAGATCAGGCTCGGAAAAAACTCATCCGCATCCCGGACACCGCCCACATCGAATATATGGAAATCTCAGAAGGCCTGCTGCCCCAGGCCCTGGCAAACCCCCGGATTGAAGTGCTGGAAGGGCCCCGTCTTTGGAGCTTTGATGCCGATGGGAATCTATTTTAGCAGTTGGCCGGCTTGACTTGTACATTAGGTTGTTGTATGATACGGTAGATTCCAAATAACCAAATAAATTCTAAGGCAACGCCGCAAAATTTCCGCAAAGCGCCGCAGACGCAATTGTGCGGCGTTGCCCTAAGCACTTATCAAGAAAAAGAGAAATTGGAGATTATTATGGAGAACACGACAGGTTCGAGCCGCAGAAGCGTCAGCGAGGTGGTATTTGAAAAGTTGAAATTCGCCATTTTAGATGGCATGTGGCCTCCGGGAAGCAAAATCCCCTCGGAGAATATGCTGGCCAAGCAGTTTGGCGTGAGTCGGGTATCGGTTCGGACCGCTGTACAGAGGCTATCCTCCTTGGGTGTTCTGGAGAGCCGCCAGGGGGGCGGCACCTTCGTATGCACCCCCGGGGCGGAGCACTGTGTGGATCAGATGCTCCCCTATTTTGCCTTAAGCAAGACTGACCGGATAAATGTGTTTGAGTTTCGGCGCACAATTGAAACAGGGGCGGTGGCGCTGGCGGCAAAGCGAGCGCAGGCGGACATCATCCAGCAGATGCGGCAGGAGTCCAAACAGATGGAAGATGCCAAAAACACCGACGATATGGCGGAATGCGACCTGAGATTCCATGCACTCATCGCCAAGGCGACTGGGAACCCCATTTTTGTTCGGATTTTCGATATACTTAGTAACACCTACCGCACACTCATGAAAGGGAATGTAGAGGTCGTGGGCACGTCTGGGGTAAGCTATCACTACATGATTACCTATGCCCTGGAAGCCCGGGACGCCGAGTTGGCCCGGATTTTGATGGAGCGCCATTTGAACCAGACCATGATTGGTACAGGGGAGCATACGGAAAGCGACAGTTAAAACAAATATGATTGCCGATAGTACCACACCCTACACCACCGTCAAGGAGGTTGTAAACCTTCTTGACGGTGGTGTAGGCGTACCGGCGAGGGGTGACCCTGCCAAGTCGGCGAGAGCGGGTTATACTATGTGGCGAACGACCTGTACGTCAGCACCTTTTACGCCGAAGCTCCCCTCATCTCCCAGCAGGAGGCTTACGACACGCTGCGCCAGGGCCTGTTTTCCCACGGAAATTGGTTTGAATCCCACGGCCACACATCCGAAGAGGTCCACGTCTTGTCCTGCACCTTGGACTACGTGGTAGACAGCAAGGGCTTTTACTAGCCCGTGTGGCTCTTCGACTTGCAAGGCATAGACCCGGCGTTTGTGCCAGCGCTGGGGTGAAGGGGTATCATAAATAACAGTAGGGGGAGTGAGAATTTCTCACTCCCCCTATTAAACTAAGCAGAACAAACAAATTGAACTGGAATCGCTGAAAGAACCGTTTTCAGGCGTCTACCGCAACGGGACCACCTTGGTATGCGATCCTCGCCAAGTTACAGCTTGGCGCGCTCCACCATCAGCGGCGCCACCTGGAACAGGTCTCCGCAAATGCCGTAGT
>CAYUUP010000027.1:0-16251 GCA_964447925.1 uncultured Oscillospiraceae bacterium
AAATATAAAGGGGTAAAACAGTTTGAATATCCACTGTTGTCATTTCCCGAATTTGTATTTTTAACCTCCATGAATACCGATTTATCGGACTGCCCTGATTATAGCGCATGAGCGGAGGCTTCACAGGGCAGTGGGCAATCATTTCCTGCCCGGGTTTGCCTTCTGCAAGAATGGTAAGAATACTGGCAGCCGGTGAGACGAAGGATTGCATCGGCTGCCAGCTGTGCTATTCCATTCCGTGAGAGCTATTTTACCATTTCTCAAAGTGTACCTGCGATTCTTCGTATTTGCTTCTGCTGCCAAGTTCCAGTTCGGTCGGATTTTTCGGATAACCCAAGGCGATGACGGAATGCGGCATTACAGAAGCAGGCAGGTTAAACAGTTCCCGCTGCCTGTCCACTCGCTCCATCTGCGGATATGTACCAAGCCAGACGGAGCCGATTCCATAAGACGAGGCTGCAAGTACGATGTTCTGGCAGGCAATTGCAGTATCAATAATCCAATAGTCGGGGGCGTCCTTGAACGCCCTGTTCAAATCGCCGCATACCAAAATACCCACATCAGCGCCACGCAGGGGGTCGGCAGGTCTGCCATTTGCATCTGCCATTTTGTTCAGCGTATCTTTTTCCCTTACGACCAGGAAGCACCAGTCTTTTGCGTTTGTGCAGCTTGGCCCGCGCATTCCCGCGTCAAGGATAGCGTGGAGTATCTCGTCAGAGATACGCTTGCCACTGTAGCTGCGGATACTTCGCCTGTTCCTGATGAGATCGGTACCGTTCATTGATTTTTCCTCCAAATTTGAAATTATTTCTTGATAAATGAAGAATGCGTGTTGCACGGTTATTACTCATTATAGCATATCGCTAACGAATACGCAACGCGCAGATGCTGCTTTTACATAGCTTTTTTAAGCTGCCGCTGTTCTCTCTTCTCCGCCCTGTGTGACCAGTAGGATTCACTTTGGCGTACTGACTGCCGCTTCATAGCCCCGTGGAGTTGGTTGCCCTGCAAACTTTCAGAACGCTTCCTTCCCGAACCGCCTCCAGCGGTTCAGCCGAGTTGTTGTTTTTCTTTTTGAGATAGAACACCATGAAGCGGAACTGGGAAAATTTACTTGCGCCAATGCCGACGGTGTATTATAATGTTGACAGATTCTGCGGAGGAAAGGGGAATTCCGGACTTGAATTATGCCACCATCTTCTATATACTGGGCTGGGTACTAGGCATTGAAGGGGTGCTGATGCTGCCCTCCTGCCTGACAGCTCTGGTTTACCGTGAAGGGGCAGGCCTTGCTTTCCTACCTGTCATTGCCCTGTGCCTGGCAGCGGGCCTGCTGCTGACCCGCAAAAGGCCCCGGCAGCAGGAGTTTTACGCCCGCGAGGGCTTTGTTATCGTGGCCATCAGCTGGATTGCCATGAGCATCATGGGCTGCCTCCCATTTTTGATTTCCGGCGCGATCCCAAGCCCTGTGGATGCCTTTTTTGAGACAGTATCCGGCTTTACCACCACCGGCGCCAGTATCCTGAGCGATGTGGAATCCCTGCCCCGGTGCTTGTTGTTCTGGCGGAGCTTTACCCATTGGATCGGCGGCATGGGGGTCCTGGTATTCCTGCTGCTGATTCTGCCCATGGCCGGCGGTTACCGCATCAATTTGATGCGGGCGGAGAGTCCCGGCCCCTCGGTGGACAAATTGGCACCTAAGGTGCAGTCCACCGCCAAGTGGCTCTATGGCATTTACGCCGCCTTGACCTTGATGGAAATCGTCCTGTTACTTTTCGGCGGGCTGCCGCTGTTCGATGCTCTCACCCTCTCCTTTGGCACCGCAGGCACCGGCGGCTTCGGTATCCTGAATGATAGCATCGCCAGCTACTCTTCCTATATCCAAATTGTCATCACCGTGTTTATGATCCTGTTCGGAATTAACTTCAACCTGTACTTCCTGTGCCTGATGCGGCACTTCAAGCGGGCCATCCGCAGTGAGGAACTGCGGTGGTATCTGGGGCTGATTGCCGCCTCCATCGTCATCATCACGGTAAATATATGCAGGCTCTATAGCAGCGTGGCAGAGGCGCTGCGGCTGGCCGCCTTCCAGGTGGCCTCCATCATCACCACTACCGGCTACTGCACCGCCGATTTTGGCCAATGGCCCAGTCTGTCCCGGGCCATCCTGCTGGTACTGATGTTTATCGGAGCATCCGCCGGCAGCACTGGCGGAGGGATTAAGGTCAGCCGGGTTATCTTGCTGGCCAAGTCAATCCGGCAGGAACTCCACCGGCTGCTGCGGCCCCGCCGCGCCACTCACGTCACCCTCAGCGGCAAGGTGATCAGCCCGGAGATTGTCCACTCCGTCAATGTCTACCTGGTGGCCTACCTGCTGATCATCGGCCTGTCTGCCCTGGCACTCAGCCTGGACAGGCTGGACGGGGTCACTACCTTCACCGCCATAATCTCTGCCCTGAACAACATCGGGCCGGGACTGGGCCGGGTGGGGCCGGTGGGGAACTTCAGCATCTTTTCTCCCCTGTCCAAGCTGGTTCTGTGCTTTGATATGCTGGCCGGACGGCTGGAAATTTTCCCTATTCTGCTGCTGTTTTTCCCGGAAACGTGGAGGAGGTTTTGATTTTGCCAATTGGTGTTATCACGGATGCTCTGGCGGTCGCTCTGGGTGGGCTGTTGGGCGGCATCCTGCAAAAACTGCTGGATGAGCGTATCCAGCATGGGCTGAATCTGATCTTCGGCATCTGTTCCATATGTCTGGGAATCGTCTCTGTCATTCTGATGGAAAATATGCCCGTGGTAATGCTGGCCATCATCTTAGGCTCCGGCCTGGGACTCCTCATTCGTCTGGGGGATCGTATCTCCTCCGGCACTGCGCACATTCTCCGTGCGATGCATATGGGCGGCGCAGAGGACGGCGGGCAGCCGGAGATGATGACTGCCATCGTCCTTTTCTGCGTCAGCGGCACCGGTATCTATGGCGCCATTGTAGAAGGCTTCCTGGGCGATCACAGCATTATGCTGGCTAAGGCTATTATGGACTTTTTTACCGCTGCCATCTTTGCCTGCTCCCTGGGCAAGATCATCTCACTGGTGTCCATTCCCCAAGCCATCGTCTATCTGACTCTCTTTGCGCTGGCGGGGCTGATTTACCCCATTACCACTACGGCGATGATTGCCGACTTCAAGGCCTGCGGCGGAGCCATTATGCTGGCCACCGGCTTCCGCATTGCCAGGATATGTGATTTCCCCATTGCGGATATGATACCCGCCATGGCACTGGCCATGCCCATTAGCTGGCTCTGGACAGCCTGTGCCGTCCCCCTGCTTGGGTAAGGCATCCAGTGCTGCCAGGACAATCCCTCTCATTTGCAGCTTGATGCTGCGCATTTTTGTTATGCATGGGAGCAGTCAACAAGACTCAAATGCTGCGGCCACCCGGTTTCGGACTGGCGGCAGCATTTTCTGTTGCGGTATGCCCCCTATGGGCCAAGTAGCCCCGCATCTTTCGGCACATACCGCCTCCGGCTCCCGAATAGCTTAAAGGGAGGGGGGATGTAATGTGCTGTCCGCACTGACCTTACTGCTGCTTCAGGGCAGCTTTTTCACGCTGCGGCTGTCTGGCGGGACGGGTTCCTTTCCCCGACCGCTGTCCAAGGAAAAGGAAGCAGAGTATATAAAGGCCGCCGTGGACGGGGACACAGAGGCCCGGAACAAGCTCATCGAGCATAATCTGAGGCTGGTGGCCCATATCGTCAAAAAATACTATACCCAGACCGGAGATCAGGATGATCTGATCTCCATCGGTACCATCGGCCTGATTAAAGCCGTCAGCACCTATCGGCCTGACCGCAACATTAAGCTGGCCACCTATGCCGCCCGGTGCATTGAGAATGAAATTTTGATGTACCTCCGCAAGACACGCCGCATGGCGGGGGAGGTTTCCCTCTCTGAAGCACTGGACGCTGATCCGGAGGGGGCCTCCCTCTCCCTGATGGATATGATCCGCGTGGATGACAATATGCTGGATGACCTGGATACCCGGGACAGCTGCGTCAAGGTGCGGGAATGTGTAGCGGAATGCCTGACCCGAAGGGAGCAGGATGTTATCATCCGGCGCTACGGCCTGGACGGCGGTGAGCCGGAGACTCAGCGGGAGGTTGCGGCCCGGTGGAATATCTCACGCTCCTATGTCTCCCGCATAGAAAAAAAGGCTCTCCAGAAGCTGGAAGAGGCCATGCAAAAATAGGAATTGCTTCTCAACAGGAGGGCTGTCTCAAAATGATTGCAAGATCACAAGAGACAGCCCCCCTTTTTTGCTTACTCCAGGTCAATTATAATCACCGGTGTACCACATTTTTTACACTGGTCTATGACAAATTTCGTTCCTGCGGACTTTCTGTCCCAAAATGCAAGTACGCAGTCTGCCGCCCGGATAATTTCCAGATTCCGTTTCAACGGCGCGCCTTTGCCATATCGCTGGTATTCCGGCAGAAATTCCGTCAGGGGAAGACCGTGTTCCTCCGCATACTCCCTGGCCGAGGTGTCAACTCCTTTGGCTCCGCCGCTAATCAGTTCCGTTGTCCCGCATGGCAGATAGCTGCCTAAATTCGGGACTGACAGCGACCGGGATCCAATGACTGCAACCTTCATGCCCGACTCCTCCACACAATTTTATAGATATACTGCATATCTATCTACCGCATATTATCACGTTTTGGACATAAAATAAATACACAATATATCCAAAAATGTCCGTGAGAGGTAATCAACGTGTCAACAAAAAGCGTATCTATCCGCATAGAACAGGAAATGCTGGCCAAGCTGGCCTATGTGGCCGACTATGAGGGCCGATCCATCAACAGCCACGTCCTGGTACTCATCCGGGAGAGCATCCGCGCTTTTGAGGCCGCTAACGGAGAGATTCACGGGACAGTCCCCCCAGAGGCTAACGTGAAGCCACCCCGGAAATAGCGTCCGTGCAGACTGAAGGATGCCGGTTATCCGCCCCACGGCCCTGCAGAGCGCCGCCCCAAAACAAATCCCCGACAGAGCTGCAAGGCTCTGTCGGGGATTTGTTTTGCTGTGAAATCCATTACTCAAAAGATACCTTTGCTGAAGTGGAGCAGATGCAGATATAACTCTTGCCCACCGAGAGTTCGATGGGGTTGCCATCGGTGTCAGTAATGGTCAGAGGATCCTCTGGATTGCCTTTGGCCCACAGAATGGAGACATAGGAGCCGCCGTTAGCCAGATAGCCGCTGCCGCTGGTGAGGTCGATCCGCAACCGGGAGTTTTCCAGAGTCTTGATGGAGGTCTGGATGACCACCACATTGGTGACATAAATCTGCTCATCTGTCACCGCGTCAATATAGGGGCTGTCAAACATACTGACGGCGTAGGTGCCGACGGCGGCGTCATAATCAAAGACGGTGGTCTTGTAGCCACTGAAGGGGACAGAAACAGTGACGGCGCTGTCACCGGAAACAGTCTCTTCGGAGAATGTCAGCCCTAGGGTATAGCCCTCTTCATGCTCGGTGCGCAGGCCGCTGGCTGCGGTAGCCGCCAGTAAATTGTCAGATGAGGTATATAGGCTATGCTCCATGCCCACGTTGACCTTGCGGTATTCATCCCTCCAGTAGTATTTGGAGAAGCCGTTGAGGAAGTCCAGACTGGCAATGTTGTACTCCTTGACGGCCGATAGGCCGGTGGAACTGCCTCCGGCGTGTACCAGAAAGGCGTCCAGCCCGGCCACCAGATAGGCATAATAGTCCCGGGTGCTGCGGATGGTGCCAATGGTACCCACGCCTTCAATGGACTGGTAAAGCCCCATGATGCGGGTGACGCCGCCCTCCTCGGGAATTTCAAAATAGATGTCCGCCAGAGAATTGCCGGATTGGGGCAGGGCCTTTTTCAGAGTGTTCAGCATGATGGCATAGGGTCTCAGATTACTGATGTCGGTTTCGGTACTCTCGCCGGTGAGAGGGTTGGTGTAAAGGGGGACGGTTTTCTCCTCCCCTTGTCCCTCTTCTTGCGTCTTATCAGACTCAGCTTCAGACTCGCTCTCGGATTGTGCTGCAACAGTCTCGCCGTCTGTCTCCTCTTGCTCATCAGCTGGCGCGGATGAGCAGGCCGTGACGGACAGCAGCAGAACCAGCGACAGGATCAGCAGGGTGGGGAAACGTACTTTCATAGAGTTACCTCCTACGGTGCAGCCCATCGGAATTGATTCAAAAATCATCTCTGATGGCAATATGGATTCATGGGCGGCTTGTAGATAACAGTGGCGGTTCTTTTTCATCAGCGGCGCGATATCATCCTGGGGCCAGGATGATATCGCCGGCCAGCCCTGCCAATGTCTCCGTCCGTCAAAATGGGGGGCTTGTCTTTTCGGCTCGAATCAGGTATAATCAAGACCATAAATCAAATGTGTCAGGAGGGTTGAGGATGGAGCGGAACTTTATTCAGGGCAAGCTGGAGATTAAGCTGCTGCTGCTGTATCTGCTGAATCAAATCAACTATCCCATCGACCAGAGTCTGCTGGTTCATACGGCCCAGGTGGACGGCGGTGTGGACTATTTCCTGCTGGCTGATGCGCTGGGAGATCTGACAGCCCGGGGCCATGTGAACTGCCAGGAGGGGCTATATACCATCACATCCCGGGGGCGTGAGGATTTGGAGAGCTGTCTGGATGCCTTGCCCTACTCCGTCCAAATACGCTGTGAACAGGCGGCGGCGTCCGCCAACGAGACCCTTTTCGCACTCTACCGGGCAAGAACCCGGACAGAACCGGGGACGGAGGGGGGCTGGATAGCCCATATGACCCTGCTGGATGAGACGGGACAGCCGGTTTTGAAGCTGGAGCTGGCAGCCGCTGAGGAGAAAATGGCCGCTACCCTGTGCCGCCGGTTTGAGCGGCAGCCTGACCAGGTGCTGCAGGCCATTCGAGATGTGCTTACTGATGACTGAACCGATACTGCTTGGGATGTCCCTCCCCCAGATATTTCTTTACTTCCTGTGGTATTCCTTCTTGGGATGGGCCATGGAGACTGCTTTCTGCTCCATTCAGGAGAAGCGGTTTGTGGCGCGGGGATTCCTTAAGGGACCTATCTGCCCCATCTACGGGGTGGGGGTGCTGATGATGATAGTCTGCCTGACCCCGCTGATCTCCATCCCACCACTGTTCTATGCGGCAGCGCTGGTCAGTATGTCCGCCTGGGAATATCTGGTGGGCTGGCTTCTGGAGGTCACCACTCACATGAAATATTGGGACTACAGCAATGTCCCGCTGAACCTCCACGGCCGTATCTGTCTACCTGTCTCTCTGTGGTGGGGGCTGGCGGCTTACCTGGTCATCCGGCTTATCCACCCCGCCAGCGTTTCCCTGATGGCGCGGGTGCCGACATTTATGCAGCAGTGTCTGGCTGCGGTTCTGCTGGTGGATATCGTGACCACCTTGCGGAAGCTGGTTCTGACCACCCGAACGATCGCCTGGGCGGAACAGCTGCGCCAGCAGATGGAGGATATCAATGGGCGCCTCCGCCAGCAGCTGGGAGAGGCCGGCGAAAGCCTCCGCAAGAAAGCGGACGAGGCCCTGCTCCAGGCTGAACTGCTGAAGCTAGAGGCCCGACATTCCGAGCTGCTGCGCCAGGCGGAGCGGCATTCCGAGCGGTTCCGCAGACGGTACTCCCGGCTCTCATCTTCCCCGTACGCCCGTACGTTGGCCGAACTGCGGGCCAGAGGTGCTGGGAAGCTCAGCGCCCTGCGGGAGAAGAAGGAGAAAAAGAAAGCAAAAGACCCGGACGAATGAAAAGAAAGGGTTGCTCGCTATAGGCAGCCCAAATCCGTCACAGCCCGGGGGTATTATTGCTGTTCATTTCATAGAGCAGACTGGCACTGTCGTTTCGGCTGCCTGGCTCACACTCCAGAAGCAGGAAGCTGCACAGCAAATTCAAGCTGGTGCGCTCGTCTTCATAGGGCAGGTCAAAAAGGTCTGCAATGCGGTTTAGGCGGTAGAGCAGGGTGTTCCGGTGGATATTCAACCGGGCTGCTGTCCGGTCCTTGTTGTGCATACTGAAGCTGTAGGCCCGGAGGGTATTGTAATACTCTGTATTATTTGCTTTGTCGTAGTCCTGAATCTGCCGGATCAGGGGATGGATAAAGACGGAGGAGTCCTCCTGCTTCAGGCAGCTGATGAAGATGGGCAGGGGCATGAAGTCCAGAAAGACGGCGGGCTTGTCATAATTGATGGTGACGGCCAGCTGTGCGGTGACCTTAGCCTGGCGGTAGCAGGGGTAGATCTGGCCAATGTCGGAAAAGCGGTTGGACAGGCCGGACATCATATCGTGGCGCTTAAAGTAGTCAAAGAGC
Source organism: uncultured Oscillospiraceae bacterium (assembly GCA_964447925.1). GTDB lineage: Bacteria > Bacillota > Clostridia > Oscillospirales > Oscillospiraceae > CAYUUP01. The sequence goes on from CAYUUP010000027.1 coordinate 8,368, forward strand.
TTCTGCACAAAGCTGTTGGTTTCCGGTCGGAGATAACGTTCCCGCCCGTGGAATTTAATCTCCCCAATGAGAGTGACGATGGAGTCATCATAGACCACAGAAATAATATTGCGGTACATCTGCTGGAGCTGGGTGATACTGTACTCGGCAAAAGCCCGCTGGGAGGCCCTCTGGCCGATGGGCGTCACCAGGACAGCGTAGTCTCCGGCTACCTCGGAGGACACAACCTCCTTAGCCAGCTGGAACAGATGGGGCGGCGTCTGCTCGTCCAGCAAATCCCGGAACTTGGTGTTCAACGAGAGGTGCCAGGTGGAGAGGCCCTGCTGTCGGCTTTCGATCTTGATGCAGATGGCATCCAGCATCAGCTGGACGATGGCAAAGTCCTCATCCTGGGCGGGACGCTGGCCCATGGAGATGATCACATGGCCCAGCACCTGTTTGTCCCGCACGACCTCAGCAAAAATACAAGGCTGCTGAGTACAGGAGCCGGTGTTGGCATAGAAGGGACGGTAGAAGGGTTCCTCGCCGGAGAGAAATTCGTCCAAGACAGACATGACCCGATCCCGGTTCACTGTCTTTTCGGCTACGATAGCGTCCCAGGCAGGATTGCCAATGGGCAGATTGGGATAGAGATTGGCCACCCGAAAATACTGATCGACAAAGAGTACAGGATGCTCAAAGAGTTGGTATGCGGCCTGAATGATGGCGTCTACTCCGTTAGTCCGCACCGCTTCAAAGAACAGACGGTAGGCCCGATCCAGCCGGGAAACAGGATCCTTCATTGGCGCACCTCCTCGCAGGGACATTTGAATTTGGATTCTTGCCAATAGTATAGCGGATTTTTTGTCAAAATGCAAGAAATCCAATGCAAAAAATATAAAATCCAGGGGGATTGCAGGGAGTTGATACTGGATGAGGAAAAAGCACTGGCGGCGATGGCTGGAACTGGGCGGACTGGCGGCTTACTGCTGCCTGGCGGTAGTTCTTTTCCGCGGGCCGATCCAGACTGTTCTGACGGCGGCGGAAAACGGCACACAGGAGCAGCTGGAAGATAGCAACGGCGGCGGGAATACGGTCACAGTCGCGGGACAGACAGTAGAGGTCAATTCCGATTTGGCGGCCAATGCCTACACCGAGGATGACTTCTCCGTCTCCGGGGACGATATCGTTTATATTTCTGGCGAAGCAAAATACGGCATTGATGTCTCATCCCATCAGGGAGAGATCGACTGGGCTGCCGTGGCCGCTGATGGGGTGGATTTTGCCATGATCCGGGCGGCCTACCGGGGCTATACGGAGGGCGGCCTGAATGAGGATGACTGCTTCCGCCAGAATATCACCGCCGCCTTGGAAAATGGCATCGACGTGGGGGCCTATCTCTTTTCCCAGGCGATCTCTGTGGTGGAGGCGAAGGAGGAGGCCCGGTTTGTGCTGGAGCTGCTGTCCGATTATGACTTCACCGGGCCAGTGGTCTATGACTGGGAGCCGATAACTGACCGGGAGGCCAGAACCGACAGCGTCACAGGGGAGGATCTGACGGCCTTTGCGCTGGCTTTCTGCCAGGTCATCGGAGAGACAGGCTATACGCCCATGCTCTATTTCAATGGCTCCCTGGGCTATCTGTATTATGATCTGAGTCAGCTCCAGGATTATGCGGTGTGGTATGCCGACTATGGCAGATATCCCGAATTTGCCTACGCCTTTTCCATCTGGCAGTGGACAAACAGCGGCACGGTGGAGGGCGTTTCCGGAAAGGTAGACCGGAATATTTGGTTTGAATAGGATCAAGGCGGTTTTGAATTTGCCACAGCGCTTTTACATTGAAAATACCAGGACTCCCTGGCCTTGACGGGCCGCCATAAAACGGCTATAATACAGAAAAGATATCACTGACACAGAAAGGCGGCGGGAGCCGTGGAGGACTATTTTGCCCCGGAGCTGGGACGGGAGGAGCTGGCGGCCATCAGTAGCCTGGGGCTAGCCCATATGGGGGACGCCGTCTATGAGCTGCTGGTGCGAAGCTGGCTCTGCACCCATGGCCGGGCCACCAAAAATCACCTCCACCGGGAGACAGTGGCCCGCGTTTGCGCCCCGGCCCAGGCGAGGGCCCTTCTCCGTATCCGCCCCCTGCTGTCGGATGCGGAGGAGGCGGTGGCCCGGCGGGGCCGCAACGCCAACATTCACTTAATTCCAAAGGGGGCTAGCCGGGCGGAGTACGCCCAGGCCACAGCCCTGGAGACCCTGTTTGGCTGGCTCTACCTCAGCGGCCAGAGGGATCGGGCGGGAGAGCTGTTCAACGTCATTATGGAGGAACAGTAGGCGGGGAGATTGGCCCGTTGTTCCCCGCTGAGCGTATATCGGTCAAGGAGGAGTCGGCCATGCCCATGGATGCCGTCTGCATGACTGCCGTGGTGAGGGAACTGCAAGCCCCTCTTGTTGGCGCGAAAATTGAAAAAATATACCAGCCTGGCCGGGATGAGGTGGTCCTCTCCCTCCGGGGCGGCGCTGGTCGGGTCAGGCTGCTGCTGACGGCCAATCCCGCTTGTCCCCGGCTCCAGCTGACGGAGACAGAACGGGAGAATCCTGCCTCGCCCCCTATGCTCTGTATGCTGCTCCGCAAACATTTGAGCGGTGGGCGTATTCTCTCCCTGACCCAGCCCCCGTTGGAGCGTATTGCGATTTTAGAGATGGAGACACTGGATGAGCTGGGGGATCGCTGCCGCAGGAAGCTGATTTTAGAGGCCATGGGCCGCCGCTCCAACCTTATCCTAGTGGACGGTGAGGGCCGCATCATCGACTGCTTGCGCCGGGTAGACGCCGGGATGTCGGAGCAGCGGCAGTTGCTGCCTGGCCTGCTTTACCGCCTGCCTCCGGCTCATGGGAAGCACAATCCGCTGGAGGAAACAGAGGAGAGCCTTGCTGCCCTGCTGGCCGGGGCGGCTGGAGATCCCCGGCTGGACGGCTGGATGCTGGACACCTTTGGAGGGCTGTCCCCCCTGCTTTGCCGGGAAATTACCTATCGGGCCACCGGGGAGACGGATACCCGGCTCTCCCAGGCGGGGGAGACGGGTAAGGCCCGTCTGCTGGAAGAATTTTCTGCCCTGCTGGAACAATTCCGTCGGGGAGACTTCACCCCCACTCTTTTGCTGAGGGAGGGGGCGCCCAAGGACTTCAGTGTCCTGCCCATCCTGCAATATGGCCCGGCCATGGAGTGCCGGACGTGTACCAGCTTTTCCGCCCTGCTGGACAGCTTCTATGCCGCACGGGATACCGCCCAGCGGGTGCAGCAAAAGGGCGGCGGCATGATCCGCTCTGTCACTACACTGCGGGACAGGACGGCCCGGAGACTGGAACGGCAGCGGAAAGAGCTGGCAGCCACAGAGAACCGGGAGTGGCTCCGGCAGCAGGGGGATATTATCACCTCCAACCTGTATCAGATGGGGCGGGGGATGAAGACGCTCCGGGCGGTGAACTATTATGATGAGACTGGCGCGGAAGTCAGTATCCCGCTGGATCCCCTGCTGACCCCTCAACAAAACGCTGCTTCCTATTACAAACGGTATAATAAGGCCAAAACAGCCCACAGAGTTTTACAGGAGCAGCTGGAAACCGGAAAAAAAGAACTGGACTATCTGGAAAGCGTGCTGGAAACCCTCCACCGGGCAGAAGGCGAGCGTGATCTGAATGAAATCCGCCAGGAGTTGGAGGATGCGGGTTATCTCCGACGGAAAAAGCAGTCCGGCAAGAAGGAGAAGCGGCCTGTGAGCAAGCCGCTGGAATTTCAGACGGCGGCGGGTCTGCGTATCTCCGTGGGGCGGAACAATCTGCAAAATGACAGGCTCACCTGTAAGCTGGCCCATAAGAGTGACCTGTGGTTCCACGTCCAGGGCATCCACGGTGCCCACGTCATTCTGTGGACGGAGGGCCGGCAACCGGACGGGGAAAGTATGTCCCGGGCCGCTCGGCTGGCGGCTTACTACTCCCAAGGACGGGAGGGACATAACATCCCAGTAGATTATACCCAGGTACGCTATGTGAAGAAGCCCGCCGGGGCCAGGCCAGGTATGGTGATCTATACCACCTATTCCACGTCTTGGGTCACGCCGGAGGGCCCCTGAGACATTTTATATATTCAGCCGGCTCCCCGTCCCGGGGCGTACCGGCAGGGAAAGGAGAATTTTGACATGAAGGCCTATTACAATGAGATTGACCAGTGGTTTTCCGACCACCAGGGGCAGCTTGTAGACGGACTACGGCGGCTGGTGGCCGTCCCCAGCGTCAGGGGGGAAGCCGAACAGGGGACACCCTTTGGTCCCGGTCCCCGGCAGGCGCTGGAGGAGGCAAAAAAGCTGGCGGAGGAGTGGGGATTTATAGCCAGCTCCTATGATAACCGGCTGATGGTCATTCCGTTGGCTGAGGATCAAGAGGACATCCTGCATATCCTGGCCCATATGGATGTGGTGGCTCCTGGCGAAGGCTGGGATACAGACCCCTATCAGTTGGAGGAGAAGGACGGTCTCCTCTATGGCCGGGGAGTGGACGATGACAAGGGACCCGCAGTGGCCGCTCTGCTGGCCATGCAGTGCGCCCGGGAGTTGGGGCTGCCTCTCCGGAGCAATGTCCGGTTGCTGCTGGGCAGCAATGAGGAGACGGACATGGACGAGGATGTGGGCTACTACTATGCCCGTGAGCCATATGCCCCTTACACCCTCTCTCCCGATGCCAGCTTCCCTATTATTAACATTGAGAAGGGACACTACGCCCCCAGCCTCCGCAAGAGCTGGACGGCATCCGCCGCCCTGCCGCGTGTGACATCCCTCTCCGGCGGCATCCGGGTGAATGTGGCGCCGGGGAATGCCAGCGCCGTTTTGATGGGGCTTTCCATGGAGGAGATTCAGGCGGCGGCGGACGAGATCTCCACGCCGGGGGTGTCCTTCACACTGACGGAGGAGGGGGAAGAAATCCGCATCCGGGCCACAGGCAAGGCCGCCCATGCGTCCACTCCGGAGGAGGGGGCCAATGCCATCACCGCCCTGCTGACCCTGCTGGCCGCTCTGCCCTTGGCAGACTGCTCCTCCACTGCGGCCCTCCGGGAGCTGGCGAAATACTTCCCCTACGGGGACAATGGCGGGGCCGCCCTGGGCATCAGCCAGTCTGACCACTCTGGCCCGCTGACTTTGACACTCTCTCTGCTGGCACTGGACGAGACTTCTGCCAAGGCCCGGTTTGATTCCAGAGTGCCGATCTGCGCCACAGCGGGAAATTGCTCCGATCTGGTGCGGGGGGCGCTGGAACCGCTGGGCTGGACGCTGAAGGGAGAGATGCAGCCCGCCCACGAAGTGCCGGAGGACTCCCCCTTCATCCGTACCCTGCTGGCCTCCTATGAGGAATTCACCGGTGAGAAGGGAGAATGCGTTGCCATCGGCGGGGGGACTTACGTTCACGGCATCCCCGGCGGGGTGGCCTATGGCGCTGCCATGCCGGGCTACGACACCGGGCTTCATGGCCCTAACGAGCATATCCCCCTGAAGTACCTCATCACCATGGGGAAAATCTATGCCCGGGTGATTCTGGAGCTGTGCGGAGAGGGTGAAAGTCCCGGCAAAGCCGATAAGGTATGAAACGCGACAGGGAGGGATCGTCATGGAAAAGGTTGCGGCATTAGGTGATCGGCTCCGGCAGATAATGGATGAGCGTGGACTGACCTTTGAACGGCTGGGCGAGGTGGTGGGCCTCCGGCCCCAGACGCTGAACCGCTATGTGCTGGGCCAGCGGGAGCCAAAAGCCAGTGCTGTGACGCAGATGGCCTTCGCCCTGAATCTGGATCCTCTGTGGCTCCAGGGCTACAGCGTGCCTCAAAATCCGCCGGCGGGGCAAGTGCGTCTGCCGGGGGAGTCCATGCTGCCCATTCTGGGGGTCATCCGGGCGGGCAACCCCGCCGTGGCTCAAGAGGAAATCTTGGGCTGGGCCTCCGCCGATGTCCCTGAGCCACAGGACTGCTTCTATCTCCGGGTGCGGGGAGACAGCATGGCCGGGGCGGGGATACAGGAGGGAGATCTGGTACTGATCCGCCGTCAGCCTACCGCAGAAAACGGGCAGATTGTGGCCTGCGTTGTGGACGGGGAGGACGCCACCCTGAAACGCTTTCGCCGTCAGGGGGAGTGGGTCATCCTACAGCCGGAAAACCCCGCCTATGAACCTCGGCTGGTTCCCGCCTCTGACTTTGAGGCGGGCCGGGCTGCCATTGTGGGCGTGGCCTTGAAGATGGTACGTGACCTGTGAGGGGCCGGGCTGCGATTTTGGTCCCGGTACTCGCATTGCTGCTGGCGCTCTCATCCTGTGGGAGAGACGCCACCAATACCGCCGAATGGGTGCAGGCCTATGAGAACGGCCAGGTGATGGAGGACTATATCATCTATCATGGCGAAACCTACCGGGCCGTGGAATTTGCCAACGCCTACTACCCCTTTGTGCGGGAGGAGGGCTATGGCGTGGAGGAATTGGCTGTTATCCTGAAGAACGGCTATGAGATAGGCGTCAGTCTCTGCTCCACCGACACCAGTTGGGGTGACAGTCTGCTCTCCATGGAGGGCCAGTGGCTCTACTGCCTGGAGGCGGATTGGCCGGAGATGGAGGCCTACTATACCGATCTCTCCCACTACAGTGCCTATCTCGACCGGGATACCGGGATCCTCTATCCCATAGACCTGATGGAGGAGGTGGAGACGCTGGCGGAGCTGGCAGAAACGGAAGATGGAACAGAACTGGTAGTGGGCATCGGCGATAGCTGTGTGGGCTATAACGATGAGAACATCTGGCTGGAGAGTTATACCGTGGCCCTGCTCAGCGATGACCAGCTGATGGAGCGGGACATCTGTGATGTCATTGATGTAAACGGCACGGTCTACCTGTTGTTAAGTTCCGCTTATAATGGAGACGAGAGCATTACCCTTAGTGTTACAGCGCTGGATCGCGGTATTCAGGCAGCCATTCGGGAGGTGGCGGGGTAAAATGCCCTGGCCGGGCTTTCTGGCCGGTGAAAAGTCGGAAAAAAATTGCCGTACCCCCTTGAAAAAGAGAGCGCAAAGTGATACATTATTTATAGTACCCTTTTACAAAATTTTACTGGAGGTAAGCAGTATATGTTAGATCAACTGATTCAGGTTCTGAAGGCTGCGCCCAAGCGCATTGTGTTCACCGAGGGTGAGGATGTCCGTATTTTGGAGGCCACTGCCCGGCTGCTGAAGGACAACTTCCTGAAGCCCATTCTGGTAGGCAACCTTGAGAAGGTTCAGGCTGCGGCCAAGGCCGGCGGCTTTGACATCACCGGTGCGACCGTTATCGACCCGGCTACTTATGAGGGCATGGACGCCATGGTGACCAAGATGGTGGAGCTGCGGAAGGGCAAGATGACCGAGGAGCAGTGCCGGGCCAGCCTGATGAAGGGCAACTATTTCGGCACCATGCTGGTGAAGATCGGCGAAGCCGACTGCCTGCTGGGTGGCGCCACCTATTCCACAGCCGACACTGTCCGTCCTGCCCTTCAGCTGATTAAAACCAAGCCGGGCAACAAGAGTGTGTGTTCCTGCTTTGTCCTGGTTCGGCCCAGCCTGGAAAATCCTGGCGATGGCCCGCTGGATCGCATTGCCATTGGTGATGCCGGTCTTATCATCCACCCCAGCGTGGACGAACTGGTAGAAATCGCCGGCGAGACCGCCAAGTGCGCACAGGCGTTCGGCATTGATCCAAAGGTGGCTTTCCTGAGTTTCTCCACCAAGGGTTCCGCCAAGGACAGCACTGTGGACATGATGGTGGAGGCCTGCCAGAAGGCGCAGGCGGCCTATCCCGAGTTCCCCATGGACGGCGAGCTCCAGTTCGACGCCG
>CAYUUP010000028.1:0-15476 GCA_964447925.1 uncultured Oscillospiraceae bacterium
TGGTGCCGCCCACGGCGCACAGGGAGTTGTGGCAGTTGGTCAGCACATAGGGCAGAGGGAATTCCGTCAGGCCGCTGGCCCGGGCGGTCTGGATGATGCCCACATAGGTGATGTCGTGGGAGGCCATAGCGTCAAATTTGATTTTCAGTTCGGCCATATTGCCGCTGGTGTTGTGGGCTTTCAGGACACCATAGGTCATGGTGCGCTGCCGTCCTGTCTCCGGGACAAGCCCCTCCCCCGCCGTGACGAATTGCCCCTTTTGAAAGAAGGCGCCGCTGCCTAATACATGAATCATAGGATAACCCCCTGCATATCCCCTTGGGAAAGTGCTTCTGATGTGGCATATAATTATATCAGAGATACGGCAAAAGCGCAAGTCCCCGGTATAGCAGGAGACGGCACCATCTTTTCCCGGATTTTGGTGCGAGGTGTATTTATGATCGCATTTGAAGCGCCGCCGGGAAATATTTACGATTGCCTCCACCGTTCTCCCATATCCCCCATTTCCAGTGTGTTATAATAGAGCCATCTTTTCCGGGACAGGCTGTTTTCGGGAAAGGCGTGCGCCGCGTTTTTCTGGCGGACAACTGCTGAATTTCGGGAGGGGATGTTATGCCGTTGATTCGTAAAAAAGGGCTGTTTGAGAGTAATCGGGTGCTTTTTTTGCCTGTTGCAGAGATCACCCCCAACCCCAGCCAGCCCAGGGTGCGATTTTCATCCCAGGGGCTGGAAGAGCTTGCGGCTTCCATCCGTGAACACGGGATTTTACAGCCCCTGTCGGTACGTCGGGTGGGCGGCGGTTATCAGCTGGTATCCGGGGAGCGGCGATTGCGTGCTGCGGTCATGGCGGAGCTGACCACCGTCCCCTGTGTGGTGGTTTCCGCCGGGGAGCTGGAGTCCTCCCTGCTGGCCCTGGTAGAGAATCTTCAGCGTCGGGATCTAGATTTTCTGGAGGAGGCCCAGGCCATCCGGCAGCTGATTGTCAGCTTCCGGCTCTCTCAGGAGGAGGCGGCCCGCCGCATTGGGAAATCTCAATCTGCGGTTGCAAATAAACTCAGGATTTTGAAACTGGATCCTGATCTGCTGAAGCAGTTGCAGGAGGCAGATCTGACAGAACGTCACGCTCGTGCGTTGCTCCGTCTGCCTGAGGAATCTCGCCCTGCCGCTCTGGAACACATCATCCGGAAGGAATTGACAGTGGCTCAGTCAGAGCGGTACATCGCCTCGCTGCTGATGGAGCCTGCTCCTCCCCGGCGGCAGCCGCAGATCTTGATTAAGGATGTGCGGCTCTTTCTGAACACTGTGGAGCGCGGGTTGGACATGATGCGCTCGGCGGGGGTGGAGGCCAGCGCCCAGCGGCAGGAGGAACCGGAGACTATTGTCCTGACCATCCGCATTCCGCGTTCGGCGGCAACGCGAAAATAACCTTTGCACACTTCCCGATGTTTCACGTGAAACGTCGGGATTTTTGCCTTTGGGGACAAGTACGTGAATCGCTCCCGTTGACGCGTAAAGGCGCACCCTGAGGTTAAACTTCCTCTTGCAATTTCCGCTTCCTTCCTTTATAATAGAGTGACAGACAACGCGGATGGGAGAGCGGATTTCATGGCAAAGCGGATTGTCATTGCGAATCAAAAAGGCGGCGTGGGTAAAACGACTACCGCCGTCAATCTGGCGGCAGCCCTCCATGCTGCCGGCCAGCGGGTACTGCTGTGCGACTTTGATTCTCAGGGTAACGCTACCTCCGGCTTCGGCGTGGACAAGAACGCGGTCACTCCAACAGTTTATGAGGTGCTGCTGGGCAGCGTCCGGGCGGAGGAGGCCGTGGTTAAGACGAAATACGGTGATCTGCTGCCCGCCAACAAGTCTTTGGCCGGGGCGGGTATTGAGTTGGTGGATATGGATAACCGGGCGCACCGGCTTCGGGATGCCCTGGATACACTGGAGGGCAGCTACGACTTTATTTTTATCGACTGCCCTCCCTCTCTGGAGCTGCTGACCCTCAACGGCCTGGGAGCGGCCCGCTCAGTCCTGATTCCCGTCCAGTGTGAGTATTATGCGCTGGAGGGGCTCACTGATCTGATGACCACTATCCGGCTGGTACGGAGGAGAATTAATCCTTCGCTGGACATCGAGGGACTGCTTTTGACTATGTACGATGGCCGCACGAATCTCTCCCTTCAGGTGGCCCAAGAGGTCAAGCGTCACTTCGCCGGGAAAGTATATGCCACCGTTATCCCCAGGAACGTTCGGCTGTCTGAGGCACCCAGCCATGGGATGCCGGTGAGCGCCTATGACAGATTCTCCCGAGGGGCCGAGGCGTATCGCCAGTTGGCGGAGGAAATACTCCGGCAGTGCGGACATTAACAGCTAGATTGCCGAAGGAGGTACCCTGCGGACAGTGCTTTGGGACGTTTCACGTGAAACATCGCCGCAGGCGGAACCCAGACGGCAAATACAAATATAAGAGGTGAAAGAAATGCCAAAGCATGAAACCGGTTTGGGCCGGGGCCTTGGGGCACTGCTGGGGGATGACCCCTCCCCTTCTGGTGTCTCCACCCTGCCCATTGAAAAGGTAGAGGCCAATCGGGGACAGCCCCGCACCAATTTTGACCCGGAAGCACTGGAGGATCTGGCGGACTCCATCCGCACCCACGGCATTCTTCAGCCCATCGCCGTCCGTCTGCTTCCCTCGGGCTACTATCAGATAATTTCCGGTGAACGGAGATGGCGGGCGGCCCGGATGGTCGGTCTGCGAGAGATCCCTGTGGTGGTGCTGGAGGCAAACGACCGCAAGGTGATGGAGCTGAGCCTGATCGAAAACCTTCAGCGGGAGGACTTAAATCCCCTGGAGGAGGCCCGGGGCTATCAGACCCTGATGCGGGAATATGGCCTTTCCCAAGAGGAGACGGCCCGGCGGGTGGGTAAATCCCGGCCGGCAGTGGCCAATGCTGTCCGGCTGCTGCAGCTCTCTGAGCCGGTGATTGCCATGGTGGAGGAAGGACAGCTCTCTGCGGGCCACGCCCGAAGTCTGCTGCCGGTAGAGGATCCGGAGAGCCAGCAGGTACTGGCCCGGGAGGTTGTCCAAAAGGAGCTGTCCGTCCGGCAGACGGAGGCGTTGGTGAAGCAGTTTCAAAAAAAACAGACGGAGCCGGAGGGCAAGCGGATCCCGGGAGACGAGGTAGATTATGCCGGCCTGGCGGCCCAGGCACTCGCCAGCCGGTTGGGGCGGAAGGTCCGCATCGTCAGCGGCAAGCGCAAGGGCCGTGTGGAGTTGGAATACTACGGTTCTGAGGATTTGAACACATTGTTGGAGCTGCTGGAGCGGCTGCCCCAAGCCGACAGCAGGGGTGATGACAGCAAAAATCAGAGCGCACACTGAGAGGGAAGGAGAAAATTGCAATGCTAGATATTAAACTGATCAAAGAGGATCCCCAGAGGGTCAAGCAGCGCATCCGCGACCGTGAAATGGACTGCGATCACATCGTGGACCGCATCCTGGAGCTGGACGCCCAACGGCGGGAGCTGATTTATAGGACTGAGGGACTGAAAGCAGAGCAGAACAAGGCATCCAAAAGTATCCCCCAGATGAAAAAGGCGGGAGAAGATGTGGCCCCAGTGCTGGCCAGGATGGCAGAGATCAAGGCGGAGAGCAAGGCCATCGACAGCCAGCTGGCCCAGGTGGAGGAGGAGTACCGCGTGAATATGCTGTCCCTGCCCAACCTGCCTGACCCCGATCTGGCCCCCGGCGGAAAGGAGAACAATCAGCCCATCCGCTACTATGGCGAGCCGCATCGCTTTGATTTTACCCCCAAGCACCACGTCGATCTTTGTACCGACCTGGGGCTGATTGACTATGAGCGGGGCGTCAAACTGGCCGGATCCGGATTCTGGATTTACCGGGGGCTGGGCGCACGGCTGGAATGGGCGCTGCTGAATTACTTCATTGATACTCATCTGGCCGATGGCTATGAACTGGTGCTGGTACCCCATATGCTGGAATACGCCTGCGGCCTGACCGCCGGACAGTTTCCCAAGTTTGCTGATGAGGTCTATAAGATTGCCAACCCCACCGATGACCGGGTTCACTATATGCTGCCAACTGCAGAGGCTGCGCTGGCTTCTCTCCACCGGGACGAGATTCTCTCCGAGGAGGAGCTGCCCCTGAAGTATATCTCCTACACCCCCTGTTTCCGCCGGGAGGCCGGTTCCTACCGGGCCGATGAGCGGGGTATGGTGCGGGGACACCAGTTTAATAAGGTGGAGATGTTCCAGTTTACCACGCCGGAGGGTTCTGACGCCGCATTTGACGAGCTTGTGGGTAAGGCGGAGGCCCTGGTGAAGGGGTTGGGCTTCCACTTCCGCACCGTCAAGCTGGCCGCCGGGGACTGCTCTGCATCTATGGCCCGCACCTATGATATCGAGATTCAAATCCCGTCCATGGACGGCTATAAAGAGGTTAGCTCAGTGTCCAATGCCCGGGACTATCAGGCCCGCCGGGGGAACATCCGCTTTCGTCGCGAGGCTACTGGCAAGCCTGAATTTTGCCATACGCTGAATGGTTCAGGCCTGGCCACTTCCCGCATTCTCCCTGCACTGGTGGAGCAGAACCAGCAGGCTGACGGCTCTGTGGTGGTGCCGGAGGTGCTGCGGAAGTATCTGGGCGGGCTGGAGATTATCCGCAAGCCCTGAGCCTGCCCTCCCCGCCGGAGCGGCCCGCCTGGGTGGGTGAGAATACGTGCAATATGAAGGAGAAATGACCTGTGAAAGAGAAAACAAAAGTGAAAAAACCCGGCTGGGTTGAAGAATTCAAGACCTTTATCATGCGGGGGAACGTCATGAACCTGGCGGTAGGCGTCATCATCGGTTCCGCCTTTGGAACCATCACCACCTCCCTCACGGATGACCTGATTATGCCCATCATCAGCCTGGTCTGCGGCGGCATCAGCTTTGAAAGCTGGCAGCTGAACCTGACGAATCTGTTGGGTAAGGCGGGTACTGATGGCGCTGATATCATTCTGAACTTCGGCTCCTTTGTCTCCGCTGTGCTGAACTTTCTCATCTTGGCTCTTGTGATCTTCTGGATGGTGAAGGTGGTGAACGGCATTATGGACAAGGCGAAGAAGAAGGAGGAGGCCCCGGCCCCTGTGCCAGAGCCATCCAATGAGGAGAAGCTGCTGGCGGAGATTCGCGACCTGCTGAAGGAAAACGATGGAAAATAAGCGGATTCTTGCCATGACTGGCGTGATCTACATGGTTATCATCGTGCTGCTGATGACCTATTGGATGGCCACCATGACATTCCTCCGGGGCATCGCTGGCATTATGCTCTTTCCCGCCTTCGGCTGCCTGTCTGCCCTCTATTGGAATCAGCTGTGGAGGGTACGGCACCTTGAGGATCAGCGGGGAAGACCCGCAGTGCTGGCCGTATGCGGCACGATATTCGCGATAGCCTGTGTATTCTGTCTGGTGTGGGGCATCGGGCAGGTGATTGCGGCTCTGTGACCGCAGGGCCAGAAAAGGAGTAGCGTCTGCGCTTACGCGGCCGGGGAGAATCGCGCCCCGACAGGACACTGGCAGACAGAGAGGGGACGGAGGAAGCAGGGCAATGGAAAGAATGATCAGACAGGGCCTTGTGGAGTTGGGACTCTCCCCTGCCCCGGCAGCCATGCTGGCGGAGTATGGACGTCTGCTGATTCAAGGTAGCCGGGAGTTGAATCTGACTGCCATTACCCAGCCGGAGGACGTGGCCCGCCTACATATGCTGGACTGTGCAGCTTTGGCGGGGCTTGTCAATCTGCAGGGGAGGACTGTCATCGATGTGGGTACTGGGGCGGGCTTTCCCGGACTGGTGCTGAAAATCGTAGAGCCGACGATTCGGCTAACCCTTCTGGACGCACGGGAGAAGCGGTTGGACTGGGTGGCGGAGGTTGCCGCTGCCTTGGGGGTGCAGGGCGTGACATTCCTCCATGGCCGGGCGGAGGAATTGGCGCGGACGCCAGAACACCGAGAGCAATATGATGTGGCCGTTTCCCGGGCGGTGGCGCCTTTCTCTTTGCTGTGTGAGCTGTGTCTGCCACTGGTGCGGCCGGGCGGTACCTTCCTGGCTATGAAGGGGCCGGAGGGCCGGACGGAGACGGACGCCGGAGAGCGGGCGTTAGAGCGGCTGGGGGGACAGCTACGGGAGATACTGCCCTATGCCATCCCCGGCACAGACGTCAGGCGGCTGGTGGCAGCGGTGGAGAAGACGTTGCCTACGCCGGAGGGATACCCACGGCGGTATGCCAAAGCGAAACGGGATCCGCTGTGAATTGCAACAAGAAAAGACGTAAACGCGCCTTATAACTATGGGAAATAGATAAAATTTGGCGAAGCCGGAAAATTTGGAAATATTGCGTGCAAACCGGCGCCATATCTGATATAATGAGTGGCAGTGGCCGGAAGGCTACGGAGACAGTATGGGGCCATGACTGTGGCACCGGCCGGACTGCCGAAGGACGGCGAGGGCCGCATCGGGAAAGAGAGGCAAGCAATGCCAGAAGGGTTTCCCTGCGTCAGGTGCGCAGTGATCTATAATCGACTCCAATACGCTATCCAAGGAACCGCTGCTCCTGGAGAACATCCTGTTCTCTCCCGCTTGTGATCCGGCTGATTTCCAGCCTATGCAGGGACAGAGTGGAGCGGTTTTTTGTGGCCTGTGAGTATGAACCGATGGAACGGGTACGGCAATCCTGTCGGTAAGGTAACGCTCTGCGAGGACTCCCGGTCGGAGACAACTGCGGCGGTAAAAAATTTACCAACGGAGCGGGATGCAGATGAGGTTCAAAATTTAAGTGCGCAGGCCGGCGGCGGTGAACGCCGGAGAAGGATATTGAAACATACAAGAGAGGATGGAACGTCAATTATGATCGCACATGGAAAAGACATCAAGGTCTTTGCGGGAAATGCCAGCCGTGAACTGGCGGAGGGCATCTGCAAAAAGCTGGGACGGCCCCTGGGAGATTCCACATCCACGATATTTGCCGACGGAGAGGGCAGCGTCTCCATCGGCGAGACTGTCCGGGGACTGGATGTCTTTGTGGTACAATCAACCTGCCGCTATACCTGGACAAATGGCGAAAAGGAGGAAAAGCGCACTGTCAACGACAGCCTGATGGAACTGCTTATTATGATTGACGCGCTGAAGCGGGCCTCTGCCGGACGGGTCACTGCGGTGGTTCCCTACTTTGGCTATGCCCGGCAGGATCGCAAGACCAAGCCCCGCGACCCCATCTCCGCCAAGCTGGTGGCCAATTTGTTGACCCGTGCCGGGGCGGACCGGCTGCTGACGATGGATCTTCATGCCAATCAGATTCAGGGCTTCTTTGATATTCCGGTGGATAACTTGGTGGGCTACGCCCTCTTTGTGAACTATTTCTCCCGGAAGATTCAGGGCAAGGAGGAAGAGACTGTTGTGGTTTCCCCCGATGTCGGCTCTGTTGCACGGGTGCGGAACTTTGCTCAAAGACTTCACTTGCCCATGGCGATCGTAGATAAGCGCCGCCAGCGGGCCAACCAGTCGGAGGTCATGAACATCATCGGCAATGTAGAAGGCAAGGACATCATTTTGCTGGACGATATGGTGGACACCGGCGGCTCCCTCTGCGGGGCGGCGAATGCCCTTGTGCAGAGCGGGGGGGCCAGATCTGTCTGCGCCTGCGCGACCCACGGCGTTCTCTCCGGCCCGGCTCTGGAGCGAATTGAATCCTCTGCTCTCAGTGAGGTAATATTCCTGGACACTGTACCGGCACCTAAAGCGGCGCTGGCCAGCCAGAAAATCAAATACATCTCCGTAGCAGATATCTTTGGAGAGGCCATCTCCCGTATCTACAACGAGGATTCTGTGTCTGCCCTGTTCTGATCTGTTTTCCCGCCACTCCCCGACATGTGGCAATATGCGACAAAAGCCGCCTCCCCGGAAACTGGGGGGGCGGCCGGGAGACGTTGTAGGGAAAGTGCGGGAGAAGGGATCAGAGGCTCTCCCGGAGGATGTCAGGAAAGGACGGGTGCCGGTGTTTGGCAAATTCAAAAACGGCGGAGCGGACTGGATCTTGGTCTGCCTGGGCAATCCCGGGGAGAAATACGAGGGGAGCCGCCACAATGTGGGTTTTCGGGTGGCGGATGCCTTGGGTGAGCGGATGAACAAACCCATCCAAAGGCTGAAATTCAAGGCGCTGACCAATGTCTTTACCATCGGCGGTCGGCGGGTGCTGGTGATGAAGCCGATTACCTATATGAACGAATCCGGGTTAGCGGTGGCCGAAGCTGCCCGATTCTACAAGCTGCCGCCGGAGCAGGTGCTGGTCATCTCTGACGATGTGAGCTTGGATGTGGGGCGGCTGCGGGTGAGGCGCAGCGGCTCAGCCGGGGGCCACAATGGGCTGAAGTCCATCATTGCCCACCTCCACAGCGACCAGTTTCCCCGTATCAAAATCGGCGTGGGCCAGAAGCCCCACCCGGACTACGACATGGCGGACTGGGTGCTGGGCAGGTTCAGCCCCCAGGACAGCAGACTGATCGACCAGGCGGCGGACCGGTGCTGTGATGCCATCATCTGCATCGTCGAGCAGGGAGTCCAGTCAGCCATGAATCAGTTTAACGGGCGCTGACGGCTGTTGCCACGGTCAAATCCTGGAGAGAGGGGCGAAAGAATGCGGGCAGTGGTGACAAGAGTTTCCTCCGCAGCGGTGCGGAGCGAGGGCAAGACCCTGGGAGCGATCAGTCGTGGCCTGCTGGTACTGCTGGGGGTGGGGCCGGAGGATACGCCGGCGTCCGCTGAAAAAATGGCGGACAGGGTCTGCGGTCTGCGGATATTTTCTGACCAGGCGGGGAAGATGAATCTCAACCTGTCGGCAGTGGATGGCAGCCTGCTGGTGGTGTCCCAATTTACCCTCTACGCCGACTGCCGTTCCCGCAGGCCGGGCTTCTCCCGCGCTGCCGGGCCGGAGCTGGCAATCCCCCTCTATGAGCGGTTCATGGATGTCTGCCGGATGCGGGGCTTTCCAGTGTCCTGTGGTCGCTTCGGGGCGGATATGGAGGTGGAGTCCGTCAACGATGGGCCAGTGACAATATTGCTAGAAGTATAATCAAGTCGGAATTATACGGATAGAAATTAAATGAGCGATTACAAATTGTAAGAACCTTTGTATATTATACAAAATGGAATGACGATGAGGTGATGAATCATGAAGATCAAAGGCTTCCCTGTAGGGATGATACAGACTAACTGCTACCTGCTCAAGGATGAGGTGACGGGGGAGATTGCCCTCATTGACCCAGGTGATGACGCCGGATTTTTGCTGAAGCAGGTAGAGACTGCGGGGGGAACGCTGCGGATGATTTTGCTGACCCACGGCCACTTTGACCACGGACTGGCCATTCAGGAGATCCTGAAGAAGTACCCGGAGCTGCCCGTCTATATCCACAGGGCGGACTACCCCGCTGCCACCCAAGGGGATGGCACCTTCCCGTATAAAATCGGCCCTCTGCCCACGGCGGTCTTTTATGACGAGGGGGATGAGGTGAAGCTGGGCAGTCTGACGATCCACGTGATGAATACCCCGGGCCATTCCCCTGGCTCTGTGGTCCTTCAGGTGGAGGACACCCTCTTCACCGGCGACACCCTCTTTGCCGGCTCCTGCGGTCGGACGGACTTTCCGGGAGGAGACACCCAGAAGATGCTGGACTCCCTCCGGCGGCTGGCAGCTCTGGAGGGGGATTATCACGTGCTGCCGGGACACGAGGGGGACACCCGACTGGATTGGGAACGGAAGCACAATCCCTATATGCGGTAAAATCCGGCCCGCCACGGGGAATCTGATGGCATACAAAATGATGACGGAGCTTGTCGAGGTGCGGGGATGCGTCTGATACTCATTGGGCATGAATATAAATATGCGGTAGAGCAGAGCATGCTTTCCCTCTTCCCCGGTGAGCGGCCGGAATACGGCGATGGGGAAACCTCTCGGCAGGGGGAGGTTTCCTTGACCTTAGATGAGGGAGAGGCCGTCGCCCGCACCCGGCTGCTGTGGGACGGAAGATCCACTGAGGGAGAGAGCAGGACAGCCCTTCCCTTCCCTGACAATGAGCTGCTGCGGGACAGGCTGCTTCAGCGCATCATTAAGCAGTCCTTCTATCAGGCGGCGGTAGGGATTCTGGGCAGCGCCCCCGCCTGGGGAGCACTCTCTGGAGTGCGGCCCGCCAAGCTGGTCTGCCGGGAACTGCAAAGGGGCATGACCCTGGCCGAGGCTGATGCCTGGCTGGAGCGGGAGTATTTCATTTCCCCGGCCAAGCGGTGGCTGACGCTGGAGGTGGCCAAGCAGACCCTGGCGGCCAAGCGTTCCCTCCGCAGGGAGGACATCTGTCTCTATGTGGGTATCCCTTTCTGTCCCAGCCGATGCAGCTATTGCTCTTTCATCTCCGCCGATGCGGGACAGGGGGGCAGACTGATCCCCGATTATCTGGAGGCGCTGGGGCAGGAGATCGAAGCGGCGGGGCGGCTGCTGGAGCGAACCGGGGCGAGGATCCGCACTGTGTATCTGGGGGGCGGCACCCCTGCTGTCCTCTCCCCCGCTCAATTGGAGCAATTGCTGACACTGCTACGGAGCAATCTGGACTGGAGCGGTGTTACCGAGCTGACGGTGGAGGCGGGGCGGCCCGATGTCATTACCTCGGAGAAGCTGGCCGTTATGCGGGAAATGGGGACAGACCGGGTGTGTGTCAATCCCCAAACCATGCGGCAGGAGGTGCTGGCAGCTATTGGGCGGCACCACACCCCGGAGGAGACCCGGCGGGCTTTTGCCGCAGCCCGGCAGGCGGGCTTTGTTGATATCAATATGGATCTGATCGCCGGATTGCCGCTGGACACGCCGGCGGGCTTTCGGGACAGCTTGGAGCAGGTCATGACCTTAGGGCCGGAAAATATCACCGTTCATACCCTGGCCATCAAGAAGAGCGCCCGGCTGCGGTGGGAGCGGGGTGAAGGCGGCTATCCCGGCCCTGCCCAGGTGGCGGAGATGTTGGATGCTGCGGGAGAGCTGCTGTGGCAGGCGGGCTACCGGCCCTACTATCTTTACCGGCAGAAATACACCGCCGGGGGACTGGAGAACACCGGCTGGTCAAAGCCAGGCCAGGAGAGCCTCTATAACATTTGCAGCATGACTGAATTAAACACAGTGGTGGCTCTGGGAGCCGGCGGGGCCACAAAGGTGGTTGACCCTGATACTGGGCGTATCCGGCGGCACACAAACCCCAAATACCCACTGGAATACATCCGGGAAATTGAACGGCTCTGTCGGGAAAAGGAGGGACTGGGCCTTCCCCGGCCCCAAGTCACAGCTTGAAGCCGAGCCGCATAGACTGGATAGAATTGCTTTTTCAGGAGAACCTTATACCATGTCATATCAACTGGACTATATCAACCGATGTGCTAAGGAGCCTGCTGCCTTCCTGGAGATGGGGGATGCCGCCTATGCCCGGAATGTCAGCCGGGCGGCGGAACGGATCCTGGAGCATCTGAGCATCTCGCCTATTGTGCTGTTGGCCGGACCTTCCGGTTCCGGCAAGACCACTACGGCCTTGAAGATCGAGGAGGAACTGGAGAAGCGGGGCGTGCAGGCCCACACCATCTCATTGGATAATTACTTCTTGGACGTGACCCCGGAGCATACCCCCCGGACGGAGGACGGGGAATATGACTTTGAATCTCCCCTATGCCTGGATATGGGGATGCTGGACGCCCACTTCACCGCGCTCTCCCAGGGAGAAGAGGTTGTGGTGCCGAAATTCAACTTTGCAGAGCGGCGGCGGGACAGGGATCGGGGCGTACCCCTGCGGCTGGGAAAGGACGAGGTGGCGGTTTTTGAGGGCATCCACGCCCTGGGGGACGGGCTGACCCAGCCCCATCCCGAGGCGATGAAGCTCTATATCTCCACCCGCTCGGACATCGAGGACGGAGAGGAAACGGTATTCTGGGGCAGCTGGATGCGGTTGGCCCGGCGATCCCTGCGGGATTCCAAGTTCCGCAACACCCCGCCGGAGGAGACACTGGCCATCTGGCAGAATGTTCGCCGGGGTGAGGGACTGTATATCACCCCCTTCCGCAGCCGGGCAGACATTATCCTGGACTCTACTCTGCCCTATGAGGTCTGTGTCATGCGAACCGTCCTGGCCCCTCTGCTGGAGGAGATTTCCCAGGAAAAGCGGGGACTGTTTGCTAAACTGCTGGCGGAATACGAGAGATTTGATCCCATTCAGCCCCAGCTGGTGGCGGAGGACTCCCTGCTGCGGGAGTTCCTCGGCGGGGGAAGCTATCACTACTGACCTCAAAATGGAGGGAGGGCAGGAGGATCGGCAAGCAATATATAGAAGGAGTGTAAAAAATGGCTGAATGCACAAGCGACTGCGCTTCCTGCGGAGAGAGCTGCAGTTCCCGGCAAAGTATTCAGGATATGCGGGAGCCTTGCAATCCCATGGCCTCTGTCCACCGGGTGGTGGGCGTGGTCAGCGGCAAAGGGGGCGTGGGCAAGAGTATGGTCACTGCCTGCCTGGCTGTAGCCATGGCGAAGAAGGGCTTCCGGGTGGGCATCCTGGACGCCGATATTACCGGACCGTCCATTCCCAAATCCTTCGGGATCCATGAAAGGGCTGTTGGGAGCGAGGTAGGCATCCTGCCCGCTGTCACGCCGGGCCATATTGCCGTGATGTCGCTGAACCTGCTGACCCAGGAGGAGACGGATCCGGTGATCTGGCGGGGACCCGTGATTGCCGGGGTGGTGAAGCAGTTTTGGACGGATGTCCTCTGGGGAGATCTGGACTATCTCTTTGTGGATCTTCCGCCGGGAACGGGAGACGTCCCCCTGACCGTCTTTCAGACGCTGCCGGTGGACGGCATTGTGGTGGTGACCTCACCCCAGGAGCTGGTTTCTCTCATTGTCACCAAGGCCGTAAAGATGGCCCAAATGATGGAGATCCCTGTGCTGGGCCTGGTGGAGAACTTCAGCAGCTACAAATGCCCTGGCTGCGGGGAAATTCACCCCCTGTTCGGCCCTAGCCATCTGGAGGAGACGGCAAGGGCTAACAATGTGGCGGTGCTTGCAAAGCTGCCCCTTGACCCCACTCTGGCTGCGGCCTGCGATGCTGGAGAGATTGAAAGCATTGCTGAAAACCCCCTGAGGAAGACGGCTCAGACCATCCACGCCACACTGGACGCCATGGAGCGGCTGAAGAAAAAGTGAGTGTTGAGACGGCAGGAGCCGTTCAAATTAAATAGATGCCATAGGAGGGGACGCCGGGCCGGTGTCCCCTCCCGTGAAAAGGGTATTTCTCCCTCTGCTGGGGGGAGAGATATCCTGCACCCTTTTCCCTGCCGAGAATGGGAAAACGCAGCCCTCGCTTTCATATTTAAGGAGATGTTACCGTGACCCGCCTGACGGAGCTGGTAAAGAACCTGCCGGAATTTCATAATTTAACCGCCTGCCTGGAGGGGGGACGCAGTCCGGTGGCCCTCTCCGGCCTTTCTACGCCTCATCGGGCTAACCTGGCCGCAGCTCTGGCGGAGCAAGGCGGACGTCCTACCCTGCTGCTTTGCGGAGATGAGATGGAGGGGCGGCGGTTGGCTCGGGACTTGGCGGCCCTCTCAGGGAAAGAGGTGCTGACGCTGCCCCAGCGGGAGATGGTATTCCACGAGACAGCGGGATTCTCCCACCAGTGGGAGCAGCGGCGGCTGCGGGTATTCTGGGCCATGTTCCGGGGAGAGGCCCCCTTTGTGATCGCCACCCCGGAGGCCCTGCTCCAGCGTACCCTCCCTCCTGCCCTGCTGGAGGGCCAGAGCGCCATTCTGAAGCGGGGCGGCACCGCTGACCTGACAGAGCTGGCGGAACGGCTCGCCGACTTGGGTTATGTCCGCTGCCAGCAGGTGGAGGGTGAGGGACAGTTCGCTATTCGGGGTGGGATTCTGGACGTCTTCTCCCCTGCTCAAGAGCAGCCGGTGCGGATGGAACTCTGGGGAGATGAGATCGACAGCATAGCCCTATTCGATCCTCAGAGCCAGCGGCGGGTGACGGAACTGAAGGAAACCCTCCTGCTGCCCGCAAGGGAGACGCTACCCTGGCTGGCCCCCGGCGGTGTACCGGGGCTGGCCAAAGCCCTGGAAAAGCTGGTTTCTGCCCTGGAACGTGACGCTAAGGCCCAGCCGGAGCTGATACAGACCTTAAAGGGGGACATGGAGCGGCTACGGGAGCAGAACGCCTTTGCCACCGCCGACCGCTATCTGCCGCTGATTTACCCAAAGCTGTGCTGCGGGGCAGACTATCTGCCCTCCGATGCATTGGTTCTGTGGACGGACACGCCCCGGGTGCAGGAATCCGCCAAAAACTACCAGTGGCGGCTGAACGAGGAGACTGCCGCCCTCATTGAAGGGGGCGTCCTCCACGGGAAATATGCCGTCTTTGCCCAAGATGGGCCGAAACTCTGGGAACGGCTGGGCCGGGAATATCCCATGGCCTATCTGGACAGCTTCCTGGCGGGGCAGTATCCAGTTCCCCCCAGGGAGATTATCTCCTTGGGCTGCAAGCTGCTGCCCTCCTTCGGAGCCAGTCTGGAGACTGCCATCGCCGATCTGCGGCACTATCAGAACCGGGGCTTTGCCGCCGTGGTACTCTGCGGGGCCAAGAGCCGGGCGGATGTTCTGGATGGGATGCTCCGGGAACAGGGACTATGCCCGCAGGTGGACTATGAATTGGAGAAGTTGCCCGCTCCCGGACAAATCGTACTGGCGGCGGGGGGGTTGTCCGGTGGGATGGAGTATCCCGGCTGGGCCGTCCTCACCGAGGGGGAGGCTGCACAGAAAAAATCTGCCCGGAAACGGACAGCAGGGCGGCGGAAGCTGGACAGCTTCACCGATCTGACCCCTGGGGATTTGGTGGTTCACGAGACGCACGGCGTGGGACGATATGAGGGGCTTGTCCGCATGAAGGTGGACGGAGTGGAGAAGGACTACATCAAGCTGGTCTATGCCGGGGGTGACAGCCTTTATGTCCCGGCCACACAGCTGGATATGGTGAGCAAGTACATTGGCAGCGGCGGCACGGACATCGGCGAGCGGCGGCTGAACAAGCTGGGGGGCAGCGACTGGGGAAGGGCAAAAAAACGGGCCAAAAAAGCCACAAAGGAACTGGCTAAGGGCCTCATCGACCTCTATGCCCAGCGGCAGCGGCAGCCGGGCCACGCCTTTTCGCCAGATGACCCCTGGCAGCAAGAATTTGAGGACAGGTTCCCCTATGTGGAAACGGAGGATCAATTGCGCTGCGTCCGGGAGATCAAGGCAGACATGGAGCGGCCCGTGCCAATGGATCGGCTGCTCTGCGGCGATGTGGGCTATGGCAAGACGGAGGTGGCCCTGCGGGCGGTGATGAAGTGTGTGCTGGAGGGCAAGCAGG
>CAYUUP010000029.1:0-15215 GCA_964447925.1 uncultured Oscillospiraceae bacterium
TGCTTGATGAACTTCTCACCGGGCGCCCGGCACAGGGGGCAGAACTCAGGCGGCTGATCCCCCTCGTAGACGTAGCCGCAGACGGGGCATACATACTTGCTCATATAGAATTCCTCCAAATTCTGATTTTTGGAATCACTTCGGCGGGACAGCCAATCCCACAAATAGGAATGATTCTTGTTTGATTATACCACATTCCAACAGTTCTTGTAAAGGGGTCAGCGGGATTTTTTGGAGGAAATTTCCAGTGGCTTCAGCTGAGGAAGAGATCCACATCCTCCACGGTGAGATCCTCCTGGAGGGCGAGGTTGATGCCGTAGGCCATGACCTTGGACAGGTCACTGACCAGCTGGTCGATATCCTTGGGGGTCACCAACAGGGATTCCAGGGCAGTGTCTGCTTCACCCCCCAGAATGGCGGCCAGGGCAGAGGCGTCGGTGACGGTGGGGGTACCCATGGCGATGACGGGGACGCCCAGCGTGTCGCGGTTCAGGGCCTTGCGGCCGCTGCCCACGCCAGAGCCGGGGATGATGCCGGTGTTGGAGATCTGAACGGTGGTACACAGCCGCTCCACGGAGCTGGCGGTCAAGGCGTCCACTGCCACTACAAAATCGGGCCGTATCTCACGGGCCACGGCATCGGCCAGCTCGCCGCTCTCTAATCCTGTGGTTCCCAGAACGCCGGTGGCGATGGCGGAGACAGGGCGGAAGGCTCCAAACTGCTCCGGCAGCTGCCGCACCAGATGACGCGTTACCATGGTCATGTCTGCTGTCCGGGGGCCAATGGCGTCAGGGGTTACCGCCCGGTTGCCCAGCCCTACTACAAGGCAGCTCTCCTGTCCCCCCAGAGGGATCAGCCGCCCCAGACAGGTGGCCACTGCCTCCGCCCCCCGGCGGAAGGACTCCTTCTCCCGACGGAGCAGCTCTCTCATATCCAGAGTCAGATAGCTGCCCTGGGGCTTGCCAACCTGTTCCGCCCCCTGGGGGGAGATGATCTCCACTGTGGTCAGAGGGAAGCCACGGAGATTCTCCTCTGAAGTCACCACACCGGAGAGTGTACCGGGATCTCCCCGGCTCTGCCGCCACAGTTCGGTGGCTTCCACCACCAGATCGGTTCGGATGGGTCTGCTTGGCCGGGACATGGTCCTCGCCTCCTCAAGATTTGTGAATTTTTCCTGTTCAGTATCTGCCGTTTTGAGCAGGGTATGCGGCGGGCAAAAGAAACAGAAAAAAATTTTGAAAAACCATTGCATTTTCCCGCAAGAAATGATAAAATACAATTTTGTATGGGACAGTGAAATACTGTTTTGCGAGGAGGTGTTTTGTTTGCCGAATATCAAATCTGCGAAGAAGCGGGTGCTGGTCACCAAGACCAAGACCGCCCAGAACCGCGCTGCTAAGTCCGAGTTGAAGACAACTCTGAAGAAATTTGACGCCGCTGCGGGCGAGGGCGTTCAGAGCGAGGCCACAGTTGCCTATCGGGTCGCTGTCAAGGCTGTTGACCAGGCTGCTGCCAAGGGCCTAATCCACAAGAACAAGGCCGCTCGCACCAAGGGCCAGATGACCGTGAAGCTCAACGCGCTCACGGCGGAGTGAGACGGCACAGGCCGCATTAATGAGATTTCATGTCATGTAACAAACCGTCTGGAACTGCTCAGACGGTTTTTTACATATCTGCAGTGCTGCCAGGCTACAGACATAGAGAAAGGAAGATATAATGAGTATCGTCAGGGATATGGAACTGGCCCCCTCCGGACTGCGGAAAATTGAGTGGGTACGATCCTTCATGCCTGCCCTCTCCGCCATCGAAGAGCGGTTTGAACGGGAAAAGCCCTTTGCAGGACTGCGCATCGCCGTCTCTGTCCACCTGGAGGCCAAGACCGCTAATCTGGGCCTGGTGCTGCAAAAGGGGGGCGCAGAGGTATACCTCACCGGCTGCAATCCCCTCTCTACCCAGGACGATGTGGCGGCGGCGGTGGCCAGCCTAGGCGTGGAGACATTTGGCGTCCACGGTGTCACTCCGGAGGAATATGAAGAACTGCTGGTGCAGACCCTGTCCTGCAAGCCCCATCTGGTGGTGGATGACGGCGGCGATTTGATCCAGCTTCTGGGGGACAAGTGCCGAAATTTCGGCGAGAACCTTATCGGCGGCTGCGAGGAAACCACAACCGGTATCCTGCGGCTGAAGGCAAGAGTACGGGCGGGGGAGCTGCCCTGTCCCATGATGGCAGTAAATGACGCCAAGGCAAAGCACTATTATGACAACAAATACGGCACCGGCCAGTCTGTCTGGACGGCAATTATGGATACAACCAACCTGATTGTGGCGGGAAAGACCGTGGTAGTAGCAGGCTATGGTTGGTGCGGCAAGGGAGTGGCCCTCCGGGCGCTGGGCATGGGGGCTAACGTCATTGTGACGGAGATCGACCCATTCAAAGCGTTGGACGCTACCATGAACGGCTGCCGGGTGATGACCATGGACGAGGCTGCCCCCCTGGGGGATATCTTTGTCACCGTCACCGGCTGTCGGGATGTGATTACCCCCCGGCACTTCGCCGTGATGAAGGATCAGGCGCTGCTGTGCAACGCCGGACATTTTGACTGTGAGGTAGACGTGGCGGGGCTGCGGGCCATTGCAGTTTCCTCCACACCCCAGCGGGACAACATCGTGGGCTACACCCTGGCCAACGGGCGCACCCTGAACGTCATTGGCGAGGGGCGGCTGGTGAACCTGGCAGCGGGGAACGGCCACCCGGCAGAAATCATGGATATGTCCTTTGCTGTGCAGGCCCTGTCGCTGGAGTGGCTGGCAAAGCACCGGGACAGCCTGGAGGTAAAACTCTACACCGTTCCGGAGGAGATTGATCAGGAAATTGCCCGCTGCAAGCTGGCGGCACTGGGCCTTTCCATCGACACCCTGACACAGGAGCAGATGGCATATCTCTCTGGCTGGCAGGTGTGAGGCCAAAAGCCAAGAGCTGTGTCAGGAGTATACGGGACGGGTGGTTCAAGGCTATCCGTGATCGGGGGGCACAAGTTTGGATGAGTCGGCGGAACGCGGTAAATAAGAGTGAAGGAGTGCGCGATAATGAACAATTTGGAGGAGAGATTGGCCGCATTGGAGCAGGGATTGGCCCGGGAGCGGAGCTTTCATGAGATCTGTAATCTCATGGGCCGCTATCAGTACTATCATACCGGCGGACAGATGTCCCGCATCGGTCGGGAGTTGTTCGCATGGCAGGAGCCGGATGCCCACTGCGAATACGGCCCGCTGGGCGTTTTCGGCCCGGAGAAATCACTGGAATTTTTTGATATCATGACGGAGAAATTCACCAATGGGGAGGCCAAATGCCTGCCAGGTCTGCTGGAGATCCATCAGATCACCACCCCCTTGCTGGAAATTGCCGGGGACGGCCAGACGGCAAAGGGCATCTGGATGTCCACCGGGGCCATTCTCATGATGAAGGACAGTCAGTCGGAGACTGGGTGCAGCTTCACCTGGGATACGGGGAAGTATGCTGTGGACTTCCTCCACACAGATGAGGGGTGGAAGATATGGCACCTTCACGTCTGCGATATGTGGCAGGCAGACTTTAAAAATGATCCGGTGGAGAACATCGGGAAAGTGCCAACCGGCGTCACCCAGGCTCAGATTGATGAATGGAACGCCCAAGCCGCCGCCGGAGAGATCGTCATGCCCATGGGTTTTCCCATCCCCGACAGACCCACCACCTTCCACTATTTCTATGGGAGCAATACCTCCGCGCCCCGTGAGCCGGAGCCGCCGGTTCCCTACCAGTGTTTCGCGGAGACCTTCTCCTATTGAAGGCCGGGGATTATCGGCTCATCCGTTCTGGGCGGAAGACGTTGGCGCTGGAGGTCACGGAGGGGGGAGAGGTGTTGGTGCGGGCGCCTTACCAGGCCAGCCAGCGGGACATTGACCGCTTTGTGGCATCTCATGCGGATTGGCTGGAGCGAACAAAGACCCGTCAACGGCAGCGACAGGAAAACCGCCCCAAAATCACCCCGGATATGCGGGAAGAGCTGACCCGCAAGGCGCTGGATATTCTCCCCGGCAGGGTGGCCCACTACGCCGCCATCATGGGGGTGGCGCCTGCCGGCATCACCATCACCGGGGCGGAAAAGCGCTTTGGCAGTTGTTCTGCCAATAATCGCATCTGCTTCTCCTGGCGGCTGATGGCATATCCTCCGGAGGCTATCGAATACGTAGTTGTTCACGAGCTGGCCCACATCCGCCACCATGACCACGGTCCGGACTTTTATGCCTTTGTGGCTTCGGTGCTGCCCGATTACAAAGAGCGGGAGAAGCTGCTCCGAGGGTAGAAAGCAGCCTGCCTGTGGGGGAGGGCTATATTTTTGACAGTAATAAGGACTGCGGTGTTTTCCGCAGTCCTCTGCATTGACGGGGGAATATATATCTCAGTAGCCCACCACGGAGACGCCGCCATCAATGACAATGGTCTGGCCGGTGATGGTGGCGGCTTTATCGCTGGCCAGGAAGATCACGCAGTTGGCCACGTCCTCCGGCTGATTCAGCTTCTTCATGGGGATGGGATCTACTACCTCTGGGGGAAAGCCCATCTCCCGCATGGCGGGCGTTTCCACACCGCCCGGGGCTACACAGTTCACCCGGATGCCCAGACTGGCCCATTCCACGGCGGCCTGCATGGTGACAGACACCACGGCGCCCTTGGAGGCGGAATAGAAAGCGGAACACATGGGCGGGTGCATCCCCCGGATACCGGCCATGGAAGCGAAGTTAACAATGGAGCCGCCCCGGGTCTTCATGGACTGTTCCACCACCTGCTGCATCATAAAGAACAGGCCACGGGCGTTGACGTTCATGAATATATCCCAATCAGCCTGTGTGACCTCCAGACCGGGCTTGCCACCCATCAGGCCGGCGCACTGGATCAGCACATCGATCTCTCCCAAGTCCTGGCGAATCCTAGTGACAGCGGGGGTGATGGCGTCCACCTCGGCCAAATTGAGAGCATAGGCCCGGACGGAACCCAGACTGGAAAGAGACTCAATGGCCCTGTCCAAGGCCGGCTGGTTCACGTCCAGCAGGGCAACGCTGGCGCCGGATTCCAGCAGGGCGCGGGCACAGGTCAGGCCAATGGCCCCGCTGGCGCCAGTGACAACGGCGACTTTTCCGGTAAAATCAATCATCATAAAAATGCCTCCTTCAAAAACAGGGAGATCATATCTCAGAAGGAAACAGCTCTCGCAGTTCGTTCCTGGCCTCCCGCTCAGTGTCAGCTGAGAGAAGGAACTGTCCCTCCGGGCTGTATACCTCCACATGACCGCGAACGTAGCGTACATCAAAGCTCATAACGGGTCAGCCTCCTTTATTTTGACTGACCTTAGTATAGCAAAAGGAAAGTCCAATAAAACGGACTATGAAACAAAAAATGACCCCTGCGGGGTCATTTCAGGCTGATTTACTCAGGGAATTAGGTTCAGCACCAGCACCAGCACCATAAACAGAATGGCCACATACTTGGTCCAGCGGGCCAGCTTAGCATCCCAACTCTTGGCTTTGTTCTTGGAGAGGAAGGTATCCATACCGCCGCCAATGGCGCCAGCAATACCGGCGCTCTTGCCGGACTGCAGCAGAACCACCGCGATTAGGAAGACGCAGGCCAGAACCTCAATGACGGTTAAAACAATGGAAAACACACCCATGGTAAAATTACTCCTTTTTCAAACGCCCGATGGCGAGTATCAACACTTTTGATATTTTAACACAGCTTGGGGCAAATTGCAAGTGATTTTCAAAATTTTTGTCTGGCTGTCGCAACGCCCTTGCAACGAAGGGGAATATTGTGTAAAATGGAGAGGAACACCCAGTATAAGACTTAAAAGGGGAGGGGAGCCACTTGAAAAAGACTGGAGACAAGACCAACGCCGTCCGCATTCTGGTCCAGCACGGCGCCAAATTCACAACGCGCAATTATGAGAACACCGGGGCGGTCAGCGGCAAAGATGTGGCCGCAGCTTTGGATGAGGATCCCAACACCGCCTTTAAGACGCTGGTGACGGCGGGGAAGTCCGGCCAGCATTATGTATTTCTGGTTCCTGTCAACCGGGAGTTGGATTTGAAGCGGGCTGCCGCCGCTGTGGAAGAGAAGAGCATCGCCATGGTTCATGATCGGGAGTTGCTGCCTCTGACAGGCTATATTCACGGGGGCTGTTCGCCCATCGGCATGAAAAAACAGTTCCCAACGGTAATTGATCGGAGCGCAGAGAACCATGAACACATTCTGTTCAGCGGCGGGAAAATCGGCCTGCAAATTGAGATTTCTTTGACTGAGCTGAGGAAGACGCTGGACTTCCGGCTGGCAAACGTGGCGAAGTGAGGATTTCAGCCTTGATGGAGCTGACAGTGTAGAGTCAGTAAAAAGGAAATGATACCGGCACAGGGGTGCTTCCCTGTGCCGGTGCTGTGTTTTATGCGGCATTGCCGGAGATTTCATCGGCAACTGTTGCTCCGGCGGCACCGGCAGTATCAGCCGATCCGGTGGAGCCGGCAGTATCAGCCGATCCGGTGGAGCCGGGCGGTTCCGCTGTCTCGCCGCCGGTTTCAGGCGGCTCTATTGGCTCATCGTCGGCTTCGGAGGGCTCCTCTGTCTCTTCCACCAGCGTACCCACCCGGACGATCTGCTTCCGGCTGCGGTAAACGCTGTAGGCCTCTTCGTCATCGGAAATCAGGTTGCCGCTGCCGTCATAGACCAGCCGCCAAGTCTGTACCTTGTAGCCGGTATAGCCGCTTTGCTCCACTACAGTTGTTCCGATGGACAGGGTGTTGTCCTCAATCTCCTCTGTGGTGTAGGGAGTTGTGGAGTAGGTCTGGCTACTGATGGTCACGGAGAAAGGTTCTTCTCTAGTACCGATGATGGACATAGTCAGACGGTTGCTGGAGGAATAGGCTGCCTCGATCTTTATGGGATAATTCGTGTTGTTGGTGAATTTAAAATCCGGGCCGCCCCAGGAAACGGTGGCGTCCCACCCCAGGGGGACATAGCTGGAGGCGTAGGTGTGGTTGTGCCGTTCGGTAATTTCCAGGTTGGCATAGAGACAGGCCACATAGAGGGTGGATGAGGTCTGACAGACGCCGCCGCCCAGTTCCTGTATCGTCTCACCGTTGAGATAAGCTGCCGCCTCTTTATACCCCCGGGCTGCTGTTCGCTGGCCCACGGTGTCGTTGTAGGAGAAAGTCTCCCCTGGCAACAGGATGACCTCGCAGCTGGAAGCGGACAGCTTCACATTGGAGCGGCGGGCAGAGCTGCCGGAGACGCGAGTCGTATAGCTGCCCAGGGTGTCCTTGAAGAGATTAGCCTCCAGATTGTCAGTGTCAATGTCCGGTTGGGTGTAGTCCAGACCGATGGTCACCGTTTCACCCTCGGCTGCTGCGTCCAGAGCGGTCTGAGCGGCATCTACGTTAAAGCTGACGCCTGTGACACTCTCTACAATGGCATAGCCGTCTTCCGGGTTCAGGGTGGCATTTTCCGCCGCCACATAGATTTCGTCATAGATGGCATTTAAGTTCAACGCCTCCGGCGCATGATCTGTCATGGGACATTGAATCACAGTGTCGTAATCCCCCGATTGAATGGCGGCCAATATCAATTCTGTCAGGCCTGCCTCATCAATAACCTGGCCGCTGGTTCCAAGAACGATTACAAGGGAGTCTCCCTCCTGCTCCCAGGTGCTTTCCACCACAGAGTTCACCTCTGTCAGGCCGGAGACTGACAGAGCAGTGGCCAGCTGGTTTGCATAGGCGGCGTAGGGCAGTATGTCATAGTTGGCGGAGACGAACCGGGACGCCAGCCAGGCCCAGCCACTGGCGAAAAAGGCGCCATGTCCGCGGCTGTAGCCTAATTCGGCGGCAGCGGTCCAGTCGAATGTCAGCACGTCCCCCAAAGCTACTGTATAAGTATTTCCCAGTGCTTCTACCTGCACGCTGGTGGAGGTCAGACCTGCTGCAAGCTGGCTCTCTAGCTTCTGGGCAGCGGCCTCTACCGTATATCCACTGACATCCACTCCCCCCACGGAGGTGTTCGGTAAAATGGTATCGTTGCTATGCACGGAGACGCACAGGCCGCAGTAAGCTGCAAACAGCAGCACGACCACCCCGGCCACGATGACGGCAATGCGGATGGAGCCTTTCTGACAGGCATGGCTCTTTCGCCTCGCCTTCTGTGTCTCCTTTATTTTTTCCATTTTTATTGTTCAACTCCTATTGAGAGTCTGGCTACAGTTGACAACACGCAGACTGATCAATAAACAGTATATCCCAATCTTCCCCTGAATTCAACTACAAAACAGTTACAGCTTTTAGCAGATATGGAGGAAAAGATGCCTGTTGCTAAAAAACGGCTGGCCGCCAGTGACCTCCCGGGGGTGAGACGGGGTTGCAAACCAGGAACCGGTTTGCTATAATATATTAAAAAGATGTTTCTGCCTGTTCAGCTTTGGATGGGGCGAGAAGGCAAGGATTGGCAGAAATGCGGCTATACCTGAATTCCAAAAGGAGTACTTTCGCTTATGATTACCGTCACCAACCTTGGCCTGCAATATGGCGGCTCTGTTCTCTTCTCTGGGGCAAATCTCCAGTTCGTCCGGGGCAACTGTTATGGAATCATCGGGGCCAACGGCGCAGGAAAGTCTACCTTCCTGAAGATCCTCTCCGGGGAACTGGAATCCACCGAGGGCCATGTAGATGTGCTTCCCAATGTCCGGATGTCCGTCTTGAGACAGGATCAGTACGCCTATGATGGTTACTCCGTCATGGATACCGTTATTATGGGAAACCCGCGGCTCTATGAAATCGGGCTGGAAAAGGAGGCTCTCTATGCCAAGGACGAGATGACCGTGGAGGACGGCATCCGGGCCTGCGAATTGGAGGAGCAATACGGCGAACTGGGGGGCTGGGAGGCTGAATCCGACGCCTCCCGTATTTTGCAGGGGTTGGGCATCCCCACCGGCCTTCACGGGGAGCAGATGTCCTCTCTGGACGGACGGCTGAAGGTGAAGGTACTGCTGGCTCAGGCCCTGTTTGGCAGCCCTGACATACTGATGATGGACGAGCCCACCAACAATTTGGACATCAACGCCGTCAACTGGCTGGAGGACTTTCTGCTGGACTTTGAGGGTACTGTTATCGTAGTTAGCCACGACCGGCACTTTTTGAACACCATTTGCACCCACATTGTGGATATCGACTATGGCAAAATCAAAATGTATGTGGGCAACTACGATTTCTGGTATGAGTCCTCCCAGCTGATTCAGAATCTGGTGAAGAACCAAAACAAGCGGGCGGAGGAGAAAATTAAGGAGCTGCAGAGCTTCATCGCCCGGTTCTCCGCAAACAAGTCCAAAAGCCGCCAGGCCACCGCCCGGCGGAAGCTGCTGGACAAGCTGACGATCGAAGAGCTGCCCGCCTCATCCCGCCGCTACCCCTATGTGGGCTTCAAGCCAGACCGGGAGGTGGGGAAGGATATCCTGTTTGTCACCGATGTGTCCAAGACCATTGACGGGGTAAAGGTGCTGGACAAGATCTCCTTCACCGTGGAGCATGGGGACAAAATCGCCCTGGTGGGGGACAACGAGGTGGCTCACACGGTTCTTTTCCAGCTGCTAATGGGGGAGATGGAGCCGGACGAGGGGAGCATCAAGTGGGGCGTCACCACCAGCCGCTCCTATTTTCCAAGGGATACCGCCGCCTGCTTCAGCGGCTGTGAGGATACTCTAATCGACTGGATGCGGCAGTTTTCCGAGAACAAGCAGGAGACTTATCTTCGGGGATTCCTGGGCCGGATGCTCTTCTCCGGCGAGGATGTGTATAAGCCGGTGCAGGTACTCTCCGGCGGAGAGAAGGTGCGTTGCATGCTCTCCAAAATGATGATGTCTGGGGCTAATGTGTTGTTGCTGGACCAGCCGAACAACCACCTGGATCTGGAATCCATCGCCGCCTTGAACAACGGCCTGGAGGAGGTCAAATGCAACATCCTGCTGGCCTGCCACGACCACCAGATGATTGAATCCGTCTGCAACCGGGTCTTTGACTTCACACCGGAGGGAAAGCTCATCGACCGTAGGGAGGATTACGACTCCTATCTCGCCTGGCAGGCTGGGACGTAAGGGGCCGTGCGTATTTGGAAAGGATGTTGATACTGTGAGGATTTCTACCGCCGTCCAGATGCGAGAGATGGATCGAATCGCCATATACGAGCGGGGTGTGGACTCCTGCCTGCTGATGGAGCGGGCGGCCTGGGGGGTGGCCAACGCCGCAAAGGAGCTGGCCGGGAAGGGCCGCAGGGCAGTGGTCTTTAGCGGGCCGGGAAACAACGGAGGAGATGGCGTCTGCGCCGCCCGCCTGCTGCTGGAGGAGGGCTTTGATGTGCTGACCCTGCTGGTGGGCAGGCGGGATAAGATGACCGCCGACACTGCGGAAATGGAACGCCGCCTGGAAGCTGCCGGGGGAACGCTTGTCCAATTCATTTCCGGCGACCTGGAACAGGAGACAGTTGCGCTGACGGCGGACGTAATCATAGATGCCATCTTTGGCATAGGCCTGAATTCTAATGTACGGGGCGATGGCGCTGCCGCCATTGCCCTGATGAACCGTAGTCCCGCCCCAGTGGTGTCGGCGGATGTCCCCTCCGGTGTAGAGGCGGACTCAGGCCGGATTTTGGGAAATGCTGTGCGGGCAGCGGTCACCGTCACTTTTACACTGCCCAAGCTGGGACATGTGGCGGATCAGGGGGCGCTCCATACCGGGCGGCTGATTGTCCACGACATTGGCATTCCCGCAGACTTGATCGAGAGAGAGCAGTATCCAGACTGCCTGTTGAATGAGAACACTGTGAAGGACTGGCTGCCCGTCCGTCCCGCAGATGGGCATAAGGGGGATTTTGGCAAGGTCTGTATCCTGGCGGGGAGCGTGGGCTATACCGGTGCGCCGGTGCTGGCGGCGGAGGGAGCCGCCCACTCCGGGGCAGGGCTGGTCTTTCTGGCGGTGCCGGAGGATATCTACCCGATTGTCGCAGAAAGATGCCTGGAGGTCATGCCCTTTCCCTTGCCAACGGACGAGAGCGGGCTTTCTCAGAAGGCAATTGCCCCGCTGCTGGAACGGCTGAATCAGTGCGATGCCGCCCTTATCGGCCCCGGACTGGGGCAGAAGCCGGGGACGGAGCGGGCGGTGCTGGCAACTCTCACAGAGACGGAAATCCCGCTGGTGGTGGATGCCGATGGTCTAAACGTCCTTTCCCGGCATATGGATATACTGGACAGGCGGAAGACACCCACCGTACTCACCCCTCATGAGGGGGAATTCCTTCGGCTGGGTGGCAGCCTGGAGCGGGGAAGAGCTGCCGGGGCCAGAGAATTTGCCCAAAAGCATGGCTGTGTGCTGGTGCTGAAGGGCTATCATACTATAATTGCTACCCCGGAGGGCCGCCTTTGGATCAACATCACCGGAAACGATGGTATGGCCAAGGGGGGCAGCGGCGATGTGCTGGGAGGCGTCATCCTGGCTCTGTTGGGGCAGGGTATGGAAGCAGAGAAGGCCGCTGCAGCCGGAGCCTGCGTCCACGGAGTGGCAGGGGATATCTGTGCCGCGAGGCTGAGCCACCGGGGGATGCTGCCCTCTGACTTGATAGCCACCCTGCCCGCCGTGTGGCTGCGGCTTGAAAAAGTCTGATTTCAGGAAGGAGCGAGGCCCATGCGCCGTATCATCGGCGCACTGATGATAATCCTTCTGCTGCCACTGGCTGCCTGTGGCCAGCGCACAGAGGAGGACAGAACAGACGTCCTGGCAGTATATCAGGACTTCACCTCCATTGTCGCGAAAGCGGAGGTTACGGCAAATTACGGTGACTACCTCTACACCTTCTCGGTGGGGATCAATGCCAGGCCGGACAGCGGAACGCTGACCATCTTAACCCCGGAGATCATCTCCGGCTCCTCCGTCAGCTGGGGAGAGGATGGGACAGCGCTGACCTACGACGGCTACCGGTTGGAGCTGGGGACGATGAACGGGAGCAAGCTCTCCCCGGCCACAGCTATGGCGGAATTGATTTCTGCCTGCCGGACACTTGAGGCAACGGAGGTGGCGAGGACAACACTAGAGGGGGAGGATGTGCTGGCAGTGACTTATGAGACCGCCGGGGATGCCGTCTATCAGCTTTGGTTGGCGCCTGATGACTGCTCCATGCGCCGGGCAGAGGTGCTACAGGAGGGGAATACGGTGATTACGTTGGTCTTTTGGGAGTTTACGTTGACATAACAGGCAGTGGCGGGCCACGTACCCGCCCTCTGCTGTCTTTTGCTTTCCTACAAAGGAGGATCCGATTATGGAACAGTCCACAAAAAGAGAGCCACGCCTACGTACTTGGGCGGAGATACACATGGGCCGGCTGGCCCACAACTACAAGGCACTGAGAAGCATGGCCCCCGGCAGCCGCTTTATGGGTCTGGTCAAGGCCAACGCCTATGGACATGGTGCTGTTCCCATTGCCTTTCAATTGGAGCAAATGGGGGCAGAGTATCTGGCGGTGGCCTGCCTGGACGAAGCTGTGGAGCTGCGTCAGGCGGGGATCCAGGCACCCATCTTGATTTTGGGTTATACCCCGGCGGGCCATGTCAGTCAGATGATTCAGCTGAACCTCACCCAGACGGTCTATGATCTGGAACTTGCCACTCAGATGGCCCGGGAGGCGTGTATCTGCGGCGGCAAGCTGAAGTGCCACCTGAAAGCGGACACCGGAATGTCCCGACTGGGGGTGCTGTGTACCGGGGAGGCCCTGGAAAGTGGGGCGGAGACGCTGGCAAAAATTGCTGCCCTGCCCGGCCTGGAACCGGAGGGCATTTTTACCCATTTTGCCGAGGCGGACACCAGCCCGGAGTATACAAAGATCCAGCTTGACACCTTCAACGCCTTACTGGACAAGCTGAAGGAGAAGGGGTACACCTTTCCCCTGGTTCATTGTGCCAATGCAGCCGCTCTTATCACCTGCCCGGAGGCCCAGTTCAATATGGTGCGGCCAGGTATTGCCCTTTATGGCTACAATCCCGAACCCTCCATGGCGGGGAAAATTGACCTGCTGCCAGTGATGGAGTTGAAGACCCGTGTGGCAGAGGTGAAGGCCCTGCCCAAGGGAACGCCTATTAGCTATGGCCGGACATACACACTGGAGCGGGACAGCCAGGTGGCGGTGCTGGCAGCGGGCTATGGTGACGGCCTGCCCCGGCTGCTTTCCGGTAAGCAGGATATGCTGCTCTTCAATACCCGTCTGCCCCAAATCGGTCGGGTGTGCATGGATATGTGCATGGTGGATGTGACAGATTTCCGTGAAGGCGTCCGGGTGGGGGATATCGCCACCATCTTTGGTGACGGCCTGCCCCTGCAGGAGAAAGCGGATGCGCTGGGGACCATCACCTATGAGCTGCTGTGCGCTGTGGCCCACCGGGTCCCCCGCATTTATATGGATTGATGGGAACGGCGCCAGTCGGCCGCCTGGCTCCCAGCCCCAGCGGACAGATGCATCTGGGCAACGCCTTTTCTGCCCTGCTGTGCTGGCTCTCCGTCCGCAGCGCCGGAGGTCGGCTTATCCTGCGGCTGGAGGACTTGGATCCCCAGCGGTGCAGGGAGGAGTTTTGCCGGCAGGTAGAGACAGACCTCTGCTGGCTGGGACTGGACTGGGACGCCGGCGGGATGGCTGACGGTGACCACTATCGACAGAGCTGCCGAGGAGATTATTACGCCCGGATTTTGGCCCGCCTTCGGGAGCAGGGACGGGTCTATCCCTGCTATTGCAGCCGGGGGCAGCTGCATGCCGCCTCCGCACCCCATGCTTCCGATGGCACGTTTCTCTATCCCGGTACCTGCCGGGAACTAACAGAGGAGGAACGGCAGAGCCGACAGCGGGCCATTGCACCCCGATGCCCCGCCCTGCGGATTCAAACTCCCAATGAAAAAATTGAGTTCGTTGATGGCTTGCAGGGGGCGTATGTCCAGAATCTGGCCCGTGACTGCGGAGATTTTATCCTTCGCCGCTCCGATGGCGTCTTCGCCTATCAGCTGGCAGTGGTGGCCGATGATGGTGCTATGGGGGTGACGGAGGTAGTACGGGGCCGGGATTTGCT
Organism: uncultured Oscillospiraceae bacterium; assembly: GCA_964447925.1. Classification (GTDB taxonomy): domain Bacteria; phylum Bacillota; class Clostridia; order Oscillospirales; family Oscillospiraceae; genus CAYUUP01. The sequence goes on from CAYUUP010000029.1 coordinate 14,172, forward strand.
TTCTTCCACCCCCCGTCAGCTGTGGCTGCACCGGCTGCTGGGTCAGCGGGAGCCAGCCTTTTACCATGTCCCCCTGCTGACGGCCCCTGACGGGAGACGCCTTTCCAAGCGGGACGGCGATCTGAAGCTGGCTGCGCTCCGGGACGCCGGGAAAAAGCCAGAGGCGGTTGTAGGCTGGCTAGCCTGTCAGGCGGGGTTGCTGGATCGGCCAGAGCCGGTTCGCCCGGAGGAACTGGTGGCGAACTTTTCCTGGGAAAAGGTGCGGCGGGAGGATATTGCGGTGTATCCTGAGAGAGATGGGAAAAGCGCACTGGAAAGAGAACGGGAATACAGGAGCGGAAAAGACCAATCAGCTTTCCGCAAGACTGGACAGAATGCTTTTTTGACAAGATAAAATGGCCTGTGCGCGTTCACGCACAGGCCATTTGATGTTTGATTTACGCTTATAGCAGGCCAATCAGGTTGAAGGCAACGATCAGACCGGAAAACACGATGGACACGGTGGAGCAGAGCTTGATGAGGATATTCAGGGAAGGGCCGGAGGTGTCCTTGAAGGGATCGCCTACGGTGTCACCTACCACGGCGGCCTTGTGGCACTCGGAACCCTTGCCGCCGTAGTTGCCCCGCTCGATATACTTCTTGGCATTGTCCCATGCGCCGCCTGCGTTGGACATGAAGACGGCCATAGCAAAACCGGTGACGGAGACACCGCCCAGCAGACCCACTACGCCGGTGGGACCGAGAATCAGGCCGGTGAGGATGGGGACAATGATAGCCAGCAGGGCGGGGACCACCATCTCATGGAGGGCGCCCTTGGTGCAAAGGGAGACGCAGGCCGCATAGTCGGGGTCAGCCTTGTATTCCATGATGCCCGTGATCTCCCGGAACTGCCGCCGTACCTCAATGACGATGGACTGAGCAGCCTTCTGCACAGCACTCATGGTAAAGGCAGAGAAAACGAAGGTCAGCATGGCGCCGATGAACAGACCGACCAGAACAGTGGGGCTGGTGAGGGTGAAGTTCAGCAGTTCGGCAGTCTTGTCT
>CAYUUP010000030.1:0-2387 GCA_964447925.1 uncultured Oscillospiraceae bacterium
TGTGCTGAACCACTCCATTGAGGTGGCCCACCTGGCCGGCCTGATGGCCGCAGAGTTAGATGTGAATGTCAATTTGGCCAAGCGCGCTGGTCTGCTCCACGACTTGGGCAAATCTGTTGACCATGAAATTGAGGGCTCCCACGTCCAGATTGGCGTTGACCTGGCCCGGCGTTACAAGGAGAGTGAGGAGGTTGTCCACGCCATCGCCGCTCACCACAACGACGTCGAGCCGCAGACTGTCATCGCCTGCCTGGTTCAGGCCGCCGATGCAATCTCAGCCGCCCGTCCCGGCGCCCGACAGGAAAATGTGGAGAACTATATCAAGCGGCTGGAGAAGCTGGAAGAAATCTGCTCCTCCTACAAGGGCGTTGAGAAGGCATATGCCATCCAAGCGGGCCGGGAGATTCGCATTATGGTGAAGCCGGAGGAGGTCAGCGAGGACGAGATGGTCCTGCTGGCCCGGAATATGGCCAAGCAAATTGAGGAAGAGATGCAGTATCCTGGGCAGATCAAGGTACACGTCTTCCGTGAGACCCGGGTCGTAGACTACGCCAAATAAATTCGCACCCTTAGAAGTACAGTCAGGCGCACTGCAAATCGCCTTTGCGGTGCGCCCTGTCTTTCCCCGGAGATGAAGCTCCAAAAAAATTTTCCGGATCATGCAATAAAATCCGCTTCCAGTGCATTATTTAGACAGATAAGGAGGGCAGCAAAATGCTTCTATTCCTTTCCGAACAGGCCGCCCCTGACGAGTGCGGCGGCCAGAGGCTGGATCGCTGCATACAGGCGATGGCGCAGGGTGACCGGTCCGCTCTAGAGGCCCTTTACCGCCAGACCAGCCCGTCAATCTATGGCTTTGCCCTCTCTATCTGTCAGAACGTGCAGGATGCGGAGGATGTCTTACAAGACACCTATCTCCAGGCACTGAAGGCCGCCGGCAGCTACCACAGCCAGGGGAAACCCATGGCCTGGCTGCTGACCATCGCCCGGAACCTGGCCCGTATGCGGCTGCGGGAGCGGAAAAAAACTGTCTCCCCCGCCCCTGATGAGTGGCGCAGCATCCTTGACCAGAGGAGCGCCGTCACTCCGGAGGATCGCCTGATACTGGAGGCCATGCTGGACACCCTGTCCCCCCAGGAACAGCAGATTGTTGTCCTACATGCTGTTACTGGCCTGAAGCATCGGGAGATCGCCTCCCTGCTGGAGCTGCCCCTGCCAACCGTTCTGTCCAAATACAGCCGGGCGCTGAAAAAGCTCCGGCTAGTCATGAAGGAGGATAACTGATATGCGCAGCGACGATCTGGAAGCCCGCCTGTCCCAGGCCATATCCCATGCGACCCCTGATGTGCTGGACAGCATTCTTTCCTCCTGCGATGAACAGAAAGGAAGTGCGCTTACCATGACCAGCAACAATAAATCTTCTTACAACAGAAGGCTCGTCTCTCTCCTGACCGCTGCGGCCGCTGTATTGGTGCTTTGCGTTGGCATCTTCGGCATCGCCAGCTGGCAGGGCAGTTATACCGTAGACTCCACCGTGATTTTTGATGTGAACCCCAGTATTTCCCTCAATGTAAACAAAAAGGACACCGTTATCTCTGCCGAAGCCCTTAATGAGGACGGCCAAGTGATACTGGAGGGTCTGAACCTGAAAAATGTGGAGCTAACCACTGCCGTCAATGCTATCATCGGCTCCATGCTTCAGAACAGCTATCTGACCGATTTGCAGAATGCCATCCTGGTCAGTGTGGAAAATGACAACACCGACAAGGCTGCTCAGCTGGAAACACTGATCTCCGAAGTTATTGCCAGCGCTTTCTCTGACTCCGGCCTGGAGAGCGCCGTCCTGACCCAAACGCTTACAGAGGATGAGGCTGTCACCTCCCTGGCAGATGCCTATGGCATTTCCGCCGGAAAGGCCGCCCTGATCCTGGCTCTGATCCAACAGGACGCCACTCTGACGGCGGAAAATCTGGTGGCGCTGACCATCACCGACCTAACCGCTATCTGCCAGTCCCGAAGTATCCAGGTGGATTCCGTCACCCAGACCGGCATGGCCAGCACCGTGGCCTATATTGGCGAGGACACTGCTTTGGAAATCGCGTTCAGCAGTGCCGGGTTGTCCGCCGATGACGTAATCAAATATGATGTGGAGCTTGACAGCGAGAACGGCGTTGTGATCTACGATGTGGACTTTACCGCTGCAGACGCTGTTGAATATGAGTATGCAATCAATGCCCAGACCGGCAGTATTGTGAGCTTTGAGTACAAAGAAGGTTCTGGCTACCCAGAGGGGAATGACAGTAACTCCAACACCTCCTATATTGACAGCAGTGCCGCCAAGTCTGCCGCGCTCTCCCACGCGGGCCTGACAGCCGCCCAGGTGACTG
>CAYUUP010000030.1:2487-15026 GCA_964447925.1 uncultured Oscillospiraceae bacterium
GACGTAGAATTCAAATATAACAGCGTGGAGTATGACTATGAAATCGACGCCTATAGCGGTGCCGTGGTGAAATATGAGCGGGACAATGCGGACACTACAGGCTCCAACACCTCCTATATTGACAGCAGCGCCGCCAAGTCTGCCGCGCTCTCCCACGCGGGCCTGACAGCCGCCCAGGTGACTGAGCTGACGGCAGAGCTGGACAAGGGCGATGGCGTGTATGACGTAGAATTCAAATATAACAGCGTGGAGTATGACTATGAAATCGACGCCTATACCGGTGCCGTGGTGAAATATGAAATGGATGACTGACTGCACATATCTGACAAACGGGCCGCCCCTGCCCCATAGAAGGGCAGGCTGAACAACATTTCCCCAGCTTCCTCCAGGAGCTGGGGAAATGTCACCTTTATAGGAATGCGCTTCCCCGGCTCCCGGGGATTCTTGGGGAAAACGGCTTTTAGGACAGCAACGCTCGAAGCGCCAAGCCATCACAGAATGATTTCAACGTCAAAGTCGGAGGTGAAGCTGCTTTCCAGCCCTGCTGTGATGTAGAGGGTTCCGTCCCCGGTCAGCAGCACCAGTTCAAAGTCCTCCCCACTAGACCGCCAGTATTCCACGGCATCCTCCAGCCCCATGATAAATAGGCTAGTTGAGAGGCCGTCCGCCAGTGTGCCGTCCGGACTGACCACAGTGACGGAGGTCAGTCCGCTGTCTGCGGGATAACCGGTGGCCGGGTCGATAATATGATGATAGGTGACGCCGTTTTCCTCGAAGTACCGCTCATAGCCGCCGGAGGTGATGACAGCCATATTGCTGACGGTGAGGACTCCCAGGTAGCTGGAGCTGTCATCCGGATTCTCAATACCCACACGCCAAAGTGATCCATCCGGCTTAGTTCCATAGCATTGGACATTGCCTCCCAGGGAGACACAGCCGCCGGTGACGCCATACGACTCAAAAATATCCATAACCAGGCCGGAGGTATAGCCCTTGGCGATGCCGCCGAAGTCAATACCCTGCCCCGCTCCCAGAGTCAGGACACCGTCCTCATAGGCCAGCAGGCCGCAGTCCACCAGCGCCAGCGTCTCCGCCAGTTCCATCTCATCCGGGACATGATATTCCCCGGTGGTAAAGCCCCACAGCTCCATCATGGGATACACCGTGATATCAAAGGCCCCGCCGGTACTCCTCCACAGGGAACGGGCATAGTCCAGCAGATATGCGGTGTCCTCGGAGAGCGTCCCGGAACCCGTGGCGTTCAGCACGCTGACCTCGCTGCTCTCATCTCCTACGGAGAGCAGGGCATCCAGCCGTTGGATTTCTTCCACTGCAGCGTCAACAGCCGCTTCGCTGCCTTCACCATAAGCGGTGAGGGTCATGTAGGTGTCCATGGCGAAGATCTGTCGGGTGGCGCTGGCAGTCTCTCCACTTTCCTTCGGCTGTTCTGTTCCCCCGCAGCCTTCCGGGGCCAACAGGAGCAGCAGTGCGGCCAGGGATGCCAGCAGCCGTTTCATTGTTGCACCTCCACCAGGGCCACAGCGTGAGCCGCCATGCCCTCTCCCATACCGGTAAAGCCCAGCCCTTCCTCGGTGGTGGCCTTGATGTTCACCCGCTCCGGAGGCAGTCCCAGCACCCCCGCCACCTTCTCCCGCATGGCGGGAATATAAGGGGCCAGCCTTGGCTGCTGAGCCAGAACGGTGGCGTCAACATTGACGGGCAAAAAGCCCTCTTCTGTCAGCATCTCTGTCACCCGCCGGAGCAAAATCAGGCTGGAGATGTCTTTGTAAGCCGGATCGCTGTCCGGAAAGGCGTGCCCGATATCCCACAACCCTGCCGCCCCCAGCAGGGCGTCCATAATGGCGTGGAGCAACACATCGGCATCGGAATGACCCAGCAGACCTTTCCCCCAAGGGATTTCCACTCCACCCAGCACCAACTGCCGACCCTCCGACAGTCGGTGGACATCGTAGCCATGCCCAATTCTCAAATTTGTCCCTGCCACCGCAAAATCGCCTCCCCGATCGCCAGGTCAACCGGCGTGGTTATTTTTATATTCTGGTCTGATCCCCTCGTTAGGGTTACTGTCATGTCCAGCCGCTCCACGGCGGCACAGTCATCGGTGACCTCGGCGTTCTCCTCCATGACACGCTGCAAGGCCCCCCGCAGCAGGTCGGTGTCGAAGACCTGGGGCGTCTGGATAGCAAACAGCTCCGCCCGGGGCAGCGTCTCCGTCACCCGACCGTTCGCGGCCCGCTTCACCGTATCCTTCACCGGCACGGCAGGGACGGCGGCGCGGGTTTTGGCAGCAGTATGTATGACCTCCTCCACCACCTCCGAAGGGACCAGTGGTCGGGCGCCATCGTGGACGGCACACAGCACCGTCTGGGGCGAAACCTCTCTCAGGCCCAGCCAGACCGACTCCGTCCGGCTACTCCCCCCCTTCAGAACCTTTGTCACCTTGTTCAGACTGTAATCCCGGCAGAGCTGGCCCACCTGCACAATTAAATCCTCCCGGGTGACTACAATGATCTCGTCAATGAGGGGACAGCCCTCCAGGGCCAGCAGGGAACGGATGAGTACGGGAACCCCGTCCAGGGTAGCCAGCATCTTGTCCGTTCCCTCCATCCGCCGGGCAGAACCGGCAGCGGGGACGATGGCGGCGCACCGGGGGTGGTTCTGCTTCACTCCCCGGCGGAGTTTTCTCAAAAAGTTTGCCATAGCTGCTCCTTCACACATAATAAATTATTCCCGGAGGTTTGTCTGCCGCCTCAAGGCTTCTGCCTGACCTCCTGCTTTTGCCGGTTTTCTCTTGCCCTGCGGGAGAAGACACAGCCGCAGTAGTCCTGCCGGTACAAGCCGTATTCCCGGGAAAGCTCAATGGATCGCTTATAGCCTTCCCGCTTTTTGAAGTCGCACGGCAGCCAGGTCGTGCCATAGATGGGGGCAAGCTCTTCGCCAATGGCGTTTATGTTTGCAGCACTCTTCAAGGGGCTGATGGTCAGGGTAGTGGTGTAGTAGTCCGTCCCCAGCGTATGGGCCAGCGCTGCGGCCTCGCTGAGCCGTAGCCGGAAGCAGGCCTGGCACCGCTCGCCCCCCTCTGGGGTGTCCTCCAGCCCCCGGGTAGCGACATAGAACCGCTCCGGCTGGTAGCCCCCGACAATCACCTGCACGCCCGGCGGGGCCATCTCAGCCACCAGCCGCCGTACCTCCTCTGCCCGGCGGCGATACTCCTCCTCCGGAGAAATGTTAGGATTGTAATAGAACAGGGTGATATCGAAATATTTTGAGAGATATTCCAGCACATAGCTGGAGCAGGGTGCGCAGCAGCTGTGGAGCAGCAGGGTGGGCCGTCTCCCAGTCTCCCTGTCCAGGATAGCGTCCAACTCCCTCTGGAAATTCCGCTTCTGGGCCATGGTCAGTCCCCAACCGGGGGGATCTGCCGGTTTTCCCAGTATGTCCGCATCCTGAAATTGCTCTGATAGGTCATCTCCCGGCCCAGAAAGTCCAGCGGCGTCCAGCTCAGTGCAGCCTCCTCGGTGGGGAATTCCACCTCGGCATAGGCAAAGACGCCGCCGTCCACAAGGGAACACTCCAGCAGGAGGTCCCCTGCCAGCCGGTAGCCCCGCCATTCCTTATGGATCAGAGGCTTTTTCAGCATTCCCTTCAGTTCGGCGTATTGCTCCGCTGTCAGTCCTGTCTCCACCTCATGGCGGGCCAAATCCCCCAGGCTCTTGATGCAGAGCATATAGCTGCTCTCCCCGGTGTCCGGATTCCGAGACTCCCGGATGCGCACCTCCGGGTCAGTGCAGAGGTAACCCTGAAAAATCTCCCGCCGGTAGTCCGGCTCCCGATCCGGGAAGCCACTTATCTGAAATTTACGCTCTATTTCCATTGAATCTTCCTCACAAATAGCGCACCGTCTCGGTGAGGGGCTTCCGCCACCCGTGGTTCTGGGATGGGCTGGCGTCCTCCGCCGGATACCCCAGGGGCAGCAGAGAGTAGACGTCCTCATCCTCCGGCAGGTCAAAGAGCTTGTGGGCTGCGGCGCAGTCAAACCAGCCTACCCAGGTTGTCCCCAGGCCCAGCTCTGCCGCTTTCAGCATCATATGGGTGGTGACAATGGCAGTATCCACCTCGGCATTGTTTTTGCCGGTGAAGGGGTTGACCCAGCCCTCTGGGGTATGGCCCCCGATCAGCAGCACCACTGGGGCGTTGAAGGCCATCCGGGTCAGGCCCCGTATCCTGTCAATGGCATCCTGGCTCTGCAAAACATAAATCCGCTGGGGCTGGGTATTCTTCGCGGTAGGAGCCAGCCGTCCTGCTGCCAGTATTGCTGCCAGCTTTTCCTGCTCCACCGGTCGGTCGGAAAACCTGCGGCAGGAATAGCGCTCCGCCGCCAGCTGTGTAAAATCCATGGAAAACGCTCCTTTGCGATTTGTTCTCATCTTATTTTACCATATGACAAGGCCTGGGACAACTGTTTTTTGCTGCCCCGCCGCACACCTCCCCCTCTCTGACATAGTATGACAACGAAGGGTACGCCTTTCCAACTTCATCTTTCGGAGGTTTTTCCATGGCTGAGAAAGTCATTCCTGGCCCGCTGCTGGATTCCACCAGCATCAAAGAGGCCACTTGTATCCATACCAAAAAAATTTACGACTCCTGCCAGTCCAAGGACTGCATCGAGGAGCTGCGGCTCTATCCCACCACGGCATCTCAGGCTGTCATCGACAGCTCAACCTCCATCCGAGGCGGTCGGGCTGAGCTGCTGTATGTACATGTGGAAGTCAGCCCCGTGGGCTTCAACCGGGGCTTTTACACCGTTGATCTGCGGTTCTTCTACCGCATCTGCGCTGAGGGCTGCACCGGCTGCTCTCGTCCCGCCCCCATCACCGGGCTGGCCGTCTTTGACAAGCGCTGTGTCCTTTTTGGCAGCGAGGGGACAGCCAAGATTTTCTCCTCAGAGGACGCCTGCCCCGGTCTGGATGGCCCGCTGACCTTCGAGGACAACTTGCCCACAGCCATTGTAGAGGCTGTAGATCCCCTGGTGTTGAGCATGAAGCTGGTGGAGGTCTGTGAGCGCTCCTCCTGTGAGTGTGTGGTCAACGAGATCCCCTCCTCAATTCTGGCCGCCTTCGATGGCGAAATCAGCTTTGGCGACAGCTCCATAAAGCGGGTCTACCTCACCCTGGGCCAGTTCTCCATTCTCCGTATGGAACGGGACTCCCAGCTGTTGATTCCGGTCTATGACTACTGCATGCCCAGCAAGGAGTGCAGCTGCGAAAGCTGTGAAAACGACCCCTGCCAAGTCTTCCAGCAGGTGGACTTCCCTGTAGGCGAATTCTTCCCACCTAGCTCTACCGAGCAAATCGACCCCCTGCGGGATCTGAAGCGGGGCTGTGGCTGCCTGTAAGTCCATGGCTCTTACATTTAGGAAGGCCCTCCGGCGCGCTGCCGGAGGGCTTCATCCCGCGAAAAACAGAGGGAGCTGTCTCTCAGTGAGACAGCTCCCTTTGCCGGTGTTTAATTTGTTCCAGCTTACACCCCGCAGAACAGGTCAATGCCGTTGGCAATGCCCTCCACAATCTTATACTGATAGTCCTCGGTAGCCATCAGTGCGTCCTCATCAGGATTGGTCATATAGCCCATCTCCACGATGGTCACCGGCACCTGGCACCAGTTGATGCCGCTCATGGTGTCCGTCTCCCAGACATACCGTTTGACGCAGCCGGTAGCGGACACCAGTTCATCCAGCACATAGGCGGAAAGAGCCTTGCTCTGGGAATAGAGGTCGGCGTTATAGGGGTTGGAGGAGGTCTGGCAGATGGTCATGGCTCCGGAGACAGATGAGTCTGTGGAGCCGTTGGCGTGTATGCGGATAAAGGCATCCGCTCCGGCTTCGTTGGCGATGGCCGCCCGCTGGGAGTTGCTGATGTCCACGTCATGGGTAGTGCGCACCATAAGGACCTCGTAGCCTCGGGTTTCCAGCTCGTCCTGGAGCTTCAGAGCTACCAGGAGATTAAGCTCATACTCATCCAGCCCACTGACTACTCCGCTGGTGCCGCTGCTGACCTTTTTTTTAGTCTCCGAAGCGCCAGGGCCGATGGGTTCCTGCTCGGAATTCCCATGGGCCTGGTGTCCGGCATCAATGACAATCAAATAACCGTTGGAGCCTTCGGAGGGCGCCCGGAGGTAGGCGGAGGCGATATAGAGCAGCTGGCCGTCTAGCACGATGCTGCACCAGTCATCATCCACCGCCTCCACCACTTGTACGGTGGTTCGGCGGCTGAGGGTGGTGTATATCTCCCCCTCGGTGGACGGCTCCGTCCGCACCCGGACGGAGGTAGTGGTATACATCTCTGTGGTATTCAGTTTGTCCACATCGACAATCTCCGGCGGTTCCTCTGTCTCAGGTTCACTCTCTGTGGTGCCGGTTTCCTCTGACTCAGGTTCACTCTCTGTGGTGCCGGTTCCCTCTTCGCTGTCTTCGGGGATGACCTCTGATTCTGTTTCCTGCTCCGGCGTCTCCGTATCCGACCGCACCGGCTCATTCCCGACGGAACAGCCGCAGGTGAACAGAAGCAGACAACAGCACAGGAGCAGGCATATGAACCTTCCCCGCTTGTCAGTCACGGTATCCCATCTCCTTCTCATAATTCACCACAAAGGCCAGATTAGCAACCTCGTAGTCGTTCAGTACGCTGTCGCTGAAGTCATCCGGTTCCACCGTCCCGGTGTACCAGTCACAGGCGTCGAAATATGCCTGAAGCGTCTCGTCCTTGAATTTCCGCCCGTGCCGGGCATAAATACCGTTCCGAAGCAGGCGGCACATATCGGTGTCAAAGCCCTCCAAATCTGCCCTGGTGAAATAGACCGAATCGCTGGTGAGAATCAGGGCCATAACGGGATCGCTCAACTCTATTTCGGAGTCGGACTCAGAATCAGAGCTGTCAGACTCAGAATCAGAGCTGTCGGACTCGCTGCCCTCCGGATTGTCCGAATGAGACAGGCCAGGCTCGGTTTCCTCTGGCTCCTCTGTGTCAGACGGACCGACATCGCTCTCCTTCGGCTGGTCAGAATCAGACAAGTCGGAGTCAGACAAGTCGGAGTCGGACGTTTCCGGCTCTTCAGGGTTTTCCAGCTGGTCAGACGCCGCCGTTCTGGGGAGGAAGGGAATCATATCGTTGACATAGGCGTATGCGAAGACACCTCCCACGGCCAACAGCAAAACAATGATTATAATGATAAGTACGAGGCGGAGGGTGTGGCGCTCCTCCTTCGGCTCTGGCACCGTGCGCTGGCAGAGAGAGCAAATCTCCTGCCCATCCAATACCGGCCTGCCGCAGCGAATGCAGAAGCGCTGGGGCCTGCTGCAGTCGGGACAGAGCCGCTGCCCATCGTATATGGGTCTGCCGCACTTGATGCAGAAGCTCCTCTGGTGCGGCGTTTGGGAGACGGCCGGCTCTGTAGCGGGTGGCTCCTGGGTCTGCGCCGACTCCTCTGACCGGGACGTGTCATCAAAAGCCTGGCTGATGGCAGCGGCTACGCTGTCTTCTGCACTTCCGGCACCGGCGGGTACGGCAGGAGCAGCTTCGGTGGGCAGCAGGGCCAACACATCTTCCGGCAGCGGTGTGCCGTCGTGAATGCAGAAGCTGGTGCGTTTGTAAATCACTTCACCGCAAGTGGGGCAACGGGGAATCTTCTGACCGCACTGGCCGCAGAATTTGACAGTGTCCGAGGTGTTTTTGCCACAGATGGGACATTTCATGGATAGTCCTCCTTTTGATCTTCAGCAGATAATATAAACGACAGTTATATTTCTTCTGGGTGGATCCCCGGCCCAGGCAGTAGCCTCAGCCAAAATGAATACGCTTGCAAAAGACTACTCTAATCATATCTGATACAGATACGTTTGTCAAGAAACGGCAGAAAAAAGAACAGGAGACAATTGTAGGTTTGCCAATGATGTGAGAGAAAATTTGAAAAAGGGGTGGCAAATGGGAGCGATCTGTCCGAAAGCAAATACCTTCTGTACGATGTGTGTACCGCAAGAGCGTTGCCGCAGAGCATATTCTGACAATGACCGCATAACGCAAAAGAGCAGGCAAGACGCCTGCTTGTGCATAAGGAGAATATCGATTTCAAAGAAAAATCGAGTGTTCATAAAGTGAAACCCTTTATGAACACTCGCATGGTCCGAGTGACTGGATTCGAACCAGCGGCCTCTTGAACCCCATTCAAGCGCGATACCAAACTTCGCCACACCCGGATAACCTTATAGCCTAGGTATTATAGCACATAAGGATTTCAAATGCAAGCCCTTTTTCAAAAAATTATGTAGGCTTATCAAAAATATGCGCACCCTCTTGACAACGGATCAAAAATGTAGTACAATAACTAGCGGTAAAGTAACGCGGCTTTACATAAAGAAGAGCCACTCTGTACTACAGAAGGAGGAAGGATTCCCATGAAGCGTCAGGCGTTTGAGATGGCCATGCTCTATGATTTTTATGGCGACCTGCTTACCGAACGTCAGCGGGAGTTCTTTGACCTCTACCATAACGAGGACTTTTCCTTGGCTGAAATTGCGGAATCCGCTGGTATCACCCGTCAGGGCGTCCGAGACGTCATTGTCCGGGCGGAGCGAACACTGACCGAGATGGAGGAAAAGACCGGCATCATCCAGCGTTTCCTGGCTATGCGGCGTGATGTGGCCGCCATTCAGGATGCCGCAGATCAGCTGTTGGAGTACAACCGCCGCTGGCTGGAGGATAACCGGGTGGAGGAACTGGCTAACTCTATCCGGAAGGCTGCGGATCGGCTGGAGGAATGACCTATGGCGTTTGAGGGATTGACCGAAAAGTTATCCAAGGCATTTTCCCGGCTGCGGAGCAAGGGGCGGCTGACAGAAGCCGATGTCCGGGAGGCCATGCGGGAGATTCGTCTGGCTCTGTTGGAGGCTGACGTCAGCTATAAGGTTGTCAAAGACTTTATTGCCAGGGTGACCGAGCGGGCTGTGGGAGCCGATGTGCTGGCCGCACTGACCCCGGCTCAGACCGTTATCAAAATTGTGGATGAGGAGCTAACCGCCCTGATGGGTGGGGAGGCCGCCCATATCAACACGGCACCTAAGCCGCCTACCGTCATAATGATGGTGGGGCTTCAGGGTGCCGGCAAGACCACCAACAGCGCAAAACTGGCGGGCTATCTCCGCACCAAGGGACACCGTCCTCTTTTAGTGGCCTGTGATGTCTATCGTCCAGCTGCCATCCAGCAGCTGGAGGTGGTGGGCAAGCAGCTGAACATTCCCGTGTTTCAGCAGGGGCCTGGCAATCCGGTGGAGATTGCTCAAGCTGCCGTGGTCTACGCAAAGCAGCATGGCAACGACATGGTGTTGCTGGATACCGCCGGACGTCTCCACGTGGACGAGACACTAATGGACGAGCTGCGGCACATCCGGGACACGGTTCACCCTAACGAAATCATGCTGGTAGTGGACGCCATGGTCGGTCAGGATGCCGTTAACGCCGCCACCGCCTTTGATGAGGCGCTGGATATTGACGGCGTGATGCTGACCAAGCTGGACGGTGACGCTCGGGGCGGCGCTGCCCTCTCTATCCGGGCAGTCACCGGAAAGCCCATCAAGTTTGCCGGCACCGGCGAAAAGCTGGACGCCATCGAGGTCTTCCACCCCCAGCGGATGGCCTCCCGTATTCTGGGCATGGGTGATGTACTTTCCCTCATCGAAAAGGCCCAACAGAGCTTTGATGAGGAGCAGGCCGCCAAGCTGGAGGAGAAGCTCCGCAAGAACAAATTCACCCTCAACGACTACTATGACCAGCTGAAACAGGTCAAAAAGATGGGCCCGCTGTCGGAGGTCATGGGAATGATCCCTGGCATGAAGAAAATTAATGCCGATGATGTGGATGACTCCATGCTGACCCGTGTGGAGGCTGTCATCCAGTCTATGACCCCCCAGGAGCGGGAAGCTCCGGATATCTTGGGCGCCAGCCGCAAAAAGCGGATCGCAGCAGGCTCCGGCACCAGTGTCCAGCAGGTGAACCAGGTGCTGAAGCAGTTTGAAACCATGCAGGCTCTGACAAAACAGATGTCCGGAGGGAAAATCCCAAAGGCGCTGCGGGGTCTGATGGGTGGCGGTATGAGCGGTATAGGCGGTGGCACAGGCGGCCGCAAAGCCACCAAGGCTGCCTATAAGCCCAAGAAGAAAAAGAAAAAGCGTTAAACGCACCCCCCTGTTGATTCGTGCCACGGCACTTATCATATACCAATCAGAACACAGCTTATGGAGGTGAACGATAATGGTAAAAATCAGACTGCGTCGCATGGGCGCGAAGAAGGCCCCCTTCTATCGTATCGTGGTGGCGGACTCCCGCTCCCCCCGTGATGGTCGCTTTATTGAGCAGATCGGCACCTACGATCCCCTGGCAGAGCCTGCGGAGATCAAGGTGGACGGTGAGCGCGCCCTGGCTTGGATCAAGACCGGCGCCCAGCCCACGGATACCGTGAAGTCCTTGCTAAAAAGGGCCGGCGTTTTGTAAGGGGGAGTGGTGTCATGAAGGAACTGCTCCTCTATATCGCCAAAAACCTGGTTGAACATCCCGATTCTGTCTCAGTGACGGAGAGCCAACGGGGCGGTGAGCAGGTGCTGGAGCTGCGGGTAGCCCCAGAGGACATGGGCAAGGTCATCGGCCGTCAGGGCCGCATTGCCCGGGAGATCCGCACTGTGGTGCGGGCTCTGGCTCAGCAGACCAATCAGCGGGTCACGGTGGATATCGTAGACTGAAACAGCATCGCACAGCGCAAGGCCCTGCCAAATGGCGGGGCCTTGCGCTGTGCTTTCGAAAAGCCCGGTCGCACACTAAGCGGCGGCCGGGCTTTTTGTGTGCGCATAAAGCGACAGGAGGGAAAGCAAATTCAGCTCCCCGCTTTATTCGAGGACTGTCTCCGCAAATTCCCTGCTCATAGCCTCCCCAAAGAGGTGCAGCAAGGGGTTCTTGCTCTGCCGATCGGACATCATGCACACGGGGATTTTTTGCTCCATAGGGCAACAGGCAATACGGCTATCCCGCGGCAGGGGCATGAGGGAGTCAAAGACGGCGAAGCCCTCCCCCCGCAGCACCGCCTGATAGATGGAATCCCGGTTGGGAAAGATAATTGTCTCCGGCTTCACCTGCAGCCCCCAGAATTGATAGAGGATGAGCTTTCGGCTGCTGGGGACTTCGTCCTCCTCAAGCGTCAGCAGCCGCTGGCCGTGGAAGTCAGTCAGCCGCAGGGGTTCCTCCGACGGACGGAGCAGCCCCCGGCGGACACAGGCTAAGCTGGGAAGCTCCCCCAGATCAGTGACCTCCAGATTTTCCGGGGTGCGGATGCTGATGGTGGGGCAGAGAATGGCGTCCAGCGTGCCTGTCTGCACCTGGTTCTGAAGGCGGACAAAGGTGTCGCAGCGAAATTCCAGTTCCGCCTGGGGGTAGCGCGTCTGTACCTGCCGGCGGAACCGGCCCAGGATATCGCTCAGATCCCAGCCTAACCCATAGCCCACCCGCAGCTGTAGAGGTGCCTGGGCGGATAATTCCTGGGCGGCAGTGCGGGCAGCGTCCACACTGCGCACGCAACTGCGAAAGCTGTCCTGAAAGACCAACCCTGCCGCAGTCAAAGTGACAGCGTTTTTCCGGGTCCGATCAAAGAGAGTACAGCCCAGTTCCTGCTCCAGCTGCTGAATTTGGCGGCTCACCGAAGGTTGGGAGACATATAGCTCCTCCGCAGCACGGGAGAAGTTGAGGTATTCTGCCACCTTGAGGAAGTAGTTGATTTGCAGGGATGTCATAGCGCAAGCTCCTTTGCAGAGATTGGCAGAGACGGCGGGGCAGCCGCTGCTACCATGTCTTATTATACCACAGTTATACGCGATTTGCTATAACGATGCTTGGAATTTTGATATTTCCGCTTTTTCTCTCAATGTGTTATGCTTATATTAGGATTTAAAATCAGGAGTGAATTACCATGCAGCAGCAGGAGGAATATCTGCGCAAAAGAAAAAGCCTTGAGGACTGTTTGGCCCTTATTGAGTCCGGAGACGTGATCGCCACTGCCGGCGTGGCCTCGGAGCCGTCCACCTTTCTCAGCCATCTGGAGGACATTATCCCCCGGCTGCAGAATGTCACTCTGGTCAAGGGAAAGGATCATGAGTACGACTATCTGCGCAACCCGGCCACAAAGGGACACGTGGAGACAGTGAGCCACTTCTATTGCAAGAATATACGGGAGGGCCACGAACTGGGTTTGACATCCTATATCCCATCCGACCTGCACAACTTCATGCGGGAGCGGGTGGCCTATCGGCCCAACAATGTCTTTATGGCCCAGGTAGCTGATTTGAAGGACGGCAGCTTCCAGATCCCCTATTGCCTGATGTTTGAACAGGAGTCATTTCATTGTGCCGGAAAGGTCATTCTGGAGGTGAACCCCCGGTTTAAGCGGGTACGGGGAGGCCTGGAGATCCCCCTGTCCCGGGTCAC
>CAYUUP010000031.1:0-14841 GCA_964447925.1 uncultured Oscillospiraceae bacterium
GGAGGGGTTGTACTTCGCGGGGGAAATAATGGATGTGGACGCCTACACCGGCGGCTTCAACCTGCAAATTGCCTGGGCTACCGGCCATACTGCCGGGGAAGCCCTTGCAAAATAAAATGCGAAGCTGGATGTGAATGTATTGACAGACCGACCCATCAGCATTGCCATCGACGGACCCTCCGGCGCGGGGAAAAGCACTATGGCCCGTCGGTTGGCGGAGGAACTGGGATACCTCTATGTGGACACCGGAGCCATCTACCGCACAGTAGCCCTGGCGGTCAGCCGGGCTGGGGCGGAGACGGCGGAGGAGATTTCTGCCTGCCTGCCGGACATCCGGGTGAATATCGACTACGGAGCGGACGGCCTTCAGCATATGCTGCTGGGGAATGAGGATGTCACCGGGGAGATCCGCAGACCGGAGGTTTCCATGGGGGCTTCCAAGGTAGCGGCCCTGCCGGCCGTGCGGGCTTTCCTGTTAGACCGTCAGCGGGAGCTGGCCCGGAGCCGGAATGTCATCATGGACGGCAGGGATATCGGTACGGTGGTGCTGCCGGATGCTACAGTAAAGATTTTTCTCACTGCCAGCCCGGAGGAGCGGGCTGAGCGTCGTTATCTGGAACTGCGGGAGCGGGGGGAGGCTGCCTCCTATGAGCAGGTGCTGACCGATGTAATTGCCAGGGACAAGCAGGACAGCAACCGCCCCATTGCCCCTCTGCGGCAGGCGCCGGACGCACAGCTGGTGGACACCACCGGGATCCCCCTGGAGGAGTGCTGCCGCCTGCTGACAGAGCTGGTAAAGGAGCGGGTCGGATGTGAGTGAGCAGAAGAAAAAACAGCGGATATACCGCACCAAGGAGCAATATGACGCCTCCTATCGTTTCCTTTATGTATTCGTCATGAATGTTTTCCGCGTTTTTCATCCCGTCCGCGCCATTGGTCGGGAGAATCTGCCGGAGGGGGCAGCCCTCATCTGTGCCAATCACACGGCCTATGCCGATCCTCTGATGATGGTGCTGGCTGCAGGGCGGAGGAACCCCTTGCGCATTATGGCCAAGGAGGAGTTATTCAAGATACCGATTGTGGGACCGGTACTCCGCTGGGTAGGTATGTTCGGCGTCAACCGGGGCAAGAATGATATGGGCGCTATCCGCCGGGCCATTCAGGTGCTGAAGGAGGGCTCCAAGATGATGCTCTTTCCCCAAGGCACTCGGGTCAGTGAGGAGGACAGCGTGTCCGCTAAGACCGGGGCGGTGATGATCGCCATGCGTTCTGGAGCGCCTTTGGTTCCCGTCTATATCCCGGCGAAGAAGAAGTGGTTCCGCCGTTCCACCGTGGTGATCGGGGAGCCATATTACCCGGAGTTGGCAGGGAAGCGGGCCAGCCAGCAAGAGTACCAGACCATTGCCGATGACCTGTTGGCCCGGATTTATGCCCTGAAGGAACAATCAGAATGAAAAAACTCATTCTGGCGGAGACGGCTGGCTTTTGCCATGGTGTCCGGCGGGCGGTGAAAATTGCGGAGCAGGCTGCGGCAGAGGCCAGGGAGTCGGGGAAGCCTGCTGTTATGCTGGGGCCGGTGATCCACAACAGCCATGTGGTGGAGAAGCTGGCAGGTCAGGGAATGGTCTGCGTGAAGCGGTTGGCTGATATACCCTCCGGCGCGGTGGTTGTCCTCCGTTCCCACGGTGCGAGCAGGGACGTCCGCCGGGAACTGGAACGTCGGGGAACGGAGATTCGGGACGCTGCCTGTGTCCATGTTATCCACATCCATCGGCTGGTGTGCCAGGCGGAGGAGGAGGGACGCACGGTGCTGATTATCGGCAGTCGCTCCCATCCCGAAGTGCAGGCCATTGCCAGTTGGAACAGCCGCTCTGTGGTGCTGGAGACGCCGGATGAAGTGGAAAACTGGCTGAATGAGGCGGAAAATCGGCAGGATTTACCCCTGACAATGGTGGCACAGACCACCTCTACGAAAAAAAATTGGGAAGCCTGCGCAAAAAAAATAAAAAAAAGATGTACAAATGCCCAAATATTTGATACAATATGTGGAGCGACCCATAACCGACAGTCAGAAGCACGAAATTTGGCGGCTCAATGTGACGCTGTGGTGGTCATTGGAGATGCCACCAGCTCCAATACCCGGCATCTGGTAGAACTGTGTCAGGAGTGCTGTGTTCATGTATACTGGATACAAAAGGCGGAGGAGCTGCCTCTGGGCGAACTGCGGGAAATGGATACTGTTGCGATCACGGCCGGCGCATCCACGCCTGGCTGGATTATAAAGGAGGTCTATGACAAAATGAGTGAGGAAATTATGGAACCCATGGAGATCGAGGAGTCCTTTGCAGAGATGCTGGAAAAATCGATTAAAACCTTAAGCACGGGTGAAAAGGCAACTGGTACGGTGGTGAACATCACACCCACGGAGATCCAGGTGGATGTGGGAACTAAATATGCCGGTTACATTCCCGTATCTGAGTTTTCGGCAGATCCCAACGCCAAGGTGGAGGAGCTTGTGAAGGTGGGTGACAGCATTGAGGCTACTGTCACCCGGGTCAACGATGCTGAAGGCGTCATCACCTTGTCCAAGAAGCGCTTGGATGCCAACCGGGGCTGGGAGGAAATTGAGCAGGCCAAGGAGGACAAGACCATCCTGGAGGGCAAGATCACCGAGCAGAACAAGGGCGGTGTCGTGGCCAACGTCAAGGGCGTCCGGGTCTTTATTCCTGCGTCCCAGACCGGCCTGCGCCGCGGCGAATCCATGGACGGCCTGGTGGGTACCACAGCCCGTCTGCGCATCACCGAGGTGAACCGTTCTCGCCGCCGTGTGGTCGGCTCTATCCGGGCTGTCACGGCTGAAGAGCGTGCCGCTGCTGCTGCCCAGGTGTGGGAGAACATCGAGGTGGGCAAACACTATACCGGCACTGTGAAGTCTCTGACATCCTACGGCGCCTTTGTGGATATCGGCGGTGTGGACGGCATGGTTCATGTGACAGAGCTTTCCTGGAGCCGTATTAAGACCCCTGCCGAGGTAGTTTCTGTGGGTGACACTCTGGATGTCTATGTCATCAAGTACGATCCTGAGAAGAAGAAAATCTCCCTGGGCGCCAAGGATCCGAACGAGAATCCCTGGGAAACCTTCCTGTCCACCTACCAGGTGGGGGACATTGCCAAGGTACGGGTGGTCAAGCTGATGAGCTTCGGTGCCTTTGCCGAGGTAGTGCCAGGCGTGGATGGCCTGATTCATATCTCCCAGATCGCTGACCATCGGGTTGAAAAGGTGGAGGACGAGTTGGCCGAGGGCGATAAGGTGTTCGTTAAGATCACCGGTATCAATGAGGAAACCCGCAAGATCTCCCTCTCCCGTCGGGAGGCTCTCCGGGAAATGCCGGAGGAGGAAGAGGCGTACACCGAGGAGGAAACCGGTGAGGCCGAACCTGAGGAGGCTCCCGTTGAGGAGTAAGTGTTTCTAAAAAACCGGGACTGTCCCGCTGGGCGGGACAGTCCCGGTTTTTCTTTGTGTTCGCTCCACATATAACAGCTGTATTTCGCACGTTTTAAAATTACTCCGCCGGCTTCATGCTGGGCCACACAAATTCGACAAAATCGTCCGTATAATTCTCGTCCAAAAATTGTCCCACCACGGAGTTCCCCGCCGCGTCCTCTGCCCGCTGATTATAGCGGAAGATGACCGCCGCAGAGAGAATGCCATCGCAGAGAAAGAATATAACAATGAACCAGGTGATGATTTTTCCGATAATGGGCGGGATTTTTTCAATCAAGCCGCTCAGGCGGGGATAGAGTACCTTCACCCAAATTACCGCCAGCGCTCCCCAGAAAAGGCAGAACAGCAGATTGACACGACCGCCGATATTTAGCGGGATGTGGCTGTAGTCCCAGAAAATCTTGCCGAAGACTACCTCCAGGATCACGCTGCAGCCATATTCATATACGCCGCCCAGCAGACAGCCGGAGAGAAAGATATACCTGTCCTCCTTGTCTGCCAGCCGTTGAAGCACCACTGTGAGAATGATTGCGCCCAGACCCCAGACCACACTGAAGGGACCGTAGATTAAGCTGGAACGGCTCATCCAGTAGCCCATGCTGAAACGGCAGAATACCGTCTCAATCAGATCGCCCAGCAGCGCGGTGATGAAAAATATCCATACGAGTTTATCCCAGCACAGACCAGGGGCAAAGGTTTCCTTTACCTTACCGCCCACCGGCATATGCTCCATAGAGGGGTACGCCCGCTCCAGCCTCTTCCAAATCATCCGATAGACAAGAGAGCCAAGACCGGCCTTGCTCTTTTGCAGTCTGCTCTGCGTCTCCTCCAGCAGCTCCAGCTTGACACGCCGCTGATCGCGGTAAATGGCATAGACAATGGAGAGAAAGTCCAGAATCAGCAGAACGCCAATCACAGCGCAGATAACCAGCTTCAGCAGCCGGGGCATGATCCCTGCCAGCATGACCAACAGAGGGTGTACCAGCAGCAGCACCAGCAGATAAACGGCTGCCCGAGCCAGTGCCGCCACCACCTGCCGCCCGTTGCCGGTAAACAGGTTGTTTTCCTCATAGTGCCACAGGAGATTCCGGCTGAGACGCTTGGCCAGTGAGCCGGAAAGCCATGTCACTACGGAAGACACTGCCAGCACAGCGGCGAACTGGAAGATATATTGTCCCGTCATGCCGTGTATGGTGGGCAGTATCAGTATGAGAAGTTCCATGATGATGCCATAGGAAAAACAGAAGGGTAGGTTGAAGAAGCCCCGGTTGCAGAGCCGGTGTTCCTTGACAGCCACCACGCAGACTTCAGTCACCCAGCCCAAGAAGCTATAGACCAGCAGGTAAAGCAAGAGATCCAGATAAAAATGTGCCATGAATTTCTCCCAATATAAAAAAGGGACGCACTTCCTGCATTGGAGGGCGCCCCTTGTGTTTTGCACGTAAATTACTCCTTCGGCAGTACGCCAGAGTCCTCCCCTTCAGCCTCAATGCTGACATCCACCGCCAGCAGCTGGCCGCAGCCGGGGCAGGTCACCTCACCGGCCAGAAGAATACTCTCATCCAGCATCAGGGTGTCACCGCAGTTGGGACAGTCCACCTCGAAGAAGTCCTCCTCGTCCAACTCATCTAACTCGTCGGGATCCTCCTCATCGCCCTCATCAAAGGAGGAGCCATTCCGGAGAAACTCTGAAGGATACGGATCTCCCTCATCCAGCGCATCTCTCTCTTCTAAGAGATCCAGAAGAGTGTCATCCAACTCATCCACCGACAGGGCCATGTGTTCCAGTATGTCCATCATCAGAGAGATCAGCTTGGCCTCCGGGCTGGACTCTGGATCCAGCTTCATTCCCTCGGCCACACCTTTCAGATAGGCAATTTTTTCAGAAAGCGTCACAGTGCGTACCTCCTTCAGGCTCCATGCAACTCTATCAGCTGAGCCGTTTCACATACTCTCCGGTGCGGGTATCCACCTGAATGCGGTCACCCGCGTCGATAAATAGGGGAACCTTAATCTCAGCGCCGCCCTCTAAAATAGCAGGTTTGGTGACATTAGTGGCGGTGTTGCCCCGGACGGCGGGCTCGGTACTCTCTACCGTCAGATCCATAAAGTTAGGCGGCTCGATGCTGAAGATATTTCCCTTGAAGGAGAGCATCTTACAGACAGTCCCCTCGGATACAAACCGGAAGGACTCCCCAAGCTGGTCGGCGTTCAGGATGACCTCGTTGCCCTCTTCATCATAGAAGTAGTACAGCGAACCGTCGTTCCAGCTGTAGCTGGCCTCTGTGCGCTCGATGAACGCCTCATCAAACTTATCATCCGGGTCAAAGGTGGTCTCCACCACAGCGCCTGTGATGACGTTCCGGATAGTGGTGCGGACAAAGGGACTGCCCTTGCCGGGCTTCACGTGCTGAAACTTGACCACCTGCATCACATTACCGTCCATCTCAAAGGTGACGCCGTTCTTGAAGCTGCCTGCGTTGACCATATCTATCTCCTCCATAAATGCAGAATGAATGCTTTACCTTTTCATTTTAACCGATTTCCCTGTCAAATGCAAGGGGTATGGCAAAATTTCTTAAAAACTGTTGTTTTTCGGGTGCCCTCTCTTGTGCCGGCAGCCGGCGGCGCGGTCAATTTTCCCGCCCGTTCCGTTTCTTCCAGAACGTGACAGCACACAGGACACAAAATGCAGCCACAATGACAATAAGTCCTACCCAGCGCAGGGAGCCCTGTCCAAAAATCAGTTTCATGGCGGTGTAGATATTGGTGGCGCCAAAGACGGAGAAGATCAGGAAGGACAGAATATTCAGTAGGGAGGTGGGCATTCTGCTTTTCAGTACGACCCCCACAATAAGGCCCAGCAGATCCGCCAAAATCAGCCCCAGAGTACAGCCCAGGAAGACCCAAAAGGCGTTTGCCGGACTGCCCTGGGTATAGGTTGCCGCCAGGGTGATGGCGGAGAGCTGTGTCTTATCCCCCAGCTCTCCCAGAAAGAAAGAGCCGAAAATCGCCAGCACTGGGCCACACTGCCCCTTTTGCCCCCTTTCCTCATCCTCATCGCCGCTGCCCCTCAGGGTGGCGTAGGCGAAATAAAAGAAAGCAAGTCCCGCCACCAGTTTGATGACGCGCATATCCAGGTAGCTGCTGAGGGCTGCCCCCACGCCTACCGCCAGGATATTCAGCAATATCGTGGCCAGCCAGGTACCGGTCAAAATGTGGGATACCTTATACTTGCTGGTCATCGCTACCAGCAGCAGCTGGGTCTTATCCCCCATCTCTGCGATGAAGATGGTGGCGAGAACCGTCAGGAAAATTGCCATTGAAGCTCACTCCGTTCTGATTCGCTTGTACAGCCAAAATCCAGCCAGTGCCGGGCCGGACAATTCTATCCGGGCTTTCCGCAGCCAACAAAAAACCCAGGTTCCAGCGGACAGCGCCGTACCTGAGTCCAAAAAGAACACGTATAGACAGACTGACCGCTATACGTGAGTCTCGTTCATTAAGGCAAGCCAGACCGAAGCGGTCAGCATGTTGACTTGTCACACCGTCGTGCGAACTACTCCCCCACGAGTTCCCTTATTATAGTACAAAAGAGTTGGCCTGTCAACCGCGAATTTCCAATTTTTGAAAATCCCGCTGGATATGTGCCTGGATAGGTAGTTGCGCTGAAGCGGTAAGCGGTATGGCGGCCAGCCCCCAAAACTGCGATGGGAGCTGGCAGACCTCTCAAAGGGCCCCGGGAAACGATCCTTTCAGCCTTGCCCGGAATGGAGACGTTTCTCCTCCACCAGACTGTACCAGCACTGGAACAAGAATGTGACCAGCGTAATGCCCGCCACCAGTCCGCAGCAGGTATAAAAGGTGATTCCCAGCCAATGCTGCCGCAATGCCGCTTGGCCGGTCATCGCGTAGTAGACTGTGTAATACAGACCGCCGCCAGGAGCCAGTGGCATCAGGATAGGCATCAGGAAAGTGGTGGAGGGTGCTTTCAGCAGCCGGGCCAGCACCTCGGCAAAAATGGTGGCACACATTGCTCCCAGCACATTGCAGAGGAATAGGTTGTTCCAGAGGGCCATGGCTTGGCTGTATACCAGCCACACTACACAGTCCCCCACAAAAATATAGGGGAGCTTTTTCCACTTCACCTGGCAGAGCATGGCATAGCCCACGGTACCCAGCCCCGCCGTCAACATCTGCATCACAGTGCGCCACCTCCAAAGAACAGGATTGCAACTGCCAGCCCTCCGGCAATGGCCAGGGCCTGAAGCATGGAGTCCACAAACCGCAGCAGGCCGGATATAATATCCCCGCCCAGCAGATCCCGGATGGAGTTGGTCAGGGGAATGCCGGGAATCAGAACCATAATAAAGCCAATGTTAACCATGTCCAGATGGACGCCGATTCCGGCTTTAATCAACAGGATAGCCCCGCAGCCGGCCAGCATGGAGGAGATAAACCGGGTTACGACCCGATTCATCCGGGGGCGGTAGATATAATGATCCAACACGTAGAGCAACACTGCCAGCAGTCCCGCGCACAGCCCGTCCCGGGGGACTCCCCCAAAAAACATGGCCAGAAAAAAGGCAGTAATGATGCCGCCCCAGAAGGACATTGTGGGCCGGACAACGGTGTCCCCCTGAATTTCCCGCAGACAGCGGAAGCCCTCCTCCAGCGGGGGGAGATCCTGGCACATATGGCGGGAAAGGCGGTTCAACTCCTCCAGCGCCGTCAGATTATAGCTGTAGCCCGGGACCCGGCGGATGGCAGTATAGGAAGGTTCTCCCTCATCCCGGGCCACAGTCAAAATCACCAGTGTGGTGATAGTAAACATATGCACTACATTACAGTTATAGGCCCGGCAGACGCGGGTCATGGTGTCCTCCGCCCGGCTGATCTCCCCGCCGTTGACCAGCATCTGGGTGGCCAGATCAAGGGCAAATCCGGCGGTCCGCTCCAGATCGGTCGGTCCCAGGGGTTCTTGATCCATCACATACCAGCTCCTTTGTTAGTAGATATGATCCTCTCAGAGTCCCGTGAAGTCAAAGGCCGGGATAAATTCGCCGGTGGCGGCGGAGGATTCCTGCACATAGCCCTGCAGCCCCAGGTTTTTCATATATTCCACAGCCGCCCGTATCTCCCCCCGGCGGAGAGAACGGTTCAGGGGAGAAAGTTCCCTGGCCCGGCCCCAGGGGGTATACTGGCTCATCAGTGAAAACAGCACTGTCCCAGGCGGGAAGTTCTCTGCTACCCAATCCATCACCTGTTTGGCTGCATTCACCTGTCCCGGCAAAATCAGATGGCGAATCAGCACGCCCCGCCGCAGCAGACCGTCCTCCAGCACCACCGGGCCGGTCTGATCCACCATTTCACGGATGGCGGCAGTGGCGATTTCCGGATAGTCCGGTGCGGCGGAATAGCGGGCGGCAGTCTCACTGTCCAGATATTTCAGGTCGGGCAGGTAGACATCGAGCTTCCCCGCCAGCCCCCGCAGAGTTTCCACCCGGTCATAGCCTCCGGAGTTCCACACCACCGGCAGGGGCAGCGGTTGAGCCAGAAGCTCCCGCACCGTATGGGCATAATGGGTAGGATTGATGAGACTGATGCTGGTTGCCCCCTGCTCCGCCAACTCATAGCAGATATCCCGTAGCCGGGCCACCGTCAGCTGCTTTCCCACGTTGCCGTGGCTGATTTCTTCATTCTGGCAGAACACGCAGTCTAGGGAGCAGCCGGAAAAGAAGATGGCTCCGGTGCCGGTTTTACCAGATATGGGCGGCTCCTCCCACAGATGGAGGGCTGCCCGGGCGGCCACCGGGGCGGCGGGCATCCGGCACAATCCCCGGCCCTCTGTTTCGGTGCGGAGGGCATGACATTGCCGGGGGCAGAGATCGCATATCATGGCAGCCCCCATTTCCGCAGACGGTTTTCGATCTCTCCCCGGAAGGGGGCAAAGGCATTGGGTACGGCATAGCGATCCCGCAGCGCTTGCAAGTCCGCCAATACCCAGCCCTCGGGCAGGTCGGGGGCGGAGAGGGTCAGGGCGGTGCCCTCCATGTGCCACTCAATATGGGTAAAGATGTGTTTTCCCCGACCGGCAGGAACCGTTTTCTCCACGCGCAACCCCCAGCGGGTGGGCCAATCAACGCTGTCTGCTAATTCGTTGGGGTACTCCCACAGCCCTGCCAGCAGACCCTTTTCTGCCCGTTGCCGCAGTGCAATTCTCCCCTCGAAAAAGATGAGATATACCCGGCGAGACTCGATGCGCCGGGCCTTCTTTGGGGATCTTACCGGCAGGACTTCTGTCCGTTCCGTCTGAAAGGCCGCGCACAGGTCTTTCAGAGGGCAGCTGCTGCATAGGGGTGCGCCGTTGGGCAGACAGACCATGGCTCCCAGCTCCATTAGCGCCTGATTGTAATCGCCGGGGCAGGCGCGGGGGATTATTTTTGTCAGAACCTCCCGCGCCCTACGCTTGATTTCCGGTCGTGAAATGTCATCCTCGTTCCCAGTGAGCCGGGCCAGCACTCGCAGCACATTGCCGTCCACTGCCGGAACTGCCTCCCTAAAGGCGATGGAGGCGATGGCGCCAGCGGTGTAATCTCCCACCCCGGCCAGGGAGCGGATGTCCTCATAACGGCGGGGAAACTCTCCCCCAAACCGCTCCATGATCTGCCCAGCGGCCTTTTTCAGGTTTCTGGCCCGACTATAGTAGCCCAGCCCCTGCCATTGCTTCATCAGCAGGTCATTTGGGGCGTCCGCCAGTGCTGCTGCGTCAGGAAAGGCCTCCATAAACCGGGCGAAGTATCCCAGCACCGCTGTCACCCTGGTCTGTTGGAGCATGATCTCAGACACCCATACCCGGTAGGGTGTCGGTTCCTCCCGCCAGGGCAGGATCCGGCGATGCTCATGATACCACTCCAGCAGGGGCAGCACCCCGGCGGCGAGGCGCTCCTCCCCCGTCATAGCGGCAGCTCCCAGCTCACCGGTGTCACGCCCTGTTCCGTCAGAAAGGCGTTGGCCTGGCTGAAGTGTCTGCACCCAAAGAAACCCCGGTAGGCAGAAAGCGGGCTGGGATGGGGGGCAACGAGCCGCAGGTGGCGGGGATTATCCAGCAGGGACAGCTTCTTCTGGGCAGGGCCGCCCCAGAGCATGTAGACCACCGGCCGCTGCTGTCGGTTTACTGCCTGCAGCACGGCATCGGTAAAGCGCTCCCAGCCGTGGTTGCGGTGGGAATTCGGCTCCCCGGCCCGGACGGTAAGGACGGTGTTCAGCAACAGCACCCCCTGATCGGCCCAGGGAGTCAGATCGCCGCCGGCAGGGGCCTGAATATTTAAATCATCCTGCAGCTCGGTGAAGATATTCTTTAAGGAGGGAGGCAGCTTTTTCAGCATTGCAGGGACAGAGAAGGCCAGCCCGTGGGCCTGCCCCTCATTATAGTAGGGATCCTGCCCTAGGATGACTACCTTGACACGTTCCGGCGGTGTCCGTTCCAGTGCGGCAAAAACGCTGCTCTGGGGAGGATAGACTGTTCGCGTCTGGTACTCCTGTTCCACAAATTTACAAAGTGAGTGAAAATATGGCTGGTTCATCTCCTCCGCCAGGATGGACTGCCAGCCCGAGCTGTCCAGCATCATGTGAGCGACCTCCTCTCGCTGAAAATCAGTGACATTATAGCACGATGGGCAGACGGGTGCAAGAGAGGAATGAGAGATCAGGTTAATTTAGTATGTGTTCTGCTCTTGATTTTTTTTGAAAGAGGGTTATAATAATAGAAACCACTTTATCACCTCTGGAGGTACCCTATGCTGCTGACCATTGTCATCAGTATACTAGCTGGCCTGGGAGCTGGCCTGGGAACAGGCCTGGCAGGACTTTCTGCCGCCGCTGTCATCTCCCCCATGCTGATTACATTTTTAGGCTTTAATGCTTATGAGGCCATTGGCATCGCTTTGGCGTCCGATGTGCTGGCATCCGCCGTCTCCGCTTACGTCTATGGCCGGAACGGGCGGCTGGACATCAAAAATGGCCTGGTCATGATGGTGTCCGTGCTGGTATTCACCCTGTTGGGAAGCTGGGCGGCATCTTTTATCCCGGACTTTGCCATGGGCGGCTTTTCCGTCATTTCCACCACCCTTGTGGGCCTTAAATTTATCATCTTCCCTGTACATACCACAACTAACCGCATGGCAACGCTGGAACCCCATCATCAGGTTTTTCGATCTGTCCTGTGCGGCGCGGTCATCGGCGCTATCTGCGGCACTGTGGGCGCTGGCGGCGGCATGATGATGCTGCTAATCCTCACCAGTGTGCTGGGCTATGAACTAAAGACTGCTGTGGGGACAAGTACATTTATCATGGCTTTCACCGCTCTGACTGGGGCGTCCTCACGTTTCATCATCAATGGTCTGCCTAATCTGTTCGTACTGGTACTGTGCATCGTCTCTACCCTGATTTTTGCACGGCTGGCTGCCTGCTTTGCCAACAGTATGGACACGGAACACTTGAACCGCATCACCGGTCTTGTCCTCTTTTTGCTGGGATTGGCCATGATTTTCGTAAAATTCTTTCTGTGATCAAAAAAAGACTTGTATTTTCAGGCAAAATGGAATACAATAAAAGAAAACACAGGCGAGGGTCTACCATTCCGGCAGGGTCAGCCTGTGTACCTGCGCAAAGGAGGGTTCTCTATGTTAAGTCTACAGACGGAACGTGGAACCATCACCATTGATAGGAACGTGTTTCATTGTATTGTAGGCGCGGTAGCCACCAGCTGCTTTGGCGTCAAAGGTATGGCCTACCGCTCCCGGACAGATGGTCTTATTCATCTGCTCCGGAGGGAATCAATGGCAAAGGGTGTCCGTGCCATCGAGGAGGAGAACGGCAGCCTCTCCATCCAACTGCATATTGTGGTAGACGCCGGTGTCAATCTGCCCGCTATTGCCAACGCCATTATCAGCGAAGTGCGCTATAACCTCCAGCGGCTCACCGGCATCCAGGTCAACCGGGTGGAGGTTTTTGTGGATTCGGTGGTTTGACCTGGCAAGGAAGATAAGAGCAAGGGAGATCGGCTTTTTATGATAGAAATAATTGATGGCGCTGACCTTCGGCGGATGATTGCCCACGGAGCAGCCGCCATTCAGTCTGAAAAACAGGTTGTCAATGATCTGAACGTATTTCCGGTACCTGATGGGGACACCGGCACCAATATGAGCCTGACCATCGCCACGGCGGTAGATGCCTTGGCTGAGAAGGATCCCCAGACCGTTGAGGAGGTTGCCCAGGTGACCGCCTCTGCTATGTTACGGGGCGCCCGGGGCAACTCCGGCGTTATCCTGTCCCTGTTGTTCCGGGGCGTGGCAAAGCTGCTGAAGGGCTGCACCGACATGGACGGTCATCAGCTGGCCCTGGCCCTGTCCGAGGGTGTCACGGCAGCCTACGGCGCGGTGATGAAACCCGCTGAGGGAACCATCCTGACAGTCTCCCGGCTGGCAGCCCTGCGGGCAGAGATGGCGGCAGAGGATGACCCCGGCATAGAGTATGTACTGGAGGAAGCCATCAAGGCAGGCTATGAAGCCCTGGCAGATACCATCAATCAGAACCCCGTCCTCCAGAAGGCAGGGGTTATTGATGCTGGCGGAAAGGGTTTCTTGCTCATACTGGACGGTATGTTGGCTGGGCTGCGGGGCGAACCAATGCCCAATTTGGAACATGACGGGCAGGCCCAGCGGGGAAAGGCGGATTTTGCCGCCCTCACCGATGAGGAAATCACGTTTACCTTTGACACGGTGTATATTGTCCGCAAGACTGTCCCCTGTTCGCTGGAGCCATTGCGAGCCTATCTCAACAGCATTGGTGACAGCCTGGTGATCGGCGAGGACGATGATGCTTTCAAAATCCACGTCCACACCGATCAGCCGGGGCTGGCTTTGACAGAGTCCCAAAAATACGGTACTCTTGAGTTGGCTAAAATCGAGAATATGCGCACCCAGTATGAGGATATGGCAGCCGGGCGGAAGCCCCAGAGTACCGATGATTTGGACATGGTGGAGGCTGCGCTGGAGGCTCAGTGCCAGCCCAAGATGGCTCCGCCGGAGAAGGCCTTCGGCTTTGTCTCCGTCTGTGCAGGCGAAGGGCTTTCTGCCGTCTTTGCCGACCTGGGGGTGGATTCCACGGTTTCCGGCGGACAGACTATGAATCCCTCCACCGAGGATATTTTGCAGGCGGTGAATGCCACCCCGGCGGAGACTGTCTTCGTTCTGCCCAATAACAAAAATATTATTATGGCCGCCAATCAGTGTATCCCCCTTTCGGAGAACAAGCGGGTTATTGTAGTAGAGAGTACCACCATCCCCCAGGGCGTTGCCGCCATGCTGGCCTTTGACCCGGACAGTTCGGCAGAGGACAATCAGGCTGCTATGACTGAGGCCATGGCAGGTGTCCGCACTGCCCAGCTCACCTATGCTGCCCGTGACTCTGTCTTTGAGGACGCTGAGATCCATGCGGGGGACTATCTGGCCCTGCTGGATGGACAGCTCTTCGGCGTTAGCGAGGACTGCTTTGTCCTGCTATCTCAGCTGGCTGCCCAGGCCGCCGGCAGCGGCGCGGAATTTGTCACTCTGTTTTGCGGCCAGGATGCCGGGGAGGAGGAGGTCAAGCAGGCGGAGACACTGTTCAAACAGATCTGCCCGGACGCAGAGGTCAGCGTACTGGCCAGCGGACAGCCGGTGTATCGGTATTTGATCTCCATTGAATGACATAGCATAAAAAACGCGCCGTCCTGTATTCCACAGGGCGGCGTTTTTCCGTTCTGAAAAAACTTGACAGGGGAGAGAGCCTGTGGTACAATAACAGGGTTTTCCAGGACGGGGCGTTTTCCTCCCCACCCGGAACAGAATCTGACAAAAAGGAGATTTCAATCGAAATGCTGCTGTTTACCATATTTTAAATGCTGCATCGCGGAGAAAGAGAGCTGGACACGTCCTGGGGCGGGTTAGTTCTTTTGCGGGCGAATTTGGTATGTGTCAGTTGATTGGAATCTTTTCTATACAGAGTTAAAACAGCCTTTCTCACTGTGGGAGCCTGCCTGTGCCCAACAGGCTTTGCGCCCTCTTGGGGCGCTTTGGGGGTGCTGTTTTCGGGATTTCTCTTTGACGATGCCTTCGCTCCGCGAAGGCTTTTCTATGTTTGCCTTTCTTCCGCCCGCCTTACAATAGAGAAACAGGAACGCGGGGCCTGTCCTTGCTGAATGGAAAGGAAGAAACAAAATGTCGCAGAGATCCATATATTCTCCGTCCAGAGGAAAGCCCGGGGGACTTTGGACGAGAGACTTTACCATCATC
>CAYUUP010000032.1:0-14683 GCA_964447925.1 uncultured Oscillospiraceae bacterium
CCGGGCATTTGTTCTCACGTAAGCCTCCCGCTGCGCCCCTTCGGGGCTTGCGCTCACCTAGTGTTCACATTATACCACGGTCACTAACCTCATCGTTCGCCTGTGGCTCCGATTCGCTAAGTGTCCGGGCATTTGTTCTCACGTAAGCCTCCCGCTGCGCCCCTTCGGGGCTTGCGCTCACCTAGTGTTCACATTATACCACGCATATTACATCAGCGCAAGTTCTTTCTCCCGGCTAATCGCATCCCGTGCCGGAAATGTGGAACGGCGGTACACACCCCGGTAGGGTGGTGTACCGCCGCCTCTTATGTGGTGGCATGGGAGCCCCTCTGTGTCCGGAGCGGCATCCTCGCCATCCGTCCCAAGATCAGCTCTCCATATGGCGGCCCAAAAAGCCGGCCACTGTCTGTGCCAGCTTATACTCCGTCTCGCCCATAGGCACCCCCTCTTCCTGGGAAGCGAAAATCACAGATCCCATCACGTCTCCTTCAGTGAGGATGGGCGCAGCGATGGAGATGCAGATGCCGGGCTGTTCCTCGGAAACCGGGATGCGGCTATCTCCCTCCCGGCACTGATAGATCTTCCGTCCCTCCATAATGGTTTCTAATGGCGATGAGATGCGTTTTTCTCCCAGCGTTCTCTTGGGTACGCCGGAAACGGCAATCACGCTGTCACGGTCAGTGATCGCGGCGATATGGCCGGTGATTTTATAGAGCGTCTCGCAGAACTGGCCTGCAAAGTCGCTGATGCCCCCCATCAGGGAGTATTTTTTAAAGATGACCTCTCCATCCTTATCTGTATAGATTTCCAGCGGGTCACCTTCCCGGATCCGCATGGTACGGCGGATCTCCTTTGGGATAACTACCCGTCCCAAATCATCAATACGGCGGACAATTCCGGTCGCTTTCATATCTCTTTCCTCCCAGTTTTGGAATTGCTTCCAGATATGGCACTAGTATCTGTTGCCAGAGAGTGAAATATGTGCTGAAGGCGGGGAGAAAAAATTTACAGTGGGTACGCTTGCTTCACCTTCCTATTTGCCAGTCTTGAATTGGAGTGTTGGGGCCTACAACTGTGACGGGCGTATTGGATCATGCGGCGAAAGGCCCGTTTTGGAAAATTGAAGGACAATCACACGGCTTGAAAAAAGAGACATTTTCTGATATGATATCCGTATCCGCAGAAAGGGGCGTTGCTTCATGGAGTTGAGACAGCTTCGCTATTTCATCCTTTTGGCTAGGGAATTAAATTTCAGCCGTGCCGCAGAAAAGCTGTTTATTTCCCAGCCCACCTTAAGTCAGCAGATCGCTGCTATGGAATCGGAACTGGGCGGAAAATTGTTTGAGCGCAATAAACGGGAGGTATCGCTGACAGAATCTGGCAAGCTCCTTCTGGACAATGGGGAGGATCTGCTCTATCAGTTCGACAGCCTTGTAGGTCGTATCCAAAGTATCAATCATTCTCCCCAGGTGCGGGAGGTTCTGTCCATCGGCGTGGATACCTACGACCATGACCTGGACCGATGGGATGTCATTCAATGTATCACCCGCATCCACCGCATCCGTCCCCGGGCAGAATTCCGCTTCCTTACCGTCCCCTTTAAATCTATCCGCACCGCACTGGAAAACCGGGACATTGATGTGGGCTTTTATACCTTGCCCAAGGGCGCCGAAGAACAGCTTGACGTACACTATAAGGTGCTGCGTACAGAGCGCATCTCTGTTGGCGTCCCGGAGGATTTCTGCTCGGCACATCCAAATGCGACCCTGACAGATGTACTGGATGCGCTTCCGATTTACCTGCGAGAGGGTGATCTGCGGTGGAACAGCTATTTTGAACGCATCCTAAGGCAGTATCACCAATATCCCAAAATCAAGTATTGCAGTGACGGCTTGCTGGATGACTATATATTGGCTCAATTGGGCTGCTATCTGAATACGGAGACACTCTTCAAAATGCAGCAGCACCGTTTTCCGGTGAGAGAGCTGGTCATCAATGATGACAGCATCGGCGCGATGGAGGTGGTTATCTGGGATGACGATGCGGACAACGATCTGCGGACGCTGCTTTTTAACCTGGCATCCTACTAAGCTGCCGGGAAAGGCTCGTCAGATCAGGGCAGGCAGCAGGTGAACCAGAGCATACTCGCGGCGCCACAGCATCTGGATCCAAATATAACTCCAACCGTGCATTTTTCTCTTCTGTTCCATAAAAGCGCCCCTGTTTCCTGTATCATATAGGAAACAGGGGCGCTCTGGTCTGCACTAAACCGGCGGCTATTCGCCCAGGATATATTCATTTAAGGGACGGGAGCGATACAGATTGCGGGGAAATGCCTCGGTGGTGACAAAGCCGGGGCGGGCATTGATAACATCCGGGATGCGGTTTACCGGCGTGGCGCAGGTGAATACCGGGGTGTCCGGGCTGCCCATGACAATGCTGGTATTTGGCTCTCCAAAAATTGAGATCTGGTAATGATCATAGTCCTCCGGGGTATAAACCTTGCCGGCCAGGCCGAACTCCACAACAACGCCCTCCGCTGTCTCGCTGACCACCAGCTTGGTGGCACCGATCACTCTTCCCGCCGGAATCGCTTTCCCCAGATTGGCGGAATAGACCTCCGCGCCGTAGGTGAAGGGCGTATTTTTGGCATATTGTCTCGTCACATGAAGTCCCATATAGGCGCACAGCCAGCCGTTCTGATCACCAGGATAGCAGGGAGCATGGCCGTTTTCTTCTGGCTCACCGTCATGAGTGCAGAATTTTTCTTGAAATTCTTCCACCGTCAGCCCAACGCCGTGGTTGGCATAAAGATACTCCAAGTTGCCATAGTCCTCCAGATTCAGGATGCCGGTGATCTGGAGCTTTTCGATGCGCGCACAGCTGCCGGCCAGAGTGGATGCCAGAGAACCCCAGGCCACCTCCGGACAGCCGCTGGCGGAACAGGTTACGCCCGCCGCCCGAAAAGCGGCGTCAATCTCCCGGGTCAGCTCCGGCTCCTCCGTCCAGGGCCAAAGGGCCTGCTCCCCGATAGTTAAAGCATTTACGCCGCACTCCGCACAGGTCAGCAGTGGTTCCCGCAGCGCCTCCATGCTGCCCCGCGTGGCGATCATAACGATATCCGGCTTGGTTTCCAGCAGCACAGCGCGAGCGTCCGCCGCGTCCCGGGTGTTGACGCCAAGCGCCTCTATGCCACAGAGAAGCCCCAGATCAAGCCCCGCCTCCCTGGGGCCATGCACCAGGCCGGCAACCATCTCGCCGCCGTGCTGGACCGCGTAGCGGACAATGAGCTTTCCCATTTTCCCCACGCCCCATTGGGCAATCCTTACCTTACGTTTCATGCCGCACACTCCCTTCAGTTGACATATTCATTCATCGGCCTCACCAGATAGGGGGCAATGGGAAGTTCATTGGTGGTAATATAGCCCGGTCTTGCATTGATTACCTGGGGGATACGATTGACCGGGGATGCGGCGGTAAATACCGGGGTGTCTGGCTGAGCGATGGTAATTTTGGTAGAAGGCTTGCCCTCAAATTCCCAGGTCAGCGCATCTGTCTCGCCAGGAGCATAGATTTTGCCACAGACCTCCATCTCAATGGTGATTCCCTCTGCAGTCTCCGCCGTGACCAGATTAGCCGTGCCAAGCACCTGGCCAGGGTTGATATCTCTCTGAAAGGATTCGCACCAGACGGGCTGCTCTCCCAGTCTTGGAACATTACGCATAACCTGGTTTGTCACAGTTAGACCAAGCGCGTTTGCCAGCCAACCATTGGGGTCACCAGGCATACAATTGGCACCATAGCCGGAGGGATTTGTTTCTCCGGCGAAGCGGGCGTTAAATTCGTCCAGCTCCAGTCCTACGCCATGGCCCACAATGAAATGGGGGCCATATTGTTCCACGTTATAAGTCACAACTCCACGGATGCGAACCAGGCTCTCATGGGCCCCGGCCAGCGTCAACACCAGATTCTGCCAGAATATATCCGGGTAACCGCTGGCGCTAATGGTCACGCCGCATGCCTTTGCCAGTTCATCCAGCTCTCTTGTGATTGCCGGTTCCGTACTCCAAGGCCAAGCAGCGTTCTCTCCTATGGTGATTACATTGCAGCCAGCCTTAGCGCAGATTGTCATAATATCCCGCATCTCTGCCAAAGTGCCTTTGGTGGAGATACTGCAGATATCTGGTCTGGTTCGTTCCAACACAGCCTCGGCTGTTTCCAAGTCCTGCACTGGAATGCCGAGGAAGTTTCTTCCAATTACCTCCCCCAGATCTTTTCCAATCAGGGCTGGATTGGAATCAAAGGAGGCAACTACATTTCCGCCTTTATTAAGCTCATAATTGACAATCTTGCAGCCCATGCGGCCCACGCCAAAGTGGGCAATCTTAACCTTGCGTTCCATCTTTAATAAACCTCCTTTTCTGTGTGGCCGATCTCATTTACAGATAAAGCTCCATGGGGTGGGCGTAATATCTGGCCATTCCAAGTTCTGCTGTGGTTTTAAAGCCAGGCTCGGCATTGATAACGTCGGGAATGCGGTTTACCAGATCTCCCATAGTAAAGATATAGGAATTCAGGTTGGGGACATTGACCTCCACATCCGGGACGCCATAGAGCCTCCAGGAACAAATATCCCCTTCGCCATCGGCATAGACATAGCCGATATCCGAGGTGACGATTTCGATGCCCTGCCGGGTATAGGTGGTGACCACCTCCTTGGTACCCCGGAGCGCTCCAGGCGGGATGATACGGCCCAGCGCCGTGGAATAGGTTCCCTTTTCGGCCAGGTACGGCAGCATCTCCACCTTATAATTGACAGGCGTCAGACCGAGCTTAACGCAGATGGCATCATTGGTAGCCCGCATCAGGAATCCATCCGGCTGGTTATCACCGCCCATCAGTGCGTTGAATTCGTCAACGGTGCGGCCAATATTATAGGCGTCCGCCAGTGCGGGGCCATATTCGTCTGTATTAAATGTTGTAACGCCCTCTATCCGCTTGATCTCTACCATGCCGGATGCCATCAAAACCGGAAGCTGCATCCAGAATACGTCCAGCAGGCCAGAGCCGGAGATCGTACAGCCATGCTTTTTGGCAAGCCGATCCAAACGGTTGGTGGCTTCTGAGGATGTGTTCCAAGAGTAGTGGGCCTCATCACAGGTGGTAAGCAGATTAATGCCCCGGGAAAGCACCTGGTTGAAGTAGGGCTCGCATTTTTCCACAAAGCTGAACAAGGCGGCAATGACGATGTCGGGACAGCAGCTGTCCAACACGTCCTCCAGTTGATCAGACACAGAAACCCCCAAATTGACTCCAAGGCCGGCCACTTCGCCCACATCCCGGCCAACGAGAGCGGGGTTGGTGTCTACAGCGCCAACGATGCGGATTCCCTTTTTGTACATCAGCTGGATACCCAGCTTTCCCATGCGGCCACAGCCCAGGGCCACCGCACGAATCGGTTCTTGTCGCATAATAAACCTCCCATATCATACGCAACGAAGTCAAACCTGTATAAACGATACATTAAATATACCAAAACGAACCCCCGAATTGAAATACTTTCTCACTATATCAGCTATTGGGCTTTTCAATAAAAGGGCGGCAAAATGCACCGGAACGCAGGCAAAAATCCGGCAGCAGGGGCTATATTGTGGGGTAATATGCCGCTTTCCGCCAGCTCAAGTTATTACTGTTTTCAATAACAGAAATAGCAATTAGATATTTCCCCTGAAAATTTGCCCGTGCTATAATCTGAAGTGTGGAAATCCACCATTAAATATGGCTCGGCAAAATTTTTTCTGTAAATTTCAATTGTGCCAGGGCAGACAGGAGGAGCTATGAGTTCAAAAATTTTAAACCGGGAAGTCGTAAAAAGGGCTGTAATCTCTCAATTTTGGAAGAGTGAACGCAATGAACTTTTTGCAGACAGTTTTCATATTGATTTTCCCAATGCAGCACCAGGCATTCCCCAGTGCATGGATGAATTTGAAGTTGCTGCTTTCTTCCACTGGTTGGATGAGACGGTAGAATCCTGGGAATGCAATCTGGAAGACCTTTATGGTACACCGGATCCGAACGTGTTCTGGGCAGTCAGTTTCATCCGGGCGCAAGTACACTGGGGCGGCCAGGATGGTTTGCTGGAGACAAAGCGATTTGGCCGCTATGAGTTGAAAGACGGCAAAATTGTATTCCTCAGTGAACTGACCAACCCCCTCAAGTGGCTGGAGGCTGCGGGGCGGGAGATTCCCATTTTCCATATGGACTATAATAACGATCGTGTAATTGCCGAACTGGAAAAGAATCAAAATGCTCCCCATAATGCATGTATGCATCTGGCTACTGATCCTGACTCTGTCAATACTCGGATTGCGAATAATTTAGCCGCCTTTATGAACGGGGATTATTGGAAATCTGTTGCTACCATCGCCACCTACCAGCCGGGATATGACTCCAAGGTCTGGTTCCTGCCTCCGGAGATGAGAGAGTCCTACCCCGAGGAAGATATGGAGCGGGTGGAGATGTGGAGTCTTCTCAGTTGCCCTTACATCGAATTTGACCGCCGGGGTCGAGTTTGGGAGACGGACGATCCTCATGTCTATTTTGGAGAGTACCGCTGTATTGGTATCACCGACTGGATTGGCAACAATAAGCCCAATAGTCGCTATCGCAATCGCTACTTCTATATTCTGCATATGAATGATGCCGGAGAGATCTCCGGTTGCGAGGAGATATTAAATCCTATCAACAAGTATAATTCAATTAACGTCAGTGTTCCCTCGTTCCCCTATTATTTTTGATCTTTGATATCAACCCAAAAAAGGAGGCTGCACATTGGAATTTACTAATAAGACCGTAAAGAAGCTGGATAATGGCTTTATGGCCTGTTCCAGCGTGCTGGCGAAGATATCCGGCGTAATCATGATTGGTATGATGACCGTCCTATTTGTGGATGTGGTTCTGTCAAAACTGTTTAACGGCGGCGTTCCCCGATCTATTGAGTTGATCACGTACTGGCATGTTCCGGTGGTTTACCTGTCGCTGGCGCTGGTGCAGATGACGGAAAGCCACGCCACTGTTGATCTGCTCTATGACAAGCTACCAAACCTAATTCGGCGGTGTCTGGATATTCTCTGGTATATACTGGGAATTGGAATCTGCGCATTTGAGACCTATACATCCTTACGCTTCACTGTTGAGAAATTTACACTGAACACGCTCAGCAACACGAAAAATGGCTTCCCAATTTGGCCTTTTGCCGCAGCTATGTGTCTGGGTTGGTTTTTGATGGGCCTGTCATATATCTGGTGCATTATTCGTAGCTTTTTCCACGCAGAGACTGTTCCCACAGACCAAGTCTCCGATAGCAACCTGAACTGAGAGGAGGAACAGGCCTTATGAATCTTGATCCTACGATTGTTGGCGTTGTTGTATTCATTGTGATGTGCGTCCTGATTTTTCTGCGCTGTCCGGTCTATCTGGCCATGATGGTCTGCGGCTTGGGTGGTCTGTTGTTGATCTCATCTCCCTCAATGACTTTCTCTCAGTTTACCTCTGCACCCTTCAATGTACCAGGAAATTATACCTATGCAATCATCCCCATGTTCACTTTTTTAGGTATCCTGACAGAGAAGACAGGCATTGCAGAAGGCACCTTTACCGCCGCTTCCAAGTGGCTCGGCCGCACCCGGGGCGGTCTGCTGAAAACCGTCGTAGTAGCCAATGGCATTTTCGGTGCCTGCTCTGGAATGCCTACTGCCGGTACAGTCGTGTTTTCCCGTCTGGCCCTGCCCTCTTTGGATAAGAATGGCTATGAGCGCTCCAATGCTTTAGGCGCAATTGCCTCTGCAAGCGTACTGGCATCTTTGATTCCGCCATCCGTGGCGATTATTCTTTGCTGCTCTCTGGCCGATCAGTCTATCACACGTTCCCTAATGTGCGGTATCGGCGGCGGTATCCTGACTATGGTTCTCTTCATTTTGACCATCGACATTGTTGCCCACATATGGCCGGAGAAAATTCCACCCAAGTCTACCGAGAAGGTTCCAATCATTGAGAAGCTGAAATCATTGGTTTTACTGATTCCCATTATAATCCTGTTCTGCATCATTATTATTGGCTCCTATACTGGCTTCTTCACCGCCACAGTAGGCGGCGCCATTGGTGCATTCGTCTGCCTGATTTATGCCATGGTTCGGCGAGTCGGTATTAGAAAACTGCTGGAGTACGGAAAAGAAGCGGCAATTATCAATGCAAATTTCTTTCCACTGCTGATTGCGGGCGTTATCTTCGGTCGCTTTGTGGCCTTGAGCCAATTGCCCGATACCATCATGAACTGGATCGTTGGTATGAACACCAACCGTTTTCTTCTCTTCACTTTGGTTCTGGCTTTCTATATCCTCTGTGGCTGCCTGATGGATATGCTGTCTGTTCTGATTATCACTGTTCCCATAATCTATCCCATGATGTGTTCCATGGGGTTTGACCCCTATGCCATGATTATTGTTCTGGTCTATATCACCTCCATTGGCGGTATCACACCCCCGGTGGGTATGGGCGTGTTTATGACCGCTGCCTCGGTTAATGTAGAGGCACGTACAATATTTAAGGGTATTATACCCTATTTTATCGCTCTGGTAGTTAGTTCTTATCTAGTAGCTTTTTTCCCACAGATTGTCAACTTCCTGCCCAATTTGCTGTCCTAGAACGGGTAGCTTTTGGAAATAAATAATTATGAAAGAAGGAATGGAAAAATGAAAAAGCTATTGGCAATCCTCTTGAGTTTGTCCATGTTGCTTGCTCTGTGCGCCTGTGGCAACTCTAACACCAATGGCGACAGTACCAACACCGAAGCGGACTCCTCCAACACTGAAAATAACAATTCTGAAACCGTTGATCCGGTTGGGGATCCTGTTGAACTAGTTGTAACTTGCTCATTTAAGAGTACGGACACTGAGGGCATCATGCTGACTTACTTCATGGACTATGTCACCGAAGCCAGCGGCGGCAGCATTACCTTCGAACCCTATATGGGCGGTACGCTGGGAGATTCTAGTGAAGAGCTTGGTATGTTAAACACAGGTGATGTAGATATTATTGCTTTATATGCCCCTGCGTATGCCTTTGAGTTGCCGGCATTTATTTATGTCATGAATGCTGTCGGCACCTGCGAGGAGGTCATGGAATGGTTCAGCTTCATCTGCTATGAAAACGAGGAGACTGCCTCTATTTTGGCCGATGAGCTGAGTGCCTACAACGGCACCCTGCTGAACTGCGCCTTTGCCGTTGGCGAAACAATGTATCCCTGCACCAAAGAGATTACCTGCTGGAACGACATCAAGACCAAACTGAAGTTCGGCGCAATTTCTGACTATGCCGAGGGCGAGGGTTATCAAAACTGGGTCCTGGTGGATGCTGCTGACAACTATGAAAATTTGCGCAGCGGACTGGTAGAGGCGCTGGAGAGCAGCGTGGACGGCGTGATGAGTTCCAAGCTATATGAAGTGTCAAATTATTTCCTGGACACCCAAATCTATTCGCCTTTTAATCATCTTGTTATGAACACAGATAAGCTGGCAAGCCTGTCCCAGGAGCAGCAGGACATCATCTATGAAGCCGCCGCAGCCACCGCAGCTTATAGCATTGAGTATGCCAACCAGTGTTCTGCCGAATGCCGTGGCATAATTGCTGAAAACGGCGGCACTGTGATTGACATGACCGAAGAAGAACTGGCTGAGTACTGGAAGAGTGATGTTGAGATCAATTATGCCAGCGCATATACCGGCCTTGGTTCTGCTACTGATACGATGGAAGAGGCAGCTATCATTATCAATGCAATTATGGACTATTGGAATACAGATTTTCATGTAGGTGAGTGATCCTCGTTCCAAAGCGAAAAAGAAGCATCTGCACAGAAATCGTGCTGGAGCTTTCGCTCCAGCACGATTTCTGTGTAAGGCAAAATAGGATCCTGCTTCTAAAGCACCTGGAATTCTGCATTTCTTCCTCGCGTGACGCCATGCATTCATCCGGCCCTTTATTGACTTTCCGCTTTCTTGGCGGTAAAAAACACCCGCCCCGGCCACCCCCGGCGGCGGAACTGCCGTACCCCCTTAAAGCCTGTCTCCCGGAGCCATTCCGATATCTGCTCTGGCGGCCACGCCCGCTCCTCATGCTCCTCTGAGGCCCGACTCCATAGACCGTTGGGCTCCCGCTGAAAGAGATCAATGCTATAGGTGCAGACCTGCCGACGGCAGTCATACTCCGCCTGCCAGACGCAATATACGTCCTCCGTCTCATCCAGAAAGCTCTGTCCGTCCAGTTTCTCCAGCTTTTCAGGCAACTGGAGGTCAAACAGAAACAGTCCTCCGGGAAGCAGATAGGCATAGACCCGGCGGAAGATTTTTTTCAGTGTAGATTTGTGGGTGACGTAATTCAGGCCGTCCAAACAGCAGGTGCAGAAATCCACCCCGCTGTAAAGCTCCAGCTCCTCCATGGGCTGGCAGAGAAAGAGGGGCGCTTCCCCTCCGGTGAGCCCCTCCGCTTTTTCTGCCGCTTGGGTCAACATATCCGGGGACTGGTCTGTGCCGATGACGCTATAGCCCCGGCGGGCCAGCAGACAGGAGAGGGTACCGGTGCCGCAGGCCAGATCCAGCGCCAGCTTGCCCGTGACCTTTTCCGCCTGGAGACGGCTTTCCAGCCAGTCTGCCCAGTTCTCATAATCCACATCCCAGGTCAGCCCATCGTACCACCGGGCCAAACTCTCATAAGCGCTTATAACGGCTCCCTCCGTTTCAGCAAATCCCGGTAGCCCCCTGTGCCGTATTGTAATGCCCGGTTGACCCGGCTGATGGTAGCGGTGGAAGCACCGGTTTT
Organism: uncultured Oscillospiraceae bacterium; assembly: GCA_964447925.1. Classification (GTDB taxonomy): domain Bacteria; phylum Bacillota; class Clostridia; order Oscillospirales; family Oscillospiraceae; genus CAYUUP01. Next base: position 10,873 of record CAYUUP010000032.1, read on the forward strand.
CCTGGCAATCTCGCTGTATACATCGCCCTCCTGAAGCAGTTCCGCCACCTCAAACCGCTGCTCCATGGCCCGCAGCTCGGTGACGGTACAGAGGTCGGCAAAAAAGCGGCTGCACTCATCCAAATTACGGAGCTGTAAAATTGCCTCATAGAGGGCAGGGCTGTATTCTCTGTCCAGTGCCTTTGACATCCAACGACTCTCCTTTTAATAATAGTCCCCGATGCCATCATTTTAACATACCGGCGTGAAAAAGTAAAGAGAATTTACCTTCGGAGGGTCAGCCGTGGATCCCGTCCGCAGAAGAGTTCCCGGATTTCTTTTGCCCACAGTAACAGGGCCAGCAGGGTGGGAATGGCCATCCCTGCGTTGAAAATATCGCTGAGCAGCCAGGCAGGGCGCACCTCCATCAGGCTGCCCACCACAATTACTCCGAGAAAGACAATGCGGTAAAACTCTGCACCCTTCTCGCCTGCCAGATAGCGGGCGCCGCAGCAGCCGTACCAGCTCCACCCCAGCAGGGTAGAAAAGGCGAAGAGGGTCAGGCACAGAGCCAGCAGCCAGCAGCCCCACTTTCCTAAGGCCAGCTCCCAAGCGGCGGCGGAGAGGGCCGCGCCTGTCTGTGTTTCATCCTGCCACAGACCGGAGGACATAATCACCAGGGCGGACAGGGTGCAGACCACCAGAGTGGAGAAGAAGACCTCCAGGATTCCCCACATCCCTTCCTGCACCGGGTCGGTATTGGCGGAGCAGGCGTGTATCATTGGGGTGCTGCCCAGGCCCGCCTCATTGGTACACACCCCACGGGCAACCCCCCAGCGGACGGCGGCGCCCAGTCCGCCCCCGGCGGCGGCAGCGGGGGAGAGGGCAGATGAGATAATCATTCCCAACGCCCTGAGAACGTTGGCCCGAAGGACCCAGAGCGCAGCGATGCAGCCCCCCAGAAAGAGCAAGGCCATGGCGGGGACCAGCTTCTCGCATACCCGCCCCACCGACTGGATGCCTCCCAACAGGGGCAGGGCGGAGAACACCGCCAAAATCACCCCAGACGCCAACGGTGGTAGACCAAAGGATGCCTGAAGAGCGGCAGAGATGGAATTGGCCTGCACCAGATTTCCCATGGACAGAGAGGCCAGCAGGGTGAACATAGCAAAGCACCGGGCCAATCCTGGCAGACCCAACTCCTCCAGCCACACCATAGGGCCGCCCTCCCAACTTCCATCCGGCCTTTTCCGCCGTATGAGAATAGACAGTGCTTTCTCCCCAAAGCCTGTCATCATAGAGAGCAGAGCGGTCAGCCACATCCAGAATATCGCCCCCGGCCCGCCAAAGGTGATTGCAGTGGCAACTCCGGCAATGGAACCGGTTCCCAGTGTGGCCGCCAGGGCCGTAGACATTGTCTGGACGGGAGAAAGGCCGTCCCGGCCCCGGTTTCCGGAGGGCAGCAGTCCTCCGAGAGTAGCTTTTAACCAGTGCCTGATTCCCCGGATTTGAAAGAAGCCGGAAATCCAAGAATAATAGCCCCCCACCGCCAAAAATAGAGCCATTGTCCATGGCCCCCAGCAGATTGCCGCCAGCCGCTCCAGCATACACATCCCCTCCAATGCAGAATATGCGGCGGAAATGTCGCACATGACTGGCTGTCCCCGGCAAGATATATGGAAAGAGAGAGAAAAATATGGCGGCTTTTCAAAGAAAATAGACCAAACCCCTTGCCAGAACGGTATTAATTATGGTATGATGAAAAGCACTCAATTTGTCGGCCTGACCAGACACCCCCCGGTGGGCCTTTGCATAGAGATGAGCAGAATGAGAACAGAATTTGGGAGGAAACAATCAGAATATGGTTAAGGTTGCAAAGTTTGGAGGCAGCTCACTCTGCTCCGCAGAACAATTTCAGAAAGCCATCCATATCATTCAGGAGGATCCGGATCGCCGCTATGTGGTACCCTCTGCCCCGGGCAAGCGGTTTGACGGAGATACCAAGGTCACCGATCTGCTGTACCACTGCCATGCCCAGGCGGCGGCTGGGGAAAATTTTGAGGTCACGTTGGAGGAAATTCATAGCCGCTTCCAGGAAATCATTAATCATCTGGGACTGGATCTCTCCCTGGAAGAGGAGTTCAACATCATCCGCAAAAAGCTGGCCGCCGGGGTCCGGGTGGACTATGTGGCTTCCCGTGGGGAATATCTTAACGGCATTGTGATGGCCAACTGTCTGGGCATCCCCTTTTTGGATGCCGCCGAGGTCATCCGATTTGATGAGAATGGGGAATTTTTGGAGAACGAGACAGACAATATTCTCCACGCCCGGCTGAAGGAACTGGAGCGGGCTGTCATCCCTGGCTTTTACGGTGCAGGGCCGGACGGCGAGGTCATCACCTTTTCCCGGGGCGGCTCCGACATCACCGGATCCATTGTGGCTCGGGCCTGCCGCGCCGATCTCTATGAGAACTGGACAGATGTCTCCGGTTTTATGATGGTGGATCCCCATCTGGTGGAAAATCCCGCCATCATCGACACCATCACTTATCGGGAACTGCGGGAACTCTCCTACATGGGAGCCAGTGTCCTCCATGAGGAAGCCATTTTCCCTGTCCGGGCAATGGGTATCCCCATCAACATCCGCAACACCAATTCCCCTGCAGACAAGGGTACCATGATTGTCTCCCATACCTGCACAGTACCTCCTTGCGCCATTACCGGGATTGCCGGAAAGAAGGGCTTCTGTGCCATCCATCTGGAAAAAGATCTGATGAACAATGAGGTGGGCTATTGCCGCAAGGTGCTAAACGCGCTGGAACTGGAAGGGCTGCCCTTTGAGCATATGCCCTCCGGCATTGACACCATGACCATCTTTGTTCACCAGTCTCTCTTCCAGGCACGGGAACAACAGGTGATCTCCCATATCCGCCGTTTGGCCGATCCGGATGTGCTGGAGCTGGATACCGATATGGCCCTCATTGCCGTGGTAGGTAGGGGAATGCGTCAAACCACTGGCTGTGCGGCCAAGATCTTCAGCGCGCTGGCCAAGGAAAATATCAATATCCGCATGATTGACCAAGGTTCCAGCGAATTGAATATCATTGTGGGTGTCCGCTCTGAGAACTTCGAGCAGGCGGTGCGAGCCATCTACATGACATTCACCCAGCCGGAGAACAAAACGTAATGCCGGCGAAAAATGGCGCAGCGCCCCCGGCAGAGGGATGGCTGGCCTATGCCCGGGACGCCTTTGCCGGTGATCTCTACGCCACCCAACTAACCGGCATCGCCATCCAGGAGGCGGAACCGGGCCGGGCAGTCTGCACCCTGGCGGTCACGCCGCAACACTGCAACGCCATTGGCCGTCCTATGGGCGGGGCCATCTTCACCCTGGCCGACTTAGCCTTTGCGGTCTGCGCCAATCTGGGCCGGGAAACCACCGTCTCCCTCTCCTCCAATATCACTTATCTGACCACCGCCCAGGACAGCAAACTTACTGCTGAGGCCCGGCTGGTGAGAAGTGGCCGCCGCACCTGTTTTGGCATTGTGGAGGTCTATGACGGAGCGGAAAACCATATTGCCACTGTTACAGCCAGCGGCTGCACAGTGTGATCTTAATTCTAACTCTCTGCACGCGGCCATCTCAGAGAAAATGTTTCTCTGTCGCAGATTAAGATACAAACAGCTCATATAAAAATACAGCTCATATGCGGGCATGATGGAATTGGTAGACATGCAAGATTTAGGTTCTTGTGCTTCTCAGCGTTGGGGTTCGAGTCCCCATGCCCGCACCATCAAGAGGCTATAAAAAAGATATAGCCCGCAAAAACCC
>CAYUUP010000033.1:0-12149 GCA_964447925.1 uncultured Oscillospiraceae bacterium
AATAGACCTTATAGCCGTTGTACTCCTTTGGGTTGTGGGAGGCGGTGATATTGATGCCGGCGATGCAGCCGTACTCCCGGACGGCGAAGGACAGCTCCGGTGTGGGACGCAGGGACTCAAATTTCCGCACCGGAATACCATTGGCGGCCATGACACAGGCGGCCTCCCGGGCAAAGCCCTCGGAGCCGTTTCGGCAGTCGCAGGCGATGGCAACGCCCTTTGCGGCGGATTCCGCCCCCTCTGCCAGAATGACCTGGGCGAAGGCCTGAGTAGCGTGGCGGACAACATAGATGTTCATCCGGTTTGTGCCCATTCCCATGGTACCGCGCAGCCCGGCGGTGCCGAACTCCAACGGGCCGAAGAACCTGCTTTCGATTTCCTCCTTGTCCCCGGCAATGGCCTCCAGCTCCTGCCGCTCCTCGGCGGAGAGAACGGGGCTTGCAAGCCACTTCTGATAGGTATCCAAATAGCTCATATTATAAAACCTCCGTTTCCAATATAGTGGTGCTGTGCGCGGAAATCATTTGTGGTATGCCGTGCCTGCGTTGATTTGGAAAGCGCGATAGAGCTGCTCCAGGGCCATGACACGGGCCAGGTGATGGGGAAATGTCATGGGGGAGAAGGACAGTCGCAGCCCGGCCCGGCGTTTAACATCCTCATGCAGACCGCAGGAACCGCCGATGATGAGGGCCATCCGGGAGCAGCCTGCCACCGTCTGACGTTGGAGCCAGGCAGCAAAGTCCGGACTGGAATATTGCTCTCCCTCCACACACAGGGCCACCACGGCCCCGCACTTGGGCAAACGGCGGAGAATCAACGCTCCCTCCTGACGAAGAGCAGCGTCAACGAGAGCGGGGGAAGGGTGGTCAGGCAGCCGTTTCTCTGGCAGTTCTGTGACGGAGATACGGCAGAAGGCGGAGAGACGCTTCACATATTCCTCTGCTGCGGCGGCATAGAACCGCTCCTTCAGCCTGCCAACGCAGATCAGCTCTATAGTCATCATTTTATGTAGCTTCTCCCAGATCAAATACTGGCCCCCGGCAGTCCGGCGCGGCAACTTCCAGCTGAAGGCTGCCCCCTGGCTGGCTCTCCGGTCCCAGCCATCGGCGAACGGTGTCCAGCGCCTGGCTGGGGGAGTTGTTCTCCCGGCTCAAGTGGGCCAGAACAAGACGGGTGGTGCCGGATTCCGCCAGGCGGCGGCACAGTTCTGCCCCTGCCTCGTTGCTCAGGTGTCCCCGGCGGCCCAGGATGCGCTCCTGCAAGGCCCGAGGGTAGGGGCCGGCCCGGAGCCAGTCCTCATCATGGTTCGTCTCCACCACAGCCAGGGCCGCGCCCTGGACGCCCTGCCAGACCCGCTCCGAGACATAGCCTAAATCGGTGGCAAGGGCAAATTTGACACCCCCAGCGGTGACAGCAAAGCCGACGCTGTCCGCCGCGTCATGGGAGGTAGAGAAGGCCAGGCAGTCCAGTTGGCCAACGGAGAAGGGGGTATCCGGTCGGATGGGGATTAAGACTTCCGCCGCCGCCGGAGCCTTGCTGCGAAGGGCAATGCCGGTGGCGGCGGTGGTGTAGATTGGCACGGGGACCTGCTTCAGCAGAACCCGAAGGCCGGAGATATGGTCGGTGTGTTCATGGGTGATGAGAATGCCTGAAAGGCTGGCGGGGGACAGACCCAATTCCTTGAGTCCGCAGATGATGCGGCGGGCAGATATCCCGGCGTCAATGAGGATGTGCGTATTCTCATGGGAGAGCAACAACGAGTTCCCGCTGGAACCGCTGGCAAGGGTACAGACCTTCACAGGATCAGCCTGCCTGATGGGCAACGCCCTTGGAACTGGTGATCTCCACACAGGTGATATCGGCCCCCAGGGCACGGAACTTGCCCACGGGATCCTCATAGCCCCGTTCCACGTGCTGGATCTCCTCAATCTCAGTGACGCCTTCGGCTACCAGTCCGGCCACGATCATAGCAGCCCCGGCCCGGAGGTCACAGGCTCGGATGGGGGCACCATTAAGATGGGGAACCCCCTCCACGGCGGCCACCTTGCCCTCCACCTGAATATTCGCACCCATGCTGTTCAACTCGTCCACATAGCGGAAACGGTTTTCCCAAATGCTCTCTGTAATCAGGCTTGTCCCCTGGGCGGTACACAGCACCACCGCCATCTGGGGCTGCATATCGGTGGGGAAGCCGGGGTAAACCATGGTGCGGATGTTGGTGGCGGTAATGGGGCCATTTCGAATGACCCGGATGGTGTCTGCCTCCTCTATGGTCTGGACACCCATCTCTGCCAGTTTGACAGAGATGCAGTCCAGGTGCTTCGGAATTACGTTTTTGATCAGCACATTCCCGCCAACGGCGGCAGCGGCCGCCATATAGGTACCGGCTTCGATCTGATCGGGGATGATGGAGTACGCGCCGCCATGGAGACAATCCACCCCCCGCACCTTGATGACATCGGTACCCGCGCCCATGATGTTGCCGCCCATGGAGTTGAGGAAGTTGGCCAGGTCCACGATATGCGGCTCCTTGGCGGCATTTTCGATGGTGGTGGTACCCTCTGCTCGGACAGCGGCCAGGATAGCATTGATGGTGGCTCCTACGGAGACCTGATCCATATAGATGTGCCGACCTTTCAAACGGCCACCGGGGGCGATGGCCTTGACAAAGCCGCTGCGCACAGTCACGTTGGCATTGAGGGATTCAAAGGCTTTTAGATGCAGGTCGATGGGACGGCTGCCCAGGTTGCAGCCGCCGGGCATGGCCACCTGGGCCTCACCACAGCGCCCCAGCAGGGCGCCAATGAAATAGTAGGAGGCGCGGATCTTGCGGGGCAGTTCGGAGCAGACCTTAGTCGTGCGAATATGGGTGGCATCGATCTCCACAGTGTGGCAATTGATGGTACGGACAACGGCCCCCAGTTCCTCCAAGATCTGAAGCACCAGGGTTACATCGCTGATCTGCGGAACATTTTCGATGCGGCAGATACCCTCTACCAGCAGGGTGGCAGGGAGAATAGCTACGGCGGCATTTTTGGCCCCGCTGATCTCGACCTCGCCAAAGAGCGGCTTACCGCCGCGGATGACATACTTATATTTACGCAAAAGGAGGCACCCTCTCTTGTGATTAGCATGATTATATTTATTGTAGCCCCGAATGCGGCATCTCATACCTGCCAGGGGAATGGCAGCGGAGGGAGACACAGGCAGGTTAAATCCTGCGCAGACCGTTGCCAGCTATAGTATAACACAGCACAGCCGGAAAATCAAAGCCTTTTTTGAAATATTTTACCAGTTGTGGAGGATTAACGCGAAGTTGGAAGGAGCCGGGGCTTTCTCAGCGGGGACATATGCGGAGAATGCCCCGCTGCTGCTGTTTTTATATTTCCCCCAATTTTCCTTTTTCGGTTGAGATTGAGGATTCATTATGATATAATACATAGACAATGGTTTGGTGCCAGCCGCAGAGCAGTGCGGCAGGAGAAAGGGGATGCCATCAGATGAAAATTGTCGTATTGGCTGGGGGAATCTCCGGAGAACGGAACGTCTCACTGTCCTCCGGGGTGCTGATTTGTCAGGCCCTGCGGGAGCAGGGATATCAGGTGGCCCTGGTGGATTCCTACCTGGGCCTGGAGGGACGGGAGACGGATGGCACTGCCCTCTTTGATGCGCCTGTTCCGGCAGCGTGGAAGACCATTGCCAGTCAGGAGCCGGATTTGGAGGAGGTGCGGAGCAGCCGCCAATGGCCGGGACGCAGCGAATTGGGGCAGGGCGTGTTGGAGCTTTGCGCACAGGCGGACATCACTTTTTTGGCCCTCCACGGCGGTTCCGGCGAGGACGGCAGATTGCAGGCGACTTTGGATGTGATGGGCATCCCCTACACCGGATCCGGCGCGCTGGCCAGTGGGATCGCCATGGATAAGCACCTGACCAAGGTGCTGGCCGGGCAGGCGGGAGTAAATACCCCAGCCTGGGAGACGGTGGACTATCAGGAGTCGGACATCCCCTCCATTGTGGAGCGGACGGCGCTGCCCTGCGTGGTGAAGCCGGTGTCCTGCGGATCTTCCATCGGCGTCTCTATTGCTCATACGGCGGAGGATCTGGAAAATGCCCTCCACAGTGTGCTGGCCTTCGGCAGCCGGGTGGTGCTGGAACAGTATATCTCCGGGCGGGAGATACAGGTGGCAATTCTGGAGGACACCGCTCTGCCCTCCATCGAGATCATTCCTAAGGAAGGTTTTTACGACTACGAAAGCAAGTACCGCCCCGGCGCTTCTGAGGAGATTACCCCTGCACCTATCCCCCCCTCATGGGAGGAGCGGCTGCGGCGGGACGCTCTGACGGTCTTTCACGCGGTGGGGCTTTCGGTCTATGCCCGCGCTGACTTCATCGTCACGGCGGATGGAACACCTTGGTTCCTGGAGATCAATAACCTGCCCGGCATGACACTCACCAGCCTGGTACCCCAGGAGGCGGCTGCGGCAGGCATCAGCTATGGAGAGCTGTGCCGGCGTATCGTGCTGGCCTCGATGCAGGAGAAAAGAGGTTAATATGGAAAAGATAACCGCGTGGGATATCTGCGCCGCTGCCGGGGGCAGTTTGCTGGCCGGAGGAGAGGATAGCACCGTGAATGGAATCTGTACCGACAGCCGCTATCCTGCGGCTGATTCCCTGTTTGTCCCTTTGGTGGGGGAGCGGTTTGACGGCCATGACTATTTGAATGCCGCCCTCCAGGGGGGCTGCTCCGGTTGCCTCACGGCCAGGACACCGGGGGAAGTTCTCCCGGGGAGGTTCTACATCCGGGTAGAGGATACCTTAAAGGCCCTGGGGCGGCTGGCAGCGTGGTACGGCGGCTGCTTCAGCTGCCCTAAGGTGGCCATCACCGGCAGCGTGGGCAAGACCACCACAAAGGAGATGGTTGCTGCTGTGCTGGCGGAGCGGGGAGAGATCTTGAAGACAATTGGGAACCTGAACAACCATATCGGCTTGCCCCGGACGCTGTTGGGGCTGGAAGAAAAGCATTGGGCCGCCGTGCTGGAGATGGGGATGAACCACTCCGGCGAGATCGACTATCTGACCAATATCGCCCGGCCGGATATCGCCCTTATCACTAACATTGGCGACGCCCATATCGAACATATGGGCAGCCGGGAGAACACCCTGAAGGCTAAATCGGAGATATTCCACGGCATGACGGCAAATGGGCTGGCCGTGCTGAACGGTGATGACCCCCTGCTGCGGACGCTGGAGGGGAAGATCCCCCAGAGGATTCTCTGGTGCGGGGAGGGGGAGGACTGCCCCTATCGGGCCAAGGATATCCAAGCGGATGACAGCTTTCTGACTTGTACTATCGTCACCCCAAAGGGAAACTGGCGGCAGACAATTCCTGCTCCCGGCCGCCATATGGTCTATCCCGCCCTGATGGCGGCAGCGGTGGGGGAGGAGCTGGGCCTCACCCAGGAGGAGATCAGCCGGGGTATTTCCCGCTTCTCCCAGACGGGAATGCGGATGTTGGTAAGCCGGAAAAAGGGCGTGGCCCTCTTGAATGACGCCTACAACGCCAACCCGCAGTCCGTAGCCGCCGGACTGGAGACACTGTCCCGCCAGCCAGAAAAGACCCACATTGCTCTGCTGGGGGATATGCTGGAACTGGGAGAGCGCTCCCCCGCCCTCCACCGGGAGATAGGCTTTCGTGCTGGGGAGAGCGGCGTCCACTGCCTGATTACGGTAGGGGAGCAGGCCCGTCACATTGCGGCGGGCGCAGCGGGCCGGGTGGCGGACATCTGTCCCTGCGGCACGCCGGAGGAGGCAAAGGAGGCACTCCGGCAGAGAATTGTTTCGGACACCGCCATCCTGGTGAAGGCGTCCCGTGGGATGCATTTTGAAGCGTTGGCGGCGTATATTGAAGAACTGCGGCAGGGGCTATAGGCCTGCTTTTGCGGCAGGAACCATGATAATAGGGAGGTGAGACACCGTGGTGGATATCACTGTCAGCAGCATCGTCAAATCCTTTGAAATTGGCAATAATATTCTGGATGGTGTCTCCTTCCACATCCAGCAGGGGGAGCGGGTGGGGCTGCTGGGCCGCAACGGGGCCGGTAAGACCACTCTCTTCAAGATTCTCACGGGAGAATATAGCTGCGACCAGGGGGAGGTTTCCATCGCCCCCGGCCGCCGGCTGGGGCTGATCTCTCAGATCCCCGTCTATCCCCCGGGCTATACCGTGGAAATGGTGCTGGACACTGCGTTTGAACGGATCCACGCCATGGAGGACGAGATGCGGGATATCGCCGTCCAGATGGAGCGGGGGCAGGATAACCGGACACTGCTGGATCGGTATGATAGTCTTACCGCCCAATATGAGGCGGAAGAGGGCTACGACACGAAAATCCGGCTGAACAAGGTCTGTGCCGGGCTGGGTATCGGCCCGGAGATGCAGGGGCAGCTTTTTGAAAGTCTCTCCGGCGGGGAGAAGACCCGGGTCAATCTGGGACGGCTGATTTTAGAGGACACCGATATCCTGCTGTTGGATGAGCCTACTAACCACTTGGATCTGCACGCAGTGGAGTGGCTGGAGGACTATCTCTCCCGTTTTAAGGGAACAGTGCTGGCCATTTCCCACGACCGCTATTTTCTGGATCGCTGCGTCAACCGCATCATTGAGTTGGAAGGGGGCAAGGCGACTTTCTATAGCGGGAGTTACTCCTTCTATGCGGAGGAAAAGGAGCGGCGTTACCAGGAGCAGCTCCGCCAGTGGCAAAAGGAACAGGCGAAGCTGGCCCAGCTGGAGGAAGCCTCGGAGAAGCTGAGACTGTGGGCTTTTAAGGGAAATGACAAGACCTATCGCCGGGCCGTTTCCATGGAAAAGCGGATGGAGCGGCTGAAGACTACCGACCGGCCCCGCCAGGAGCGGTCCATGAAGGCGGGCTTTGCCAGCCGGGATTTTTTCGGGGATATGCTCTTCACTGTGAAGGACCTGTCCATGGGCTACGGCGGGCGCACCCTGTTTTCCGGTCTAAATCTGGAGGTGCTGGGGGGTGAACGCATCGCCCTGTTGGGGGATAACGGTACGGGCAAATCCACCTTTATTAAGCTCCTGCTGGGCGAGGAGGAGCCGGATACCGGGAAGGTGCGCTTCGGCCCCACAGTGAAGTGGGGCTATCTGCCCCAGGTGGTGCGGTTCAGTCATCCGGAGCGCACCCTGGTGGACACCCTGCTGTGGGAAAAGAATTACACGGCCCAGGAGGCCCGTGACCGGCTGGCAGCCTTCCGGTTCCGGGGGGAGGATGCCTTTAAGCAGGTGTGTACCCTCTCCGGAGGGGAGCAGTCCCGGCTGCGGCTGTGTATGTTGATGGACGAAAAGATCAACCTGCTGGTGCTGGATGAACCCACAAATCATCTGGATATCGCATCCCGGGAGTGGATTGAGGAGGCCGTAAGGAACTATGATGGGGCGCTGCTGTTTGTCTCCCATGACAGGTATTTCATTCAAAAGTTTGCCACCCGTATCTGGGTACTGGAGGACGGGGCCATTACTGACTTCCGGGGGGACTTCGACGCCTGGAGGGATTATACGGCCCGGCGGGTGGCCCGGATGCCGGAGCTGCCCTCCCAGTCAAAGCCGGAGAAGAAGGGAAAGACCCGGCACTCCGGCGGCGCCAAGCAGCTGGAAAAGCAGGTAGCCGCCGCCGAGCGGGCGGTGGAAAGGGCGGAGATACGGCTGGACGAGATCGGCCAGGAGATGGAGGAGTATTCCTCCAACTATCTGAGATTGCAGGAGATGTATGAGGAACGGGAGCAGCTGGAGGATGAGTTGGCCCACCTCTATGCGGAATGGGAGCGTCTGGCAGAGGAACTGGAAGAGGCGCGGAATCCATAGGAGCATTATATGAAAAAGCGAATTTTACTGTGCCTGCTGGCCCTGCTGATTGCCGGACTCGCTGCCATCGGCGGGCTGTTTGGGGTGGTGCTGATGGGAGATCATGATGAGATTTGTCAGGAACCGGACGTGATGGTGATCTTGGGCGCACTGGTCTGGCCAGACGGCTGCCCTTCCACGGCTCTGCAGGCCCGATTGGACAAAGCACTGGACTATCTGGCGGATGCGCCGGAACTGGCCATCGTGGTTAGCGGCGGACAAGGAAGTGACGAGCCGGTTTCTGAGGCCCGTTGTATGGCGGACTATCTCATAGCAGCCGGCGTTGATGAAAACCGCATTCTATTGGAGGAAAATTCCACCAATACGAAGGAAAACCTGCTGTTGACGGCAGAGCTGCTGAAAGCGCAGGGCAACAACCTGGAGGATACCCACCTGCTGGTGGTCAGCAGCGGCTTTCACCTGGCCCGGGTGCGGATGCTTTGTACGCGGTATGGGCTAGACGTCTCCACTTTGGGGGCGCCGATGCCGGAGTTTTTCAGTCGGGTGTATTCCTATATGAGGGAGAGCCTGGCGCTGGTGAAGTCCTTCCTCTTTGACTAGGCCACGTTCCAGTTAAATGGATGGGCGGACAGGCGGGACAGAATAGAATGGGAATGATGATGGTATGGTGATAGATGAGAAATTGCGGGAGCTGGAGGCGGAATTTAGCCGGGTGGAGGCCCAGCTGGCTGCCCCAGAGACTTATAACAACCCGGAGCGAGTGGCAAAGCTGAACCGGGAACACCGGCAACTGGCCCCGGTGGTGGAGTGCTGGCGGTGCTGCCAGCAATGCCGGGGATCACTGGCCGAGGCGGAGGAACTTGCTCACAGCTCCGACCCGGAACTTTCGGTTCTGGCACAGGAGGAGATGGAAGCCGCACGACAAAGGCTCCGAGCGCTGGAGCAGCAATTGAAGATCCTGCTGCTGCCCCGTGACCCGGATGATGACCGGGACGTGATCTTAGAGATACGGGCCGGTGTGGGCGGCGAGGAGGCCGCCCTCTTTGCCGGTTCCCTCCAGCGGATGTATGAGATGTATGCCGCCCGCCGGGGCTGGCAGATGGAGGTCATCAGCCTAAACAGCACCGAATTGGGCGGTATCAGGGAGATTGTTTGTGCCCTCTCCGGGGAGGGGGTCTATGCCTCCCTCCGCTTTGAAAGCGGTGTCCACCGGGTTCAGCGGGTGCCGGAGACGGAATCTGGCGGGCGCATCCATACCTCCACCGTCACTGTGGCGGTGCTGCCGCAGGTGGACGAGGTGGAGCTTGAGCTGGATCCCAGGGATCTGCGCATTGACACCTTCCGTTCCTCCGGGGCGGGGGGCCAGCATATCAACAAGACGGAGTCCGCCATCCGGATTACCCACCTGCCCACCGGAACGGTGGTGGAGTGCCAGGACGAGCGGAGCCAGTTCAAGAATAAAGCCCGTGCCATGCAGGTGCTGCGCTCCCGGCTCTATGAGGCCAAGGTTCGGGAGCGGGAGGAGGAGCAGTCTGCCCAGCGCCGGGGCCAGGTGGGAACGGGAATGCGCAACGAGCGCATCCGCACCTATAACTTTCCCCAGGGCAGGGTGACTGACCACCGGATCGGCCTGACGCTCTATCAGCTGGGAGCGGTGGTGGACGGCGATTTAGACTTAATTATCCGGCCCCTGATGGCGGCCCGGCAGGCGGAACTGCTCCGTCAGAGTGATTAACACAGAAGAAGGAGAATGGGCTTCGGTGAACACAAAGGTATTCAAGCTGAAATATCCCGGAGAGGAGATTGCCGCCGCCGCAGACATTCTGCGGAGCGGTGGCCTTGTGGCTCTGCCCACGGAGACGGTCTATGGACTAGGAGCAAATGGGCTGGATGCCGAGGCTGTAGCCGGTGTTTTTGCCGCGAAGGGCAGACCCCAGGACAACCCCCTGATCCTCCACCTGGCGGGGCTGGACTGGCTAAAACGGTACTGCGTAGGCATTCCCCCTTTGGCTTATGCCCTGGCAGAGAAGTTTTGGCCAGGCCCCTTGACACTGATTCTTTCTCGTGGTAGTATGGTGCCGGATGCCGTCACCGGCGGGCTGGACACAGTGGGGGTGCGTTGCCCCGACCATCCTGTCACTCTGGATATCATCCGGGCGGCGGGCATCCCTATTGCCGCCCCCTCCGCCAATCGCTCCGGCAAGCCAAGCCCCACCACAGCGGCGGATGTGCTGGAGGATATGGAGGGCAGGATTGATGCTATCGTGGACGGCGGAGCCTGCACTGTGGGGGTGGAGTCCACCATTCTGGATCTGACTGTCACCCCGCCCCGGCTGCTGCGGCCGGGAGGACTGCCCCTGGAGGATCTTCGGGATGTGGTGGGAGAGATTGCCATCGACTCGGCAGTTACCACCCAAATGGGGGCGGGGGATCGCCCCCGGGCCCCAGGGATGAAATATCGCCACTATGCGCCTAAGGCGCCGGTCACTGTGGTGGCAGGGACGCCGGAAGAGAGTGCTGCCTATATCCGCAGTCGGCTGGAGCCGGGGGATGGTGTGCTGTGCTTTGACGAATTTCTGCCTCTGTTTCGGGACTTTCCTGCCTTGTCGCTGGGTTCCCGCCATGACCCGGCGGAGCAGGCCCGGCGGGTGTTCGCTGACCTGCGGGCCTTTGACCGGTTGTGGGTTACGCACATCTACGCCCAGTGTCCCGAGGGAACAGGGCTGGGGCTGGCCACTGGCAACCGGCTGAAAAAGGCATCGGGCTTCCACATTGTCTATCCAATGGAAGAGGAGGGGAAGACGTGAAGATCATCGGCATCACCGGCGGAACGGGAGCGGGGAAGACCACCGCATTGAATGAGCTGGCCACCTTGGATTTCTGCATCATCGACTGCGATGCCCTCTATCACCGTCTGCTGGAGGAGGACGTGGAACTGCTGGACGAGCTGAAGCGGCGTTTTCCCCCGGCCTTTGTCTCTGGGCAGCTTGACATCAAGGCCCTGGGAAACATTGTCTTTCAGAATCCGGACGAGCTGGCTGCCCTAAACGGCATTACCCATCGCTTTGTCATCCGTGAGGTGAAGGCGGAACTGAAGCAGGCTGAAACAGAGGGCCGGGTGGGAGGGGCCATTGATGCCATTGCCCTCATTGAATCCGGTCTGGGCAGACTGTGCAGCGCCGTGGTGGGCATTATTGCCCCGACAGAGGAGCGGGTGCGCCGCATTATGATCCGGGAGGGGATTTCCCGGCAGTACGCCGAAAGTCGGGTCAATGCCCAACAGCCCGACCGGTTTTTCCGGAAGAACTGTGACTACATCCTGGAGAACAGCGGCAGCCAAGAGGCGTTTGCCAAAAGGTCCAGGGCACTGTTTTTGTCGATTTTAGCAGAATAAACTTTTTCTGTAAAATAAATAATAGAACAACTATGGAGGTATGTCAAAATGAACGAAGTAAAAAACGAGACACCGGGCCAGCAGAAGCGCCGCACTCTCTTCCGCCAGCGGAAGAACGGCTATGATAGCGGCATTGAAATCAATATGACGGCGCTGGAGACTTACTGCGATGGCTATAAGGACTTCCTAAACACCTGCCGCACCGAGCGGCTGGCAGCCCGCCGGGCGGCGGAACTGGCGGAGGCCCAAGGTTTCCGCCCCCTGGAGCGGGGAATGGAGCTGAAGCCCGGTGATAAGGTCTACCGGGTGAATCACGGCAAGTCCATCATGCTGGCGGTCATCGGCCAGGAGCCACTGACCGCCGGAGCAGCCATCTGTGCTGCCCATATCGACTCCCCCCGACTGGACCTGAAGCCACAGCCTCTCTATGAGGACGGGGAGATGGCCATCTTCAAGACCCACTATTATGGCGGCATCCGCAAATATCAGTGGATGGCCATCCCTTTGGCGCTCCACGGTGTAGTTGCAAAGGCAGATGGCTCTGTGGTGGAGGTACACATCGGCGATCAGCCGGGAGACCCGGTGCTGACCATCCCCGATTTGCTGCCCCATCTGGCGGACGCCCAGTCTCAGAAGCCTCTTTTCAAGGCGTTCAGCGGCGAGGATCTGAATCTGCTGGTGGGTAGCCGCCCGGACTCCAGCGAGGAGGAGAACGGCGATCGGGTGAAGCTGGCGGTGATGGAGCTGCTGAACCAGAAATATGGCATCGTCGAGGAAGATTTCGCCTCTGCGGAACTCTCCGCCGTCCCCGCCTTCCCGGTGAGCGATGTGGGACTGGATCGCTCCATGATCGGCGGCTACGGCCAGGATGACCGG
>CAYUUP010000033.1:12159-14560 GCA_964447925.1 uncultured Oscillospiraceae bacterium
TTCCTATGCTGCCCTGCGTGCTTTGCTGGACATTGACTCCCCCCGGCGCACTGCCGTCTGTATGCTGGCGGACAAGGAAGAAATTGGCTCCGTGGGCCTCACGGGGATGCAATCCTTTGCCTTTGACACCTTTATGTCTGACCTGTGTGACAGCCAGAATGTGCCGCTGAAGGCCTGCTTTGAGCGCTCCTTCTGTCTTTCTGCCGATGTGCCTGCAGCTTATGACCCTAATTTTGCCGATGTCTATGACGCCCGGAACGCCGGACGGCTCAACTGGGGTATGGGCATCCTGAAATACACCGGCTCCCGAGGCAAGAGCGGGGCTTCCGATGCATCTGCAGAGACAGTGGCCTATGCCCGCGGCTTGATGGAACGTTCAGGCGTGATCTGGCATATCGGCGAGCTGGGTAAGGTGGATGTCGGCGGCGGCGGCACTGTGGCCCTCTTTATGGCCAACCGCAACATCGAGACTCTGGACGCCGGCGTGCCCGTGTTGGCTATGCACTCCCCCTTTGAGGTCACCGGAAAGCTGGATTGCTATATGACCTATCTGGGGATGAAGGCAGTCTATACGGACTGAGCGTAAATATCTGCTGCCGGGACAAGGACTCCCCGGCCCATGGCAAGAACGGCTTCCGCCAAGACGAAAGGAGGGGGTTCCGTATGAGAGAACATATCAATTACACCATGCTGTGCGACTTCTATGAACTTTCCATGGCCCATGGCTACTTCAATTCCCCAATTCAGAATCGCATTACCTATTTTGATGTCTTTTTCCGCACAGTACCGGACGGCGGCGGCTTTGCCATCGCCGCCGGGCTGGAGCAGGTCATTGAGTATATCCAGGAGCTGCGGTTTACCAATGAGGACATCAAATATCTCCGGGGCAAGGGCTGCTTCAAGGAGGAATTTCTGGATTACCTTCGGGATTTCCACTTTACCGGTGACATCTGGGCAGTACCGGAGGGAACCCCCATCTTTCCCCACGAGCCCATTATGACAGTGCGGGCCACTGCTATCCAGGCTCAGTTTATTGAGACCTTCGTGCTGCTTGCCCTGAACCATCAGTCGCTCATTGCTACCAAGGCAAATCGCATTGTCCGGGCGGCGGAGGGACGGCCGGTGGCGGAGTTTGGATCACGCCGGGCCCAGGGGGCCGACGGCGCTATTTTGGGGGCCAGGGCGGCCTATATTGGCGGCTGCTCGGGGACAGCCTGCTGCCAGGCGGATCGGGACTTTGGTGTGCCTGCCACAGGCACTATGGCGCATTCCTGGGTGCAGATGTTCCCTGATGAATACACCGCCTTCAAGACCTACTGTGAGCTGTATCCCCAGAACGCTACCCTTCTGGTGGACACCTATAATGTGCTGAAGAGCGGCGTGCCAAACGCTATCCGAGCCTTTCAGGAGGTGCTGCTGCCAAAGGGCATCACCAAGTGCGCCATCCGCATCAACTCCGGTGATCTGGCGTATCTCTCCCGCAAGGCCAGAAAGATGCTGGACGAGGCGGGGCTGACGGAGTGCAAGATTGTGGCCTCCAACTCTCTGGATGAGTATCTGATCCGGGATCTGCTGTCCCAGGGGGCAAGGTTGGATTCTTTCGGCGTGGGTGAGCGGCTGATTACCTCTAAGAGCAACCCGGTGTTCGGCGGTGTCTATAAGTTGGCGGCGGTGGAGGATGATGACGGCAATATCATTCCAAAGATCAAGATCAGCGAGAATGCCGCCAAAATCACTATTCCCGACTTCAAGCGGGTGTACCGGCTATATGACAATGAGTCCGGCAAGGCCTTTGCCGATGTCGTTTGCCGCTATGACGAGAACATTGATGGCAGCAAGCCGCTGGAACTGTTTGATCCGGAGACCACCTGGAAAAAGAGCGTGTTTACCAATTTCACCGCACGCATTCTGCTGGAACCCATTTTTGTCGGGGGCAGGCTGGTCTACAACATCCCCAGTCTGGCGGAGAGCAGGGCCTACTGCGCTGCCCAGATCGAGTTGCTGTGGGACGAGGTCAAGCGGTTTGAGAACCCCCACAACTACTATGTGGATCTGTCTCCAGCTCTGTGGCAGGTCAGGCATGACCTGCTGGAAGAGGCACGGCGGTAGCCCCAGGAAAAGACAGCTAACCCCCTTTGGAAGAGTCGAGCAATCGGCTCTTCCTTTTGCTCCTGCCATCCAATGGAGAAAAAAGGCTTGCAAACCGCATCTATTTGTGGTATAGTATTAAACGATTACGCACACCAGGGGGACTTTGCGCCCAGTGCCGGTTTCTTAAAATATCAGACGCCGGTGGCGACAGGGAATGAACCGGGTGGAGGTAATAACAAATAAAGGAGGATTTATCCCTATGGCAGTCGTATCTATGAAGCAGCTGCTGGAGGCCGGCGTTCACTTCGGC
>CAYUUP010000034.1:0-14305 GCA_964447925.1 uncultured Oscillospiraceae bacterium
TGGCGGCGGGCGCTGGAGCAGGGCTGCGACCGGGTGGTGGTGGTGCTGACCCGGGAGCGCAGCTATCGCCGGAAGCCGGAGCCAACCCAAAGGCTGGTAGATATGGTTTATCACAAATACCCAAATTTCCTGGATACCATGCGCCACCGCCCGGAGGACTATAACCGTTGCCGGGATGAGATATTCCAGGCGGAGCAGGAAGGAAACGTGCTGGTCTTTGCCCCAGACAGCACGGAGGGGTTTTCCCGTACCGAGCAGGATAAGAGGAAGATACGGGCGCTGTGGCAGCAGGGGGTGGATCATGCCCGGACGAGACAGCAGGAGGTCTTGGACTATCTGAAGGCGTGACTGCTTATATACCGTATGCGAAAATACCGTATGCGAAAGACTGTGGAATCAGGAGCGGACGACTATCCAATTTGCTGCAGCCAGCGGGAATTTCTGCACAAAAGCGAAAAGAAACGCTTGCGATTGACGGCGCAAAGTGTACAGCGGGGGACACGGGACTGTCCGCCTGTCGGATAAACGGAACGGACAGATGCCGGATTAAAGGCTTTGGGCTTATCTGGGGAAGATGCTGAGCTTACCCTGGCGGGCCTGGACAAAGGCAAGCGGCCAGCCCCAGCGGGGCTGGCCGCAAGCACGTTTCAATTACCGGTTATTTCCCCAGTAGAGGACGGCGAGCATACCCGGTCCGGTGTGGGCGCCGATGACGGGGCCGATGTCGGCGATGTACAGCTCTGCTTCAGGGAAGCGTAGGTGCAGCTCATCCCGGAGCTGCTGGGCTTCATCAGGGCAGTCCCCGTGGCCAACCAGAATCAGGTGGCCCAGTTCTGGGGTCCAGCCCTCCTTCACATACTTGAGTTGGGTTTCGATAGCCCGTTTCCGGCCCCGAGGTTTGCTGACAACCTCCAGCCTGCCCTCATTGTCCACATGGAGCAGGGGCTTAATCTGTAACAGGGTTCCGGCGGCGGCAGCGGCTCCGGAAACACGCCCCCCGTGGCGGAGATGCTCAAAAGTGTCCACAGTGAACCAGTGACAGACCTTCAGCCGATGGGCCTCGGCCCAGCACACCAGCTCGTCAAAGCCCATGCCCTCGGCCTGCATCCGGGCGGCCTCCCGCACAAAAAAGCCCTCGCCCAGAGAGGCGCACAGGGTGTCCATGCAGACGATCTTCCGTTGAGGATACTCCTGGCGCAGCTCATCAACACACATCCTGGCCCGTTGAATGGTACCGGATAGTCCGGAGGTGAAGCAGAGGTAGAGGATATCCTGCCCCTGCTTTAGGGTGCGCTCGAAGTAACTCCGATAGACAGCGGGATTGATCTGTGAGGTGCTGGCAAACTCGCCGCTCCGCAGGAAAGAATAGAACTGAGGGACAGTCAGGTTTCCACCGGGGCCGTAGGTGTAGGGCCTTCCGCCCACCTCAACGTCCATAGGAATGACCTCCACATGGGGAAGGCCTGTCATATAGTCACCCAGATCGGCGGTGGCATCGGTGAAAATTTGGTAGCTCATGGTGGAACTCCTTTCTCTTTTCGGCTCATCCGGTTCTGCCGGGTGATCACCCAGGGAGGGGTGTTTTTTGCGGAAAGCGGGGATTATTCTGTTATATGAATGTGATTGTTGATATGGTCGATACAGTAGCAGTAATACCCCACGCAGCGGGAGCAGTAGCGGAACTCCAGATCGGGATAGTCGGTATCCGTCTTGCCGCAGACGGAACACTTGTGAAGATATCCCTTCTGCTTCTGGGCCTTCTGGGTGGCTCGCCGGAAGTTGACGGCATTACGGGAGTTGGCCCGTTTGGTGCGGCCAAGGAAAAACATCAGGTCAGACCAGAAGAAAAGCAGATAGTTAAAGAGAGAGATGACAATCATCAGCACGGTGGCCCAGTTCCGGGCCCAAATAGCACCGGCCACGGAGAGCAGGGTCAGACCACCATAGAGCCAGCCCAGCCACTTGGCCTTGATGGGGATGGGGATGACAAAAAAGAGCAGCAGATTAATCTGATCGTTGGGATAGAGGGTGGCATAGGCCAACAGCATACTCATGCAGACGTAGCTGGTGGTGGCGTAGCTGGTAAAAATACCCACCAGGACGGACATCAGCCAGCCTACGCCGAAATAGATGGTGAACTTGGCCGTCCCCCAGGATCGTTCCAGCGTCCGGCCCAGGAAGAAGCCGTAAAACAGGGCGGAGATCAGGAAATAGAAGATATTATTGCTGAAGGGGATAAAAATAAATGTGACCGCCCGCCAGACCTGCCCGTGGAGGATATAGGGCCAGTAGAAGTCCAGCAGGGCGCTGAAGGTGTAATTGCTGACCAGATCCATGCAGAAGACGATGGCCTGTCCGATAACAATGACCAGCATCAGGTTGGGAATGCCAAAGCCGGGGTGTCGATAGCAGAACCGGTCGAGCTTGTTCATCAGGAATTTCACGGGGAAAACCCTCCCAGAATTTTGATTTTACCTACTATCTTACCAGCTTTGCGGGGAGAAGTCCAGAACAAAGTGTAAATATTTGGGGAAGGCACTATGAAATCCCTCGGTAGCCAGCAGCTGAGCGAATGGCACCAAGGGATTATGTGCGCTTATGATACCGTTTGATTTGCCAGCGGGGCCAGATATGTCCTCCGGTAGCCGTCATAGAGCTGATTATAAACGCGGTCACCGCCCTCATGGAGACGGTGGAAATACTCATGAGAGTTGTCCATCTGAGAAAGACCTGCGGGGGCGTCGGCCCGAAGGACATAGAAAGCCACATTGGAGCAGTGGTCGGAAATACGGGACAGGTCGATAAGCAGTTCCAGGAACCTGGCACCCAGCTCTACGGTACAGGCGCCACTTTTTAGCCGCTCTACATGGCGGGTCTTCAGCATCTCGGTCATCAGGTCAATGACCTCTTCCAGAGGTTCGGTGCGGAAAGCCAAATCCTTATCATAGTTGGTATAGGCCCGGAGGGTATTATTCAGAATTTCGTCCACGGCGTTGAAGATGTTCTTGAGTTCGGCCAGCGCCCAGCCGGAGAAGTGGATGCCGTCCTCATGGAGGGCTTGGGCAATCTCGGCGATGTTGACGGCATAGTCACCAATGCGTTCATAGTCGCTGAGGGTATGGAGCAGTTCGGAAACCTGCATACTCTCAGCTTCCGTCAAGGTACGGCTGTTGTTCAGCCGGATCAGGTAGCTGTCTGTCTTGCTCTCCATCATGTCGATTGTATTTTCCAGCTCGTTTAAGCGATCCATCTTCTTTTGATCGTAGGATGTCAGCAGTTCCACAGCGGCGTGGAAGTTCTCCTGGGCGGCGTCACCCATGCCCACGATGGCAGTACGGGCCTGCTCCAGTGCCACGGCGGGGGTGGTCAGGAAGCGCTCGTCCAGCAGAGAGAGCCGCTCGTCCTGCTCGTCACCGGGGATGGTACGCTTCACCAGCTTCACCAATTGCTTGTTAAAGGGCAGGATGACCAGTGTGCAAACCACGTTGAAGGTGGTGTGGATATTGGCGATACCTCCCTTGGAGAGAATGTCGTTCCAGAAGGGGAAGCCGCTGCCAGTGATGGCGGTCAGGGCTGCTTGGATGCCATAGATCACCAGCAGGAAGAACACTGTGCCGATGACGTTGAAATAGAGGTGGATCATGGCGGTGCGCTTAGCATTTTTGCTGGCCCCGGCGGAGGAGATCAGCGAGGTGATGCAGGTGCCAATGTTCTGGCCGCAGATGATGGGCAGGGCGATGCTGAAGGTGACCACGCCGGTGGAGGTCATAGCCTGCAGGACACCCACCGAGGCGGTGGAACTCTGAAGCAGAGCGGTGATGAGGGCTCCGGCGAGAATGCCCAGAATGGGGTTGGAGAACATCACAAGAAGCTGCTGGAAGGCGGGTACCTCCGCCAGAGGGGAGATGGACTCCTCCATAGTGACCATGCCGATGAAGAGTAAGCCCAGGCCCATGACAAATTGGCCGATGTTTTTCTGCTTGCCTGATTTCAGGAAGGAGTAAAAGATGATACCCACCACAGCCAGCATAGGGCCAAAATATTTGGGCGTCATCAGGGAGACAAAGAGGTTGTCCGAGGACAAGTCTCCCAGACGGAGGATCTGGGAGGTGATGGTAGTGCCGATGTTGGCACCCATAATGACACCCACAGTCTGCTCCAGCTTCATGATGCCGGAATTGACGAAGCCCACACACATGATGGTGGTGGCGGCAGAGCTGTGAAGCAGGCCCGCCATCAGAGCGCCTACGGCCACGCTAGTGACGATATTGCCTGTGAGCCGGTTCATGACAGATTCCAGCTTGCCGCCGGAGATCTTCTGCAGGCCTGAGGTCATGGTGGTCATACCGAAGAGAAAGGTGGCAATGCCGCCCAGGAAGATAATGATGTCGAGAATAGACACGAAAACGCCTCCATCACGCGATACATTCTTCTGCCCAACTTTGGACAGAAAGCTACTCCTGCTGCTGTCGGCGGAAGACAGCCATGCCAAGCCCGCCATGTTAGATTATAAATGATTTTTTACAATCCGTAAACGCTTAACTTTCGAATTTTACACATTTTTTCTCTTTTTGACAAAAGATGTCTGAATTCCGAAAAAAAAACTGGCAATGTGGCAAGGGCATCTATTTGAGCCGGCATCTGCCCGCATTTCCTAAAGTTATATCGAATGAGATATACCTGTTTCGGAAAGATTAATTTTACTTTTTTGGCAGAATGTGTTATAGTAACAGCAGAAAAGCAGGGGTTGGCCGCCCTGCTTCGGATCAGAACAGGAGGCATTCCCCTATGAAGCAGAACCAATACCCCCATCTGTTCAGCCCCCTCACCGTCCGGGGACTGACCCTTAAGAACCGGTTGGAATACTCCCCCACAGTGGTGCTGAAGTGTAACGCTGATGGCACTGTGGGGCAGGCCATGCTGGACTTTATCCGCTGGCAGGCGGAGACAGGAGCGGCTTGGGTCACTCTGGGCGATACCCCTGTCACCCATGACAAGACTTCCCACTGGCTGTGTGAGCTGAATGTCTGTGATGATGACTGTATCCACGACATGAACGCCTTGGTGGAGCAGTGCCGGAGGTACGGAGCAGAGCTGTCCGCCGAGCTGGCTTACGCGGGCCGGGGCAACCGGGCGGCCCCCGGCGGTGCGCCCACCGCCATCGTCTCGGCGGAGCGGCCGCTGAATCCCGGCGATAATGTGCGTACCATGAACCGAGAGGACATGGACTGGATCCGGGATCGTTATGTGGACTGCGCCCTGCGGTGCAAGCATGCCGGCTTCCGGATGGTGATGCTCCATTGCGCACACAACAACTTTCTGGCCCAGTGGCTTTCCCCGGACTCCAACGTCCGAACCGACGAGTACGGCGGCAGCCCTGAAAATCGCCGCCGCTTTCCGCTGGAGGTGCTGAAAGCTGTCCGTCAGGCAGTGGGGGAGGATATGGTCATTGAACTGCGGGTGTCCGCCACTGAGGGCATCCCCGGCGGGCTGGAGTTTGAGGAGTCTCTGGACTTTATGGCGCTGGCTCAAGAGTATGTGGACATCATGCATGTCTCGCAGGGCTCGATCTTTCATCTCTCCGCTCGGTATACTATCCCAACCTACTTCCGTACGCCCTACCGGCCCTTGAATGTGGACTACGCCGCCAAGGTGAAGGAACGGCTCCATATCCCGGTGGCGGTGGTGGGAATGATCACCACCCTGGAGCAGGCGGAGGAGATCATCGCCTCCGGCAAGGCGGATATCGTGGCCATGGCCAAGAGCTTTATGGCTGACGGAAGGCTGGTGGAAAAATCCTTGGTGGGAGAGGTGGAGCAGGTGCGCCCCTGCACCCGGTGCGACCTATGCGGCAACGCTAATACCTGGGGTACCGCCATGTCTTGTGCCGTCAATCCCCGATGCGGTGTTTCCGGGGAAATCCAGCTCCTGCCACAAGAGCAGCGGAAGCGGGTCATGGTGGTAGGCGGCGGCCCGGCGGGCATGATGGCCGCCCAGACGTTGGTGAAACGGGGCCATACCGTTACCTTATATGAGAAGTCTGCCCGCCTGGGGGGTCTTCTGAACGATGCCTGCCTGGTTCCCTTTAAGCAGCTGATGCGGGACTATCTGGATTGGGATATCCGGCAGACCATGGGCTGCGGGGCGGAAATTTACCTGGATACAGCGGTGACGCCGGAGCTTGTTCGACAGGAGAACCCCGATGCCGTCATTGTGGCTACCGGCTCTGTCTATGTGAATCCCCCTATCCCCGGTATAGAGCTGGCACTCCCTGTCCGGGCGGTAGACGCCCACGAAGTGGAGACGGAGCAGAGCGTGGTGGTCTGCGGTGGCGGCATCACCGGCCTGGAATGCGCCCTGGCCCTTGCTATGGAGGGAAAGACCGTCACTGTGGTGGATCTTTTGCCAGTAGAGCAGTTTGTTATGGAGATGCCTATCTTCAACAAGGCTGATCTGCTGGCCCAGCTGGAGGAAAAGGGGGTGGTTCTCATGGGCAGCCAGCAGATCATCGCTATCGGGGGCGGGGTACATACCCGGAATGCCATCACGGGAGAGAAGCGATTCTTCCCGGCAGGTAGCGTGGTGAATGCCCTGGGCGTTAAGCCGGACAATGCTCTGGGCCTGTCCCTGCTGGAGGAATATGGCAGCAGAGATGTCATCCTGGTGGGAGATTGCACTGCCCGGGGCGGTAATTACTATCGGGCCAACCACGAGGGTTATCAGGCTGCTATGCGGATTTGAGGCATAGAGGGACAAAAGAAATCGGGGGACGGCGTGGACCCTTAGAGGAGGCAGCAAACTTGGACGTGACACAGCTGCGCTATTTCCAGATGGCGGCCCAGACGGGCAATTTCTCCCAGGCTGCCCGGAGACTGTATATCACTCAGCCCAATCTCAGCCGCAGTATTGCCCGGCTGGAGGAGGAATTGGGCGTCCCCCTCTTTATCCACCGCAAGGGGAAAATCCAGCTCAACGATTACGGCAGGGTGTTCCTCTCCAGCGTAGATATTGTCCTTCAGCAGCTGGATACCGGTGTCCGCTCCACTCAGCGGATGTATGAAGCTGATCAGCACATCCTTTCGCTGGCCTGCAATATCTCCGGCTATCTGCCGGATGTTCTGCCAGACTTCTGCGCTGCCCATCCGGAGATCGGCATCCGGCAACTGGATTGCTCTGCCCGGCAGATGGCGGAGGGGCTGCTGGACGGTACCGTCTCCATGGGAATTTCCTGTGAGTCGGTTTTCCATGAGCCGCTGGAATTCCATCAGCTGGGACAAAAGGAGTATGTCCTGATCCTCAATGAAGACCATCCCCTGGCCCAGTCCGGCAGCGTCCCCCTTTGGGCGCTGTCCGGAGAGACTTTTATCTGCGACGCCTCCCGGCTGGGGCGGGACTTTTTGCAGAAGGTCTGCCAGAATGGGGGATTTTCCCCCAACATCGGCTATGAGGTGGAGAGTACGGCGCTGCTCTTTCAGCTGCTGGAGGCCGGGCGGGGCGTTTCCCTGCTGCCGCTGGGATTGTGCTGCCAGATGATGCAGCAGCATCCAGGTCATCATCTCCGGCTGGCGTCCATTGCCTCTCCCATTCCGCCGTCTGTTCTGGGCATTGTCCGCAACCGCCTCTTTCCTGTCAGCAAGGCCGCTGCTCTGTTTGAGGATTACCTGCGGGACTATTTGCTCCGGGAGGAGGATCTCATTCGGCAGTTGGGGTATACCTGCTTCTTAACGGAAAGGAGTTTTGATGATGTTTGAAGAATTCAGAGGGAAAACTCTGTTTGTAACCGGCGGGGCCTCCGGCATGGGCCGGGCGGTTGCCATCCGGTTCGGCTCCCTGGGGTGTAATGTGGCGGTCACGGCCCGGCGCCCCGATGCGGCGGAAGAAACTGTCCGGCTGGTGGAGGATGCCGGGGGCAGGGCGAAATTCATCCCCTGCGATGTGGCTGACGAGAGTTCCGTCCGCATTGCCATTGCAGATACGGTAAATGTCTTTGGCTCCCTGGACTTCGCCTTTAACAACGCGGGCTGCGGGGCTGATGGGGTACATATTCCCTTTGTCCCTTTGACGGATGTCACTGAGGGAGACTGGAATAAGGTCATCAACACTAATCTGACCGGCGTTTTCCATTGCCTGAAGTATGAGTTGCGGCAGATGCGGAAACAGGGGGGAGGGGCTATTGTCAACACCTCCTCCATCGGCGGGCTGAAAATGGCGCCGGACTTTGGGGCATATGGCCCCTCCAAGGCGGGCGTTATCGCCCTGACCCAGCTGGCCGCTGTGGAAAATGCCAAAGCCGGTATCCGGGTGAATGTGGTATGCCCCGGTCCTACCGATGGTACCAACCTGATGGCAGACAGTGTGGGAGCGGGGGCGCAGGATACCAATGTTCTCTGCCAGCACGTGATCCCCATGGGGAAGCTGGGTACCACGGCGGATATTGCTGACGGTGTGGCCTTCCTCTGCTCAGAGATGGCGGGACATATTACGGGTGTGTCCCTGCCGATCTGTGGCGGGATGCAGATTTAAGCTGTTGCATCGAAGCGGAAGGGAAGAAAGTAAAATCCCGTTATGGAAAGGAATGAACGAGTTATGAAGCGACTGGAAAACAAGACTGCCATTATCACCGGTGCTAACTCCGGCATTGGTAAGGCAACCGCCCTGCTTTTTGCCCGGGAGAGCGCTAATTTGGTACTGGTAGCCCGGAGAAGGGAGCCACTGGAGGAGGTGGCGGAGCAGTGCCGCGCCTTGGGGGTGCAGGCGGTGGCAGTGCCTGCGGATGTGACCTGCCACGCTGACTGCACAAGAGTGGCGGAGACTGCCGCAAAGCAATTCGGCGGCATTGACATTCTGGTGAACAACGCCGGCATTGCGGATAAGCACCGGCCTATTACCGAGTGCAGCGATGAGTGGTGGGATCATGTTATCGCTATTGACCAGACGTCCCTCTTCTATATGACCAAGGATGTGCTGCCCTATATGGAGAAAGCAGGTTCCGGGTCCATTGTCAATATTTCATCCATCGGCGGTGTTTTCGGCAGCGCCGGCATTTCCTATTCGGCGGCCAAGTCTGCTGTTCTGGGCTTTACTAAGAACATTGCCATTCAATTTGCCCCGGTAGGTATCCGCTGCAACGCCGTCTGCCCAGGCCCGACTCCCACTCCGCTGAACGCACCAGAGCAAATGGCCACCTTTTGCGGCTGGTTTGCCGAACGCTGCGCCCAGCACATGAACATGACGCTGCCGGAGGCCAGCGTGGAGGATCAGGCCAACGCCATCCTGTTCTTTGCCGAAGACGCCTCCGCTGCCGTTACCGGCCAGGTGATGGTGGTGGACCACGGCACAACGCTGTAACAATTGGCTGATCTGTATAAAAAGGGCTGTCTCGTGAGAGACAGCCCTTTTTATGGATTCTTTTTCTCTGCGCGGAGCTGCCTGTCCCGTTACCACTCCACTTTCCCAATTCTGACAGCTCCTATCGCCAAAAACTGACAGCATACCGCTGTGAAAAGCGGGGAAACCTCTCTGTAAATGCGAATGGGAGAGAGGAGAACCGCGCATGGGGTTTTTGGGAAGAAGAAAAGGCTGGGTGCCGCCTCACCCACGGCAGCAGCCCACACTGGATATCCCGTTGACGGAGGAGGCCATCCGGCAGGCATTTTCAGGCTGTGCCGACTTCCAGGAGCGGACGCTGGAGCTGAGCGGCGGGGAGAAGCTCTGGCTGTGCTGGATCGGCGGCATGACCCGGACGGAGCGGCTCAACGACTATATCATCCGTCCACTGACAGAGACAGAAGCCGCCAGTGCGGATGAGCTGCTGACCCGGTTCCTCTGGGTGCAGACGGCGGAGCCGGCGGAGAGCGCTGACGATGTGGCCTATGCCATCATCGAGGGGAGTTGCGGCATCTTCCTACCGGATGGCCGGGCGGTGACGGCCCCGGTTCCCACGGAAGAAAAGCGGTCCATCAGCCCGCCGGAGAATGAGACGGAGGTCAAGGGGGCCAGGGACGCCTTTGTGGAGTCCATCCGGACCAATACCTCCCTGCTTCGCCGCAGACTGCGTACCCCTTTTCTCCGCATCTCCGCTCACAAGGCGGGGCGCAGCTCGGTGACGCCGGTGGAGGTACTCTGGGTGGACGGTCTCACCGACCCCAATCTGGTGGCCCAGGTGGAGGGCCGGGTGGCCGATTTGGACATTGATGCCATGCTGACCACAGGTAATCTGGAGGAGTATCTGGTGACGGGGACATCCACTCTCTTTCCCCAGGCCATGTTCACCGAGCGGCCAGACCGTTTTTGCAGCGGCCTGATGGACGGTCGGGTGGGAATTTTCATTGATGGCATCCCTCTGGGCTGCCTGCTGCCGGGAGATATCGCGCAATTTCTTAAGACGCCCCAGGACAAATCCTATCACTGGATGATCGCATCCATTCTAATGGTGATGCGCTGGCTTTGTCTGTTAGGCACCCTGCTGCTGCCCGGCTTTTATATCGCCGTTGCCGCCTTCCACTTTGAGATGATCCCCACCCGGCTGGCCCAGTCCATTATTGTCAGCAGGCAGGATGTCCCCTTCGCGGTGGGCTTTGAGGTGCTGGTGCTGCTCATTGCCTTTGAGATATTGCAGGAGGCGGGCCTGCGCCTGCCTAAAACCATCGGGCAGACAGTCTCCATCATCGGCGGGCTAGTGGTGGGGCAGGCAGCGGTAGATGCCAAAATCGTCTCTCCGGTGGTGGTGATCGTTGTCTCCGCCGCCGGCATTGCCGGTTTTACCATGCCCAATCAGGATTTCTCCAATGCGCTGCGGGTCTGGCGCTTTCTTATGGCTGCCGCTGCCGCCCTGGGGGGGCTTTTTGGCTTGACAGCGGTGGGCGTGGCGCTGGTCTATCACCTGGCCCGGCTGGAACACTTCGGAGTGGCCTATCTCACCCCATTTGCCGCCGCCCCCGGCGTTCAGGTGGAGGGACACACCCTGATTCGGGAGCCGTTGCCCAGGGTAAAGCTCCGGGAGCTGGCGCTGCACCCCCGGAATAAGCGGAAACAGAGATAATATGCTGGACGGGGCCGCAGGGAGGCCAGTGCGCCGCCATAGGGAAAGGATTGGTTTTATGAAGAAGCTGTTAGCTCCGGCGGTTCTCCTCTCCCTTCTGCTGACAGGGTGTGGGGCAAAGCTGCTGCCCAGCGGAGACGAGATCACTCAGGCGGTGCTGATGCGCACCATGGGCGTTGATGTGGGGGAGAAGCAGGCGGTGAAGGTCACTATGGCCAGTGGCCTGCAAAAGGCCAGCCCAGATGGAGAGCCAACAGAACCGCTAGTGCTGGCCCAGGAGGGAGATTCCATCTCCGCTGCCAGAGTGGATTTGCAGGGCCAGGGCAGTCAGGACATCTTCTATGGCCATATCACCGGCTGCCTGATCGGGGAGGAGATAGCCCAAAGGGGACTCTACGGCCTTATTGACTATCTGGAACGGGACTTTGATACTCGGCTCTCCACCAACCTGTTTGTCATCCGGGCAGGCGAGGCAGGGAAGGTCATGGATGCCCTCAGCACAAAGGAGCAGTCTGCCAGTGAACGGTTGGACGCCATCGCCCGGGACTATCAGCTGCTGTCCAATGGCTGCGCCTGCTCCTGTCTGGAGCTGATTACCCAACTGGAGGATAACGGCATGGCTCTGCTCCCTGCTCTGACCCTGGAGGAGGAACCAGGGAAGCGGCAGGATGTGGAGACAGCAGGCTATGCTATCCTCCGGGAAGGGGCGCTGACAGGGTGGGTCGAGACGGATTATGCTGCCGGGGTAAATCTCCTGTTGGGCTGCAGCGGCCGCAGCATCTGGGAGGTGGAGCTGGAGGACGGCTCTCTGGCTGACCTTCAAGTGAACAATGCTGACTGCGCTCTCTCCGGGACGTGGCAGGGGGAGAAGCTCACTGGTCTGACGGTCAAACTCGCAGCCCAGGCTAGCCTGGCGCAGATGGACGGGACGGACTGCCCCTGCGATGAGAGTACCACAAAAGCGCTGGAGCAGGGGCTATCCCAGCAGCTGGAGCAGCTGTGCCGGGAGGTGTTATCGGAGTGCCGTCAGCAGGGGGACTTTCTCCATCTGCGGCAGACCCTCTCCCTAAAGCAGCCCTGGAAGAAGATGGCGCTGGAAGCGCTGAATGCAGATTGGCTTTCGGATGTGGAGATCACGGTGAAAGCGGACTGCACTGTCACCCGGAGCTACGATGTGGGTAAGCCGCTGGAGGCCCAGAGGGAGGAAATTTCAAATGGAACGGGATAAGATTTCCCTGCGGGACGGGCTGACGTTACTTTTTGTGGCCCTGCTGCCCAGCCTGGTGCGTATTCTGCCCCGGGACACCGGGGAGATTGCGGGAAAGGCAGCCTGGTTAACGCCTCTGCTGGCCCTTTTGCCCTTGCTGGTTATGCTGGCGGTTCTGTCCTGGGCTTTCCGCCGCCTGCCAGAGGAGGCCGGGCTGGGGGAGCTGTATCAAATTGCCTTTGGCATCTGGCCGGGACGGATCCTGGCGGGGATCACCGGCCTGTGGCTCTGGCTGCTGGCGGCAGAGGCTTACCGCTTTTTTGCCGAGCGCTTTGTAGCCTCCATCTATCCGGAAGTCTCCCTGTGGCTTTTTACGGCGGTGCTGGGAGGGCTGGCGGCCTGGATCTGCCTGGGCAAGCTGGGGGCCCTCTGCCGCATGGGGCGCGTCTTTTTCTACGCAGTCTCGGTGGCTCTGGCTGGGATGCTGCTGTTGAGCCTGCCAAAGCTGCGAATCTACAATGTCTGGCCTGTCTGGGTGGACGATTTGCCGGGGGCAGTTGCCTCCATGCCCCCTCTCCTGGCTACCCTGGGTTATGGCATTCTGGCAGCTCTGCTGGGGGGCCATGTCCTCCGGCAGCGGAATGGCCAGAGACAGGCCTTCTGGTGGATTTTGGTCTACTGCCTGATGCTGGCGGTGTTGTCCGCCGCAGTGCTGGCTGTCTTTGGACCAGATATGTCCACCCGGCTCCAGCAGCCCCTCTTTGCCCTGGCTAAGGAGATTGGCATTCCCGGAGCAATTGAACGGGTGGAATCGGTGATGACAGCGGTGTGGATGTGTACCGATGTAGCTCTGGTGCCGCTGCTGCTGCTCACCGGCTGGAAGGGTGTTCGGCTGGCCCTTGGGAGCCGGGGGAAACAGACCTGGGCAGCGGCTGTGGCCCTGCTGCTGATTCCAACCTCGGTATATATGACCTCCTCCGTCTTTGCGCTGGAGAAATTTCACCGGCGGATTACAGTACCGGGGACGCTGATCCTGGCCTATCTGCTGCCGCTGCTGGCGGCAGCTGTGGCCAAGCTGCGGCAGAGGCTTTGACAAATCGGCGCCCTTCGTATATAATAATGTCTGCGGTTCTCTTTCATTCGGAGACCCGACGCTGACAGGGAGGCGACTTGCGCTATGAATCAAAAGAAATTCTATATCACAACACCTATCTATTATCCCTCGGACAAGCTCCACATCGGCCATGCCTACTGCACCACGGCCGCCGATGCCATGGCCCGGTATAAGCGGCTGTGCGGCTATGACGTGATGTTTTTAACCGGCACCGATGAACACGGTGTCAACATCGAGACAAAGGCTGCTGCCGCCGGCGTTACTCCCCAGCAGTTTGTGGATCGTATTGTCACCGGGCCAAAGGGGATCACAGACCTGTGGAAGCTGATGAATATCTCCAATGACCGCTTCATTCGCACCACAGATGATTACCATGTGGAATCCATTCAGAAAATATTCAAGAAGATGTATGACAAGGGTGACATCTATAAGGGTGTCTACCGGGGCAAATATTGCAAGCCTTGCGAGTCCTTTTGGACGGAGAGCCAGCTGGTGGATGGGAAATGCCCAGACTGCGGCCGGGAGGTGCAGGATGCCCAGGAGGAGGCGTATTTCTTCCGGCTGTCCAAGTACGCTGAACCAGTGCGCCGACTGCTGGTGGATACTGATTTTCTGGAACCCCGCTCCCGTGTCCATGAGATGGTGAACAACTTTATTGATCCGGGACTGGAGGATCTGTGCGTCTCCCGCACTAGCTTCACCTGGGGTGTGCCGGTGGACTTTGACCCCGGCCATGTGGTTTATGTCTGGGTGGATGCCCTCTTCAACTACATGACCGCCTTGGGCTTTATGAACGACCGCTATGACGATGTAGAGAAGTACTGGCCCGCCGATGTCCATTTCATTGGCAAGGAGATCGTCCGTTTCCATGCCATCATTTGGCCCGCCATGCTGATGTGCATGGAGCTGCCCCTGCCCAAGAAAATTTTCGGCCACGGCTGGC
>CAYUUP010000035.1:0-14086 GCA_964447925.1 uncultured Oscillospiraceae bacterium
TCGGCGTCACCGCCCCGGACGCCAGTCTGGGCCGGATGCTGTCCGAGTCTCAGACTTATCTGCTCACTGCCCCATGGTACGCCATCTGTACTGGCATCGTTATCATCCTGCTGATTCTGGGCTTCTCCCTGCTGGGCGAGGGCCTTCAGGAGAGGGGGCGCGGCCATGATTGAGGTGAAAAACCTGTGTGTCTCCTTTGACGAGGAGGTGGTCCACAACGTGTCCTTTTCCATCGCGGATGGGGAAATACTGGGCATCGTGGGGGAGTCCGGCTCCGGAAAGACTCAAACCGCCCTGGCCCTGTCTGGCCTGTCCCGGCGGGCGGCCCTCTCCGGCAGTGTGACGCTGGAGGGGCGGGAACTGTTGGGACTTCCCCGGGACGAGCTTCGGAAGATTCAGGGCAAGGATATCTCCATCATTTTCCAGGAACCCATGACCTCGCTGAACCCCACCCAGCGCATTGGCCGCCAGGTGGAGGAGAGCCTGAAACTCCATACCAATCTGTCCAAAGAGGAGCGGCGGCAGCGGGCGCTGGAGGCCCTGCGGGACGTGGAATTGCCCGACCCGGAGGGGTGCTATCGCAAATATCCCCACCAGCTCTCCGGCGGCCAGCGCCAGCGGGTGATGATCGCATCCGCCATCGTCTGCCGTCCTAAGCTGCTGGTGGCCGATGAACCCACCACCGCTCTGGATGTCACCATCCAGGAACAGATTTTGAAGCTGCTGGTCAAGCTGAACCGGGAGTTGGGGATGAGCATCCTCTTTATTTCCCACGATCTGCGGGTTATCAGCAAACTCTGCTCCCGTGTCATCGTCATGCAGAAGGGCCTGGTGGTGGAGGATGGCCCGGTGCGTCAGGTGTTCCTTTCCCCCCGGGAGGAATACACCCGGCGGCTGATCTCCTCCATTCCTATGCGCCCGCAGAAGGGGGGCGGCAACGGATGAATCCCGTTTTGGAAGTCAATGATCTCAATGCTTTCTATTCCGTGGGAGGCAGCATCCTGGGAAAGAAGCGCCGCCAGGTACTCTTTGATGTCTCCTTTGCTATGGAGGAGGGGGAGATTCTGGGCCTTGTGGGGGAGTCCGGCTGTGGCAAGACCACCCTCTCCCGCTGCATTCTCGGCCTGCACCGGGACAGAGAGGGAGAGATCATCCACCACTCCCGGCAGCCCCAGATGATCTTTCAGGATCCGGCCTCCTCGCTAAACCCTGCTTGGACAGTGGAACGGCTGCTGGAGGAGCCTCTTCTGTTGGCGGGCGAGCGCTCTGGGGATAAGCGGCGGGCCGCCGCCCAAGAGATGATCTGCCGTGTGGGGCTGGATGAGAAATTCCTGACCCGCAAGCCGGGGGAACTGTCCGGCGGACAGCGGCAGCGAATCGCCATTGCCCTGGCCGTCATCCGGCGGCCCAGGCTGGTCATTGCAGACGAGCCGGTTTCCGCTCTGGATGTCACGGTGCAGGCTCAGATTTTGGAGCTGCTCACCAATCTTCAGCAAGAATTTGGCCTTTCCTACCTCTTTATCTCCCACGACATGGATGTGATTTATCAACTCTGCCACCGGGTCATGGTAATGCGGAATGGACGCATTGTGGAGCTTGGCACACGGGAGCAGGTGTTCGACCATCCCGAACACGACTACACCCGCCAGCTGCTGGCGGTGTCAGAAAGCCCGCTATTCCAGGATAATAAATAATAAAATGGGGCTGTCTCCCGGGAGACAGCCCCATTATTTTACCCCTCAGACCTCCATAATCACCGGCAGGATCATGGGGTTCCGCTTGGTCTTGCGGTAGAGGTAGCTAGATAAGCTGTGCTTGATCTCAGACTTGGCGGTGGCCCAGTCGAGCATTTTCCGGCTCTCGCAGTCCCGGAGGGCATCCTCGGCAATGGTCCGCAGCTCATCCATCAGCATCTCGCTCTCCTTGACATAGACAAAGCCCCGGGTGATGATATCCGGCCCGGAGACAACAGAGCCGTCCTCCCCGGATAAGCAGACCACCACCACGATCATGCCATCCTCCGCCAGGTGTTTCCTGTCCCGGAGGACGATGCTGCCCACATCGCCCACGCCATAGCCATCCACCAGCACCTTCCCGGCGGGGACAGTGCCATTGATCCGGATGGAGCCTGGCGTCAGCTCGATCACCCTGCCGATGTCTGTGACGATAATATTTTTGGGATCCATCCCCATACCCTCCGCCAGCTTGGCATGGATGCGGAGGTGGCGCTGCTCACCATGGACGGGAATGAAAAATTTGGGCTTCACCAGGGCATGGATAATCTTCAGCTCCTCCTGGCAGGCGTGGCCAGAGACGTGGAGTTCCCCCGCCCGCTCGTTGACCACCTCGGCCCCCTTGCGGTACAGCTCGTTGATGACATTGCTGATGGAGTTCTCGTTGCCGGGGATGGCGGAGGCGGAGAGGATGATGCGGTCACCTGGCATAATATTGATCTGCCGGTGGGTGGAGAAGGCCATCCGGGACAGGGCGGACATCGTCTCCCCCTGGCTGCCGGTGGCGATGATGCACACCTTGTTCTTGGGCAGGCTGTTAATTTGCGCCAGATCCACCAGTGTCCCGGCAGGCAGGCTCATATAGCCCAGCTTGGTAGAAACTTCCAGAGCGTTCTCCATGCTCCGACCGGAGACGGCAACCTTCCGACCGTTCCGGGCCGCTACATTGATGATCTGCTGAATACGATCCACATTGGAGGCGAAAGTGCTGACAATGATGCGCTCCTGACAATCCTTAAAGAGAGCCTCAAAGCTGGCTCCCACGGCCCGCTCGCTCTTGGTGTAGCCCGGACGCTCCACGTTGGTGGAGTCACACAGCATGGCCAGCACGCCCTCTTTGCCAAGGTTGCCCAGCCGGGCCAGGTCGATCATGCCGCCGGAGATGGGGGTGGGATCAATCTTAAAATCGCCGGTGTGGATAATGGTACCCACCGGGGTGCGGATGGCAAAGGCCACAGCATCGGCAATGGAGTGGTTGATATGGATGAACTCCACCGAGAACCGACCGACCTTCACCACATCTCCCGCCTCACAGGTGTGCATAACGGTCTTGGAGAGCAGCTTGTACTCATCCAGCTTCAACTCCACCAGTCCGGCAGTCATTCGGGTGGCATAGATGGGGGCATTCACATCCCGAAGGACATAGGGCAGGGCGCCGATATGATCCTCATGGCCGTGGGTCAGGAAGATGCCGCGGATTTTTTCCTGATTTTTGATGAGATAACTGACATCGGGAATCACCACGTCGATGCCGTACATATCGTCATCAGGAAAGCCCATGCCGCAGTCCACCACGATGATGTCTCCGCCGTACTCATAGACCGTCAGGTTCTTTCCGATCTCATTCAGACCACCTAGAGAAATAATCTTAAGTTTTTCTGCCATGTTGAAAATTCGTACTCCTTTCACATAAAACCTGTTCTGGTTATGTATCGGAGCCAGCGAAGGGCAAAGTCCGCACAAAAGGCCAGGGCGCCCGGCGGCAGAAAGCACGGCATCATCCTGCGGCCCTGTCTCTCCGCAGTCCTGTCAGCCGTGCCTATCTCCGGCGCTCTCCCATGCTCCGTACATAGATGATGCTTATCATGACCCCCGATGCTCGGAGGAAAACATGCAAAGGGAAGTGGGAGCGTGTCCGATCCCACATCTCCCGACGCATAATCTGAGGGGGCGCCTCAGATCATGCCTGTCCACAGCTTGCTCTGGGTAATTGTCCATATGATATCACACTTTTCAATCCCGGTCAAGCATTTTTGCCCGATGCAGGGCGAAGCGGCACAGCTCCTGGGCGGTCTCTGGGGTTTTTGCCTCCGCCCGGATACGGAGAACAGCCCGGCGGCTCTCCGGTGTCAGCCATACCCAGCCCTCTCCCATTCTTACCCGCAGCCCCTCTCCCACCGGCTCCCGATCGGGAAAGGCATTGACGAGGCCCTCCATCACTTGCCCCCGGGAGGTGGATAGGGGCAGTTCCCGGCTGCACAGGGCAAAGGAGGGTATCTGCTCCCACAGCCCGGCCAACGTCTCCTGGCTCCGGGCCAGACCAGACAGCAGCCAGCAGGCGGCAAAGGCGGCATCCCACAGCTGCCGCTGACAGCTCCGAAGCTGTCTGGCCTTATCTCCGTCCCGTGGGATCCGTAGAATTTCCGCCCCCGTAGCATCTGCCAGCTCCTCCAGTACGGCGGGGGCAGAGGCGTCCAGACACAGTGTACGTTCTCCCTGTCGGAGGGTCAGCAGGCAATTCATGGCCAAAATCCGCTCCGGCCCATACCGCCTGCCCGCCCCGTCCATGGCGGAGAGGGTCAATCCACCGTGACTGGAGAGGAAAGCAGTCAGCCCCTCCTCCTCCCGGCGCGTCACCTGACATCCCAATTCCATCAGGCTCCGGGCCAGCAGGTCATTTGCTCCGTCCCGCCGGGGTACGCACACCCTGGCAGTACAGCGGAGTCCCCCGCAGCTGGCAGCCGCCCTGACATAGCCGACGTCAATACTGGACATCCGCTGCTGGCTCCCCAGCTGCCCCGGCGGTGAGCGGCGCACCTCCCGCCGGAGGAGCGCACCCTCAATGCGGCGCTGCCGTTCTCTGGTCAGGGGCAGGCCCAGCCGGTCATAGATACGGAGGATTATCTCATCCCCCTCCTGCTGGATAAAGAGAGAGACGGGCAGCTGATCCTTTCCCGCCATCCAGCTGGCGGATACGGGCTGGGTACCATCGTGGAGCAGCACCGGGCTTCCTGCTGCTGCGGCTCCTCCGGCGGCGGCCATCTGGAGGGCGTCCCCCGCCGCCCCTGGCGAGGCGGAGACCGCCACCATCCCCTCCTCTGCCAGCACACCGCCTAGGGTCAGCAGTAGCTCTGAGGTAATTTCCTGCCCCAGCGTCCCCCGAATCGCGCCCACGCCGTCAAAGCTTATCCGGCCGGAGGACACCCCGGTGACAATGGATGCGTTGACCCTGGCCCCTGCCGGAACACTGAGTCCGGGCCACAGCCGCACATTCTCCTGGAGAATCGCCCCAGGCCCCGCTGTGGCCCCCTCTCCCAGAACAGTATGCTCATTCAGCACGGTGTCCCGCTCTGCCCGGCTATTGCGACAGAGAATGGCCCCATAGAGGGTGGCCCCAGTACCGGTCTGTGCCCCCAGAAGGACAGACCGCTGGACAATGCTGCGGTCAGACAGCACGCTGTCCCGTCCCAGCACTGTGTTGGGACCGATGAGACAGCTCTCACCGAGCTGTACCTCCGGCCCAATCCAGCAGGGCGGTATGACGGCGGCACTGACGGGAATGGCGGAAGCCGCCCAGATGCCTCCGTTTTGAGGCAGGCCCATATCCAGCTTCACCCGGCCGTTCAGCGCATCGGAGCATACCTGGAGATAGGCGGCGCAGTCTCCCATGTCCTTCCAGTAGCCATAGGGAACGCAGCCATAGAGAGCTTCGCCTTCTGCCAGCAGCTGTGGGAACAGATCCCGGCCAAAGTCCCAGCTCTGGTCCTCTGGGATGGCCTCCACTGCCCGGGGGGAGAGGAGATAGATCCCCGTATTCACCAGATTGGTAAAGACCTGGCTCCATCCCGGCTTCTCCAGAAACGCCTGAATCCTGCCCTTCCCGTCCAGCTGTACCAGCCCGTAGTCCAGTGGGTTTTTCTCCCGGTGGAGGAGCAGGGTGGCAGCACCGCCCCGTTCCTGGTGAAATTTTGCGCATTCTGTCAGGTCAAAGTCACAGATACAGTCCCCACTGATGACGAGGGCCTCCTCCCCGTTCAGGAAGGGAGCGCAGGCCCGGACGCCCCCCGCTGTCCCCAGTGGCTTCTCCTCCCGCTGCCAGTGGATGCGCAGCCCCCAATCGGATCCGTCACCGAAATAGTCGATGATGACCTCCGGCTGATATTGCAGGGTGACCGCCACATCGGAAAAGCCGTGGCGGCGGAGCAGCAGCAGGATGTGTTCCAGCACCGGCCGGTCAAAAAGGGGCGTCATGGGCTTGGGCATCCCACAGGTAAGAGGCCGCAGACGAGTACCTGCTCCGCCCGCCAGGATAATTGCTTTCATAAGTGATCCGTCCTTATTCAGGGTGTTGTTCCCTAGTATGGACAGATTTTGAAGGGATGATACCTCATTAAAATGGGGAGCTGCCCTGGAACGCCCCTACTATTTACATATTATTTACGATTTGCCGGTTGACTGTGACATTTTTTCGCGTTATGATGAATCATATAAAATCCAAGCTCCAAAGGAGTCTTTTTTGTGATTAGAGGTTTCTTCCAGCGGCTGATGTACGGTCGCTATGGCGCAGACCAATTGAATATCACGCTCCTGGTTCTGTTCTGGGTGCTTTGGCTGGCAAGCTATTTTATCTCTATAGGGTTGGTCAGCAACATCCTGCTCCTGTTGAGCTATGCGGCCATCGCATATTCTATTTTCCGTATGTTCAGCCGGAATTGCTCTGCGCGCCAGCGGGAGAACGAATGGTTCCTGCGGCACTTCGGCGGCATTGGTGCCTGGTTCCGCACCCGTATGTGCCGGGCTAGGGACCGCGACCACCGCTATTTCAAGTGTCCCACCTGCGGCTGTACCCTGCGGGTACCCCGAGGCAAGGGGAAAATTTCCATTTCCTGCCGTCAGTGCGGCACCGTCTTTCAAGAAAAGACATGAGCGGAAAAGAACACGCCAGAAACCAACGGGTTGAAGTTGGTTTCTGGCCTTTCATTTGTCCAGAACTGAAAACCGCAAAAACCAGAACACACTGGAAACAGATCTGTAAAAAGCATAACCTCCTGTTCGCCCTCTGTTGGCAGGCAGAGTAGGGAGTTAATCTTGCAAAACCAGCCGGAATAGGATATAATAGGAATATATCATTCTTATCCCTTTAAGGAGGTCTTTTTCAATGAATGAAGTCATTTCCACCATCTTGGCCCGACGTTCTGTCCGGGCTTATGAGTCCAAGGCCGTCAGCGCAGATGATCTGAACCTGATCCTCAAATGTGGCTCCTATGCTCCTACCGGCATGGCTGTTCAGCCCTGGCACTTCTCCGCCGTCTGTGACAGAGGACTTCTGGATGAGATTAAAGAATCCTGCCGGAAGAATATGCTGGAAAACGCCCCTGAACCGATCAGGGAGATGGCCAAGGCTCCGGACTTCGATCCCTTCCGGGGGGCTCCCGTCTGCGTCATCGTCTCTGGAGATGGCAGCGGCATGGCTGCGGCAGACTGCGCCAATGCCGTCACCACCATGGCCCTGGCCGCCCAGTCCCTGGGCCTTAACACCTGCTATCTGGCGGGCTTTAAGGATGGTCTGGTAGGCCGTCCTGACCTACAGGATAAGGTGGGCGTCCCCCAGGGTTACACCGTCTACTATGGCTTGTCCATTGGTTATGGCACAGAAACCCCGGAAGCTGCCCCGCGGAAAGAGGGCATCATCAACATCGTGGGCTGAACCCCAGCCTTACCCTGCTCACCGGCCCTCCGCCCCAGGTTGCGGAGGGCCGCGACGTCATATTTCTCAATTCCCCGCCAGGAAGGACACAAATTTCTTGCAACTGGTCCCGCAATTTGATATAATAGGTTATCTGTGGCACAGGGAGGGAGAGATTCGTGAAAAAGCAACAGGAAAAACAGAAAAAGTCCTCTGGGCTAACCCGGATCCTGTCACCCCGGATTGGCATTTATCTGGTGCTGCTCTTCCTGTTTTCTGCCATCTCCGCCCTGCTGAATCCATGGGTAGGGCTGGCAGAAGCGGGGGTGTCGGTGCTGTTGCTGATCGCCTATCTGGTCAGCACCCGCCGCCGCCGCCAGGCTGTGGAACGGTACATCGCCCAGATGACCGGCGAGGTCAATGCTGCGGGCAGCCAGTCTATGCTTCGCGCCCCCCTTCCTATGGTGGTCTTTCGCCCCGGCACCGACGAGGTCATCTGGACCAACGACCGATTTGCCCGGGCGGTGGGACTGAACGGCAGCCCCTCCTTGGACACCCGGCTCACTGAACTGGTTCCCGGCTTTTCCTCCGCCTGGCTTCTCCAGGGCAAGGCGGAATCCCCCGCTGTGGTCTATCTGGGGGAGCGGCGCTTCCACGTCTACGGCAGCCTGGTTCAGGCGGGAAAGAGTACCCAGGATACCCTGGCTGTCACCTACTGGCTGGATGTCACCGAACTGGTGAGCTTCCGTGAGAAGTACTATAACACCCGACCGGTGGTTTCCATCCTTATCATTGATAACTATGAAGACCTGATTCGCAATATCTCAGACAGCGCCCGTACCGCCCTCCGGGCCGCCATCGAGGAGAAACTACAGAGTGTCCTCTCCCCTGTCGAGGGACTGCTGTGCCGGTATGACCGGGATCGATATCTTCTGGTCTTTGAAGAACAGCATCTCACCCAAATGCAAAGCGCAGGCTTCCCCTTGCTGGAGGCGGTACGGCAGGTGTCCAGTCCCAACGGCCTGGCTGCCTCGCTGACCATGGGCATTGGCATGGACGCCGGCTTTGCCGAGTTGTATCAGTATGCCTCCCTGGCGGCGGAAATGTCCCTCTCCCGGGGCGGCGATCAGGCTGTCATCAAAAACCGATTTACCTTTGAGTTTTACGGCGGTGGCCGCAAGGAGCCGGAGCGCCGCACCCGTGTGCGCAGCCGGGTGATGGCCAGTGCCCTAGGAGAGCTGATTGCCTCATCCTCCCGTGTCTATGTCATGGGCCACCGTTTTCCCGACATGGACTGCGTGGGGGCCTGGGCGGGGATCTGCGCCCTGGCCCGGAAACGGGGCAGTTCTGTCCGCATCATTCTGGAGTCAGGTAATTCCCCCGGTGCGCCTATGATCCAGCGGCTGCTGCAATCGCCAGAATACGCCGACGCATTTATCTCCCCTCAAGACGCCATAGTGGAGATGGATATCCAATCCCTGCTGGTTGTGGTGGACACCAACCGCCCCGGCCAGGTGCAGTCCAAAGCCCTGCTGGAGAGCTGCGGCAAGGTGGCCGTCATTGATCACCACCGCCGGACAGCGGACTCCATCACCGGAGCCGCCCTCAGTTATCTGGAGCCGGCCGCCTCCTCCGCCTGCGAGCTGATTGCCGAGCTGCTGCAATACGTCATGGAGGGGCGGGAGTTGCTGCCTCTGGAGGCAGAGGCGCTGCTCTCCGGCATGGTGCTGGACACCAAGAACTTCACTATCCGCACCAGCAGCCGCACCTTTGAAGCGGCTGCCTTCCTAAACCGCTGCGGGGCTGACCCCGCCGAGGTGAAACGGCTCTTCCAGAACAATTTGAGCAGCACCATTCAGAAGTTCGACATCGTCCGCCTGGCCCGTCCCTACCGGGACGGAATTGCCCTGGCAGTTTCTCCTCAGACGGTGGACCGGGTCATTGCTGCCCAGGCCGCCGATGAACTGATTAATGTGGCGGGCATCACCGCATCCTTTGTCCTCTTCCCCGATGGGGATAAGGTCAATATCTCCGCCCGCTCCATCGGCGACCTCAACGTTCAGGTGGTACTGGAGGAGTTGGGGGGCGGCGGCAACGCGGCCTCCTCCGGCGCGCAGGTGCGGGCCTCCATGGATGAAACCCTCCGGC
The DNA here is from genome assembly GCA_964447925.1 of uncultured Oscillospiraceae bacterium. GTDB lineage: Bacteria > Bacillota > Clostridia > Oscillospirales > Oscillospiraceae > CAYUUP01. Next base: position 9,568 of record CAYUUP010000035.1, read on the forward strand.
GGCTGAAGGTGGCCATTGATGACGCCCCGGCAGAGCCGAAGTAATCCGCCCTGTTAAAATCACAAAGCAATTCTCTCGATACAGGAGGTAATCATATGAAGGTCATATTACAGCAGGACGTCCGGGGACAGGGGAAAAAGGGCCAGCTAGTGGAGGTTTCCGATGGCTACGCCCGAAACTACCTCCTGCCTCGGAAGCTGGCCCTACCCGCTACAGCGGACAACGTGAATACCATGAAGCTCCAAGACAAGGCCAAAAAGGAGCAGCAGGCCCGCGAAAAGGCTGCCGCCCAGGATCTGGCGGGCAGACTGAAGGACTGCCCGGTTAAAATCACCGCCAAGGCCGGTTCCGCCGGCAAGCTCTTTGGCTCTGTTACCACTAAGGAAATCTCTGGCGCCCTAAAGGAGCAGTATGGCTTCGATATCTCCAAGTCCCAGCTTCAGGCGGCTCCCATCCGGGCCTACGGCACCTATACCGTAAAGTGCAAGTTGGGCTATGAGATTTCCGCTACTGTGACGGTAGAGGTCACTGAGGGCTGACATCCGCCTGCGGGCGGCGTTCTGCGCCGCGCTGCTCCCAACCCAAAGCACAGAAGCATTTCGAGGAGGTGCCGGCTCATGGACGAACTAGTATCTAAACAGCTACCCCACAGCACCGAGGCGGAGCAGTCTGTCCTGGGGGCTGTCCTCATCAATGCTGGCTGCCTGCCTCAGGTCATTGAAAAGCTGCGGCCGGAGGATTTTTATCTCCGGCAGAACCGGGAGATCTACGAGGTCATCTACCGGATGTTCTCCCTTTCCCAGACGGTGGATCCGGTGACTGTGCTGGATCAAATGCGGCAGAACGGCACCTATCAGGAGGGCGTCTCCCGGGAATATATGTTCCAGCTGATGCAGCTGACCCCTACTGATGCCAATGTCATGGAGTACGCCGCCATCGTCAAGGACAAGTCGGTGCTGCGGCAGATCGCTGAGGCCGCCTCTGCTATTTCCACAATGGTGATGGAGCAGCAGGGGGACTCCAGCCATGTATTAGACGCGGCGGAGCAGCGCATTTATGCCATCCGCCAGGGCCGGGCTTCCACCGGCCTCATCCACATCTCCCAAGCCATGCAGGAAGTCTATGACCGACTGGCGGAGCTTGCTGCCAGCGACAGCGCCATTCCCGGCCTCTCCACAGGCCTGCCCGATTTGGACAGGGTAATCTCCGGGCTAAACAAGTCCGACCTGCTGCTGCTGGCCGCACGGCCCGGCATGGGAAAAACCTCCATGGCGCTGAATATTCTGGAATATGTAGGCAAGCACTACGCTGACAAGACTGTGGTCTTCTTCTCCCTGGAGATGAGCCGTGAGCAGCTGGCCATGCGCCTGCTTTCCCGGGAATCCTTTGTCAGCCACAGCGTACTGGTGACGGGCAAGCTCAGCGATGAGGAGTGGGCCAAGATCGCAACCGCCGCCACCGCCCTGAATCAGACCAACATCTATCTGGATGACAACCCTTCCCTGACGGTGGCGGACATGAATGCCAAGTGCCGCCGGGTGAAAAATCTGGGGCTGGTCATCATAGACTACCTCCAGCTGATGAACTCCTCTGGTGGTCGGAGCTACGCCAATGAAAATCGCCAGCAGGTAGTCTCTGATATCTCCCGTTCCCTAAAGATTATGGCAAAAGAGCTGAATGTCCCCGTCATCTGCTGCTCCCAACTGAATCGGGCCAACGAGGGCCGGACTGACAAGCGGCCCCGGCTCTCTGACCTACGGGAATCCGGCGCCATCGAGCAGGACGCCGACATCGTCATGTTCCTCCATCGGGAGGACTACTACGACCCGGATACCGAAAATCACAACCAGGCGGAGTGTATCGTGGCCAAGAACCGCCACGGCGAGATGCGTACCGTTCCCCTGCAGTGGCTGCCCCAATTCACCACCTTTTCGTCGGTGGACTGGCAGCACAAAGAATAAGCCATGGAAAAACAGGTGCTGGCCTTTGCCCGGCAACACCAGCTCCTGCCGCCCCCAGGCGGCACATTGATCTGCGCCCTCTCCGGCGGCGCGGACTCCATGTGCCTGACCCATTTGATGGCCCATCTGGGTCAGGCGCAGGGATTTGCCGTTGTTGCCGCCCACTTTGACCATATGCTTCGGCCTGAATCTGCCGCCGACCGGGACTTTGCCGCCAGGTGGTGCGGCGAACAGGGTATTCCCCTTGTGGTTGGCCGGGATGACGTGGCCGCCTATGCCCAAGCCAACCGTCTGGGGACAGAGGAGGCGGGCCGTATCCTCCGATACCGCTTTCTGGAGCAGACGGCGGAAGGGTTTTCCAATATGGATATGGGCGGAGAAGCTCTCATCGCCACCGCCCACAACGCCAACGACAACGCCGAGACCCTGCTGCTCCATCTGGTGCGGGGCAGCGGCCTTCACGGGCTAACTGGCATTCCGCCCAGGAGGGGACGGCTGGTTCGCCCCCTGCTGGAAGTCTCCCGCAGGGATATCTTGGACTATCTCTCCCGCTGGGGCATTCCCCATGTGGAGGATTCTACCAACGGTGACACCCGCTATTTCCGAAATTACCTCCGCCGGGAGGTCATCCCCCTGCTGGAGGCTCGCAACCCCAGCCTCATCGCCGCCTTGGGCCGCACCGCCGCCGCTCTCCGGGAGGATGACCGCCTGCTGGAGGAGCTGGCCGTGCTGAAATTGGACGCTGCACCAGGGTGGGTGTCCTGCGGCGTCAGCCAGCTGAGCAATCTGGCCGTTGGCCTACAAATGCGAGCTGTCCAACAGATGGCCCGGCAGCTGGACGAAAATTTGAACCTGTCCGCTGTCCACCGCAAAGCCGTCCTCTCGCTCCTAGAAAAACAGTCTGGCAGTGAGCTTAACCTGCCGGAGGGCTTCGCCGCTCGGAGGGACTTTGACAGGCTGACGATGTATCGGAGAATGCGGAGATCCGCTCCTCTGGAAAGCATCCAGATCTCCCTGCCTGGAGAGCTGCGGGCGGGAGACTGGCGGCTTTCCGCCAGTCCGGCAGTCCGCCCAGGGGGGGTGCCAGACGCCCCCTTCCGCTTCTGGCTTTGCCGGGGAATTGGCACGGCGCTGTGTATCCGGCCCCGGCACACCGGTGACCGGCTGGTGCTGCCCCACCGCGGGAGAGGCAAGACGGTAAAAAAGTGGATGATTGAGGAAAAAATCCCCGCCCCGCTGCGAAATAGCCTCCCGGTGCTGACCACGCTGGAGGGAACTGTGGCAGCTGTGGCCGGATTAGGCGCCGATTGCCGGTTTTCCGCTCCGCCGGGGGAGGACTGCTGGCTGGTGGAGGTGCAGGACGCTGACAACCTGCACTCAAACCCGCAGGCGCCCATACAAAATTGCAGCAAGCAACAAAAGGAGAACCGCTCATGACTATTCATCAGGATGTTCAGCAGATACTCTTCACCGAGGAGCAGCTGAAGGAACGGGTGAGCCAGTTGGCTGCCCAGATCACCGCCGACTATATGGACAAGGGTTCAATGCTGCTGGTCAGCGTCCTCCGTGGCTCCTATATCTTCATGGCAGACCTGAGTCGCCAGATCAAGCGCCCCCTCGTTGTGGACTTCATGTCAGTCTCCTCCTACGGCTCGAGTACCGCCTCCAGCGGCCAGGTGGAGATCAAAAAAGACCTGTCAGACAGCATCGAAGGCGTTCACGTACTGGTGGTGGAGGATATTCTGGACTCGGGCAACACCTTGAGTTATCTGCTGCAGGTTCTCTCCGCCCGGCATCCCGCCTCTATCCGGCTGTGTACCCTGTTGGATAAGCCGGAGCGGCGGGTGAAGCCCATCTGGGCTGACTACGTAGGCTTTACTATTCCGGATGCCTTTGTGGTGGGCTACGGGCTGGACTACGCCGAGCGGTACCGCAATCTCCCCTATATTGGCATTCTGAAACCTGAAATTTACAGCACTCTGGAGGAAGACACATGAGAAAGCCGGGTACACGAAGCATTATCTTCTATGCCCTGATGCTGGTGGTACTGTATTTCTGCTTCAGCTGGATGATGCGGAACAGCACCGAAACCGGCATCACCTACAGCGATATGGTGCAGCTTTTCCAGCAGGAGAAGGTGTCCTCCTTTACCTACTCAGACAATCAGGTGGACATGACCCTCTATGATGAGTGGAACGGCCAGACCGAGGTGTTCTGCCAGGTAACGGATCTCGATATTTTCCGAGAGGATTTGGGCGGCCTGATTGCGGAGCAGTGGGCCAGCGGTGTGCTGGTACAGTATAGCTATGAGCCGGATAGCAGCACCCCTTGGTATGTTACCTGGGGCCCCACCCTCCTGACGGTGGTCATGGTCATCGTGTTGTTCTACTTTATGTTTATCCGGCAGCAGCAAGGTACGGGGGGTCAAGGAAGTATAAACAGCTTTGGCCGGGCCAGGATCACCCCCGCCCCCTCTACCCCCGTCACCTTCGCGGATGTGGCCGGGGCCGATGAGGAGAAGGAGGAGCTGCAAGAAATTGTGGAATTTCTTCGGGATC
>CAYUUP010000036.1:0-14028 GCA_964447925.1 uncultured Oscillospiraceae bacterium
TTTCCGGCATGACCTCCAGAGCGGCGAAGGAGGTCTGCCGCCGAGCGTTGGCGTCAAAGGGAGAGACACGCACCAGCCGGTGTACGCCATGCTCGCTCCGGAGGTAGCCATAGGCGTTTTCCCCCTCAATAAAGATGGTGGCGCTCTTGATGCCTGCCTCATCGCCGTCCTGATAGTCCATAGTCTTGCAGGTGAAGCCATGGCGCTCCGCCCACCGGGTGTACATTCGGAAGAGCATTTGCGCCCAGTCCTGGGCTTCAGTCCCTCCCGCCCCAGCGTGGAAGGTCAGAATGGCGTTGGCGCTGTCATATTCACCGGTAAACAGGGTCTGAAGACGGGCCTTTTCCAGATCGGCCTCCAGATTGGAATAGCCCTCCTCCACCTCGGCCACCAGAGCTTCGTCCTCCATTTCCTGCCCCATCTCACACAGAGTCATCAGATCCTCCCAGCCCTGATGCCGCTTCTGCTGGCCCTCTAGGTCGGTTTGGAGCTTTTTGATACGCTGAAGCACCTTCTGGGCCTTGTCCATGTCATCCCAGAAGCCATCGGCGGCACTTTGGGTCTGGAGCAGATCCAGCTCCTGGGCGGCGGTGTCCAGTTTCAGGGCGGTGTCCAGCTCGTCAAGGGTGGATTTGAGGGCGTTCAGCTTGCTCTTGTATTCGTCAAATTGCAAAATTGCCATTGCCATACACACTCGCTTCTTTTCAAAATCTTCTCTTAGTATACCGGAAAATCCCATTCCTGTAAAGGCTTTTTTTAGGGGAAAGGGGGGTTGCCACCCGTTGGACGCAGACAAAGAAAAACCGCCCAAACGTCAAAAGGCGTTCGAGCGGTTTTTGGCAGCGGAAGAAGGATTCGAACCCTCACATACAGAGTCAGAGTCTGCTGTGCTACCCTTACACAATTCCGCTGTATTAGCCCTCTTGAGGAAACCACGACAAACATTATACCACGTTCGGCGGGTTTGTCAAGAGGGATTTTTTCGTTTCTCGGTTTTTTTCTTTTTGACTGTCTGCGGAGGACATACCTCGGCTGCCTTTCGCATAGGATGGAGCAGTGGGCGGCAGCACTCAAGGAAGGACGCGATGGGAGGAAAAACCATGAAGCGAGAAGAGCTGCAAAATGGAATTTTTGGGAAAAAGGGCGTTAGGATATTCTTCTTCCGCCGTGAATGGCTGACAGCGGCGGGCTGCTTGGTGCTGGCGGCGGCCATGCTCTGGGTGGCCAGCTACCCGGATTCAGTGGGGGCGGCTGCAACCAGCAGACAGATTCCCGTCTACTGTGTGGAGCGGGAGGAGAAGGTAATCTCTCTGACCTTTGACGCCGCATGGGGCAACGAGGACACCGAGACACTGATAGAAATTCTGGGAGCCTACGATGTGAAGGCCACCTTCTTTGTGGTGGGGGAGTGGGTGGATAAATACCCGGAATCGGTAAAGGCACTATCCGATGCCGGGCATGAAATTATGAATCACTCTAATAAACACGACCATCTGACCTCTCTTTCGGCGGAGGAAGTCATTGCGGATCTGAATGCCTGCAATGACAAGATTGAGGCTGTCACCGGCGTGCGGCCCACCCTGATTCGCTGCCCCTACGGCGACTACAACGACACGGTGGTGAATGCTATCCGCTCCATGGGTATGGAGGCCATCCAGTGGGATGTGGATAGCCTGGACTGGAAGGAGATATCCGCCGATGAGATCACCCAGCGGGTGACCGGCAGGGTGTCTGCTGGGTCTATTGTCCTCTTCCACAATGCTGCTCTGCATACCCCGGAGGCGCTGGGGACAATCATTGAGACTCTGATGGAGGAGGGCTACTCCTTTGTCCCTGTCTCTCAGCTTCTGCTGAAGGGAGAGTGTACCATTGACAACAATGGCCGACAGTGCGCGGCGTAGGGAAAATGAGGGCTGTCATCGGAGCAAGCGGTGTATCGCTTGCTCCGATTTTTTGCAAGAACCGGGGCGGACTTGTTGCGCCGCTCGGACTAGAATTATCAGATAAGCCTTCCTGACTTGACAAATTTCCATTCAGACTGCATAATAAGAGGTTAGAGATATGTCCTGAGAGGAGATCGGCTATGGCCCAGACGCCTTTATATGATGCACTGAATGAGTTTGCGGAGCGCCGCCCCCTGCGGCTCCATATGCCTGGCCACAAGGGCAGGCCCCTGCCCCTGCTGGGGATGGACGCCTATACCCGGCTGGATTTTACCGAGATGCCCGCCACAGGAACCCTCTATCCCGGGCCGGACGGCTCCGGCAGGGTGGGAGCCATTCAGCAGTCGGAGGAGCGGATGGCCCGGCTGATGGGGGCGGATGCCTGCCTGTACCTCACCGGCGGCTCCACCCAAGGTATCTTTACCATGCTGGCCTTGACTACCCGCCCTGGCGATGGCATCCTGTTGGATCGTACTGCCCACCGGGCGCTGCATCACGCCGTGGCTCTGCTGGATCTGCATCCCACCTGGCTGCCCCGCCCCTGGAGAGAGGACTGGGGACTGGGGGGCAGCGTCTCCCCGGAATCGGTGGAGCGGGCGTTGAGCGCTGATCCCAAAATCAAAACGATCTGTGTCACCTCGCCGGATTATTATGGTGTGTTGACGGATATTACCAAAATCGGGGCGATCTGTCATCGCCATGGGGCCAGGCTGGTGGTGGACGGCGCCCATGGCGCACATCTGCCCTTTCTACTGAAGGAGCCCTGGGTGGGGGCCGATCTGGTGACGGTATCCACCCACAAGACATTGCCCGCTCCCGGCCAGACTGCGCTGCTGCTCTCCTATGGGGGCCTTGGCTTGGATGAGCTGGAGCGCTGGGGGTCGGTGTTCGGTACCTCATCCCCCGGCTTTCCCCTGCTGGCGGCGCTGGACTGCCTGGGTGCCTGGCTGGAGGAGGAAGGTGGAACCGCCTTGGGGGAGACAGCCCGCCAGGTAGCGGAGCTGCGTACAAGATACCCTGCCCTGGCGGACGGGACGGATGCTCTTGACCCCTGCCGTCTGACGCTCCTGACAGAAAACGGCTACGCCCTGTCCCGAGCGTTGCAGGGGGAGGGCATCTGGCCAGAGATGGCGGGGAAACGACATGTAGTCTGCATTATGACGCCGGCGGACGGGGCAGCGGAATTTGCCCGGCTGGACAATGCTCTGGCGCGGCTGGGAGAGCGGGGCATAGGGAAGGCTCATACGCCGCCGCCCCGGCCCGGGCGCCAGGTTATTTCCCCCCGGGAGGCTTTGTTTGCGCCCCGGGAGACGGTGCCCGTTGCGGCGGCGGCGGGGCGGATCGCAGCCCTGCCCCTGGCCCCCTGCCCGCCAGGAGTGGCACTGGCCTCTCCTGGCGAAGAAATCACGCGGGAAACGCTGGCATATTTGGAAGAAATAGGGTATAATAGTGGAGAAGGCCGCATCCAGGTGGTGCGGTGACAGAGAAAGGACAGAAGATAAGATGAAGTTGGTTATTGCCATTATCCATTCTGAGGATAACCAGGCCGTTACCACTGCTCTGCTGGAGGGAGGTTTTTCCGCTACCCGTATGTCGGCATGGGGCGGATTCCTGGAGAAGGAGTGTCAGGTGTTGTTTATCTGTGCGGATGAGGAGAAGGTGGATCGGGTGAAGGAGATTTTCCGGAAGAACGTCTCCTGTCGCAGCCAGCCCGTCCCGGGAGAGATGTCCTATCTGCTCCCTGGCCCGGTAACAGTGGGGGGCGCTACCATCTTCGTGGTTAACGTGGAACAGTTCCAGCGGATGTGATGTGATGCGGCTTTTGAACCTTGTGGGTAATGCTCGGCTGAAAAGTCAACTGGAATACCGGGGCCAGCTGCCCCACGCCGTTATCCTTTCCGGCCCGGAGGGGACAGGCCGCCATACCCTGGCCCGGCAGATGGCCCAGGCAATGCTGTGCCAGGGGAATGTGCCGGAGGAGGCCCGGCCCTGCGGCGTCTGCCCTCACTGCCGGAAGGTGCTGGCAGGGATCCACCCCGATTTCATCTCTCTCACTAGCTTTATGACGGCGGAGGAGCAGGGAAAGGATATCCGGGTGTCCGCCGTGCGGGCGCTGCGCCAGGATGCCTTTATCCGGCCCAACGAGGGACGGCGGAAGGTCTATCTGCTGGAAAGGGCGGAGACGATGAACGCCAGCGGTCAGAACAGCCTTTTAAAGCTGTTGGAGGATGGCCCCGCCTATGCTGCCTTTTTGCTGATTACCGTTCGGGCGGAGGGCCTGCTGCCCACCGTCCGTTCCCGGTGTGAGCAATTTGCCCTTACCCCGGTGAGCCGGGAGGAGGCTCGGGACTGCCTAGCCCGGCTGCGGCCCGATGTCCCAACGGAGATGCTGGAGCAGGCGGCAGCCGCCTGCAATGGGAGTGTTGGCGTGGGGCTGAGGCTGCTGGATAGTGGCGGAGACAACGGGCTGCGTCGGTCTGCCGAGGAGCTGATGTCCGCCTTAGCCAGCCGGGACGAGTGGACGATACTCAGCACCGCTGTCGGGATGGAGAGGCTGGAGCGGGAAGAGCTGCCAGAGCTTTATGGCCTGTGCGCTGGGCTGGCAGCGGAAGCTCTGCTTTCCCCATCTGCCCAGACGGTGGGCTGGAAGCGGGACCTGGCTCCTAAAGAGCTGTTGATGCTCCGGGACAAGCTGGAGGAATACCGCCTGCAATGCAAATTCCATGTGGGTACGGGCCACAGCCTGGGCCGGGCGGCATCAGAACTCTGTGAGATGCTGCGAAATTGAGCCGCTGCGCCGGCAGGCGTTGGGTCTGGGGACCCTCTTAATAATAAGGAGATTACAATATGACCGAGGTTGTCAGCGCCCGCTTCAAACGAGGCGGAAAAGCGTACTATTTTAATCCAAATGGAATGGAACTCAAGGCGGGGGATGAGGTCATCATCGAGACAGCCAGGGGCCAGGAGCTGGGTGTCTGCGTCAAGGGGAATTTTCTCATTGATGAGCGGGAGCTGTTTTCCCCATTGCGGCCCATTTTGCGAAGGGCTGACCGTCAGGACACCTCCCGGACAGAGGCCATGAAGGAAAAGGAGACCGAGGCCGGAAAAATTTTTCAGGAAAAAGTTCGGGAACACGGCCTGGAGATGAAGCTGGTGCAGACGGAATATCAGATGGATGGCAGCAAGCTGCTTTTTTACTTCACCGCCGATGGAAGGGTGGATTTCCGCAGCCTGGTGCGGGATCTGGGGAGCATTTTTCACACCCGCATTGAGCTGCGGCAGATCGGCATCCGGGACGAGGCCAAGCTGCTGGGAGGAATCGGTGCTTGCGGGCGGCCTTACTGCTGCAAGAGTTTCCTCAACGACTTCCACTCCGTCTCTATCAAGATGGCCAAGACCCAGGGGCTGGCCCTGAGCCCCAGTAAAGTCTCCGGCGCCTGCGGGCGCCTGATGTGCTGTCTCAAGTACGAACAGGAATCCTATGAGGACGCGCTGACCAGGGTGCCAAAGCTGGACAGCCTGGTGGAAACTCCCGATGGTGTGGGCGTGGTGAATCAGGTGCAGCTGCTCCGGGAACAGGTGAAGGTGCGGCTGGACAAGTCACCGGAGGCCCCGGCCTATTACAGGTGCAGTGATATCACCGTCATTCGCAGCGGCAAGGGCAAGCGCCCGCCAGGCTATGAACTGCCCCAGAAAGGGGAGGAGGAGAATCTCCATCCCCGGCAGCAGCTCCGGCAGAAGCCGGATCCGGCGGAGCTACAGGAAGCACAGCCATCCCAGAAGAAAAAGCCGCCCCAGAAGAATAACACGGTGGCCCACAAGACCAGTGCGCCCACCTCGGCGGAGCAGAATCAGAGCCAGGAGTACAGCCGGAAGAAGAAACGGTTGCACTCTGGCGGCAAAAAGCCCGGGAAAAAGCCCACCGATGACGTATAGACGTTCGGACAGATACGGAAGGAGTACACGATGAAGCTGGCCGTCAAAGCCCTTTCCCCCCGCATTGGCCGGGATATTCCCGCCCCTTGTTATGCCACACCCGGTGCGGCGGCTATGGATCTTCATGCCTGCGAGGATACCCCTGTCGTGATCCCTGCGGGGGAGCGCCGGATGATTCATACCGGCATTGCCGTTGCCTTGCCCTCTCCGGACTATGTGGCGCTGGTCTTTGCCCGCAGCGGCCTTGCCGCAAAGCAGGGCATCACCCCCGCCAACTGCGTGGGGGTCATCGACAGCGACTACCGGGGGGAGATACTGGTCTGCCTGCAGAACAATGGCGGTGCGGACTATACCATAAGCCCCGGTGACCGCATCGCACAGATGGCGGTGATGCCGGTGGTGCAGCCGGAGCTGGAGCTGGCCGATGCCTTGCCGGAGACGGGGCGGGGTGCCGGGGGCTTCGGCTCCACCGGGCGGTAATTCCATGGAGCTGATCCTAGCCTCCCGCTCGCCCAGGCGGCAGGCCTTGCTGCGGCAGATGGGCATTAACCGGTTCCAAATCTGCCCTGTGGATGGGGAGGAGATACAGGATCCGGCCCTTGCTCCGGCGGAGCAGGTGGAGGCGCTGGCTCTGGCCAAGGGACGAGAGGCGCTGCGGTTCGCGTCGGAGGATAGCCTGGTGCTGGCAGCGGACACTCTGGTGGCGCTGGATGGGACGGTGCTGGGCAAGCCTCGGGACGAAGCGGATGCCGCCGGAATGCTGGCCGCTCTCTCCGGGCGGACACATCAGGTCTATACCGGCGTGGCCGTGCTGAGCTGCGGCGGGGAGGCAGTGTCCCATGCCTGCACTCAGGTGAGTTTTCGGGTGCTGACGGTGGATGAGATTACCCGCTACATCGCCACCGGTGAGCCTATGGACAAGGCGGGGGCCTACGGTATCCAGGGCCGGGGCGGACTGCTGGTGAAGGGTATCCAAGGGGACTTTTATAATGTTGTGGGACTGCCCCTCTGCTTGACGGCGGAGATGCTGGGGCGGTTCGGTTATTCCTGGGAGGGATAGGTGTTTCGCCTGTCCCCAAGGAGGCGATTTCCATATGAAGAAGTTTTTTCACTCCAAGCTGGTTTTGGTGCTGTTGGCCGCTGTCCTGCTCACCGGCGGCTGCGCCGTGGGCAGCGTGGTGCTATCGGACAGCACCTCCCCGGTGAGTAATGCCCTGGGAGTGATTGCTTCTCCCTTCCGCACAGCGGCCAGCGCCTTTGTAAACTGGGTGGAGGGGATGTATGATTATGCCTTCCGGTATCAGGCCATGGAGGAACGTGTGGCCGAGCTGGAGGCGGAGCTGGCGGAGGTGGAGTCCAATGCCAGGGAATATGAAGAGACACTGAAGGAAAACGAGCGACTGCGGGAGCTGTTGGAGCTGGCAAAGAGGCGGACCGATTTCAGCTTTGCCATGGCCAGTGTCACAGGCCGCTCTACTACCAGCTGGGAATCCACCCTGACCCTCAGCAAGGGGACCGCCGATAACATTGCCATCGGTGACTGCGTTATCACCCAGACCGGCGCGCTGGTAGGGGTGGTGGCCGAGGCAGGCCTTAACTGGTGTACCGTCACCACTATTATTGACCCCGCTATCTCCATGGGCGTGGTGGACTACCGATCTGACTCTGCGGCGGTGCTGGAGAGTGACCTCACTACCATGACGGAGGGGCTTTGCCGGCTCTCCTATCTGACGGAGGATTCCGACGTAGAGGCGGGGGATCTGATCCTGACCAGTGGCGCCAGCGGCATCTACCCCTCTGGCCTGGTGGTGGGGACACTGACCGAGGTGGGCTATACCTCTGCCGGGATCGAGCGGTATGCCCTGGTGGAGCCGGAGGCCTCTTTGACCAACCTGACTCAGGTGTTTGTTGTTTTGGACTTCGATATTTCGGAGTAACAAAGGAGCTTTGCCATGTCACGTTATCATGGAGCCATACAGAAGTGGTGCGCTTACGCGGGGGGCCTGTTGCTGATACTCTTTTTAGAGCAGGGCATCCTCCATCACATTTCCCTTCGGGGGGCAGTACCCCTGCTGGTGCCGGTGATGGTGGCTATGGTGGCTATGTTTGAGGGTGCGCTGCCCGGCAGTTGCTTTGGCCTGGCGGCGGGGGCTTTGGGGATGTTTGCCTATTACCGCGCCGGGCCGGTGATGCCGCTGTGCCTGGCGGTGGCGGGTATGGCGTGTGGTGCCTTCATCCCCAAGGTCATGGGTTGTTCCCTGTGGAGCGGCTATCTGTGTTCTGCACTGGCCCTGCTCATCACAGAGTGCTTCCAGATACTGGCTCAGATGGTGCTGGGCGGCGGAGGACAGATCACTGTCCTGCTGCGGCTGGCGGCCTGGGAGGGGCTGTATTCTCTGGCGCTGACCATAGTGGTCTATTTCCCTGCCCGCTGGATCTATTGCCGGTTCAGCGCCGGCTGGGATGCAGAAAGTTTGCTTTGAGATAGGAGAGAGAAAAATGCTTCGGATACTGCGGAGATACGCTGTGATCACCCTGGGCTGCTGTATTTATGCCCTAGCATTTTGCTGGTGCTTCCAGCCAAACCACATGACCTTTGGCGGACTTACCGGCGTTGCTCAGGTGCTTCACTTTTTGTTCCCCGTTTTGCCTGTGGGTACCGTTACATTGGTGATGAATGTCCCGCTGTTTTTGCTGACCCTGAAGATGATTGGCGGGGGATCGGTGGCAAATTCCCTCTATGCCGCTATCCTGTCCTCCCTGTTTATTGACCTGCTGACCCCTTTGTATGACTTCTCTGCTATGGAGCCGCTGCTGGCCTGCATTTATGGAGGTGTGCTGCTGGGATTGGCCGCCGGCATCATGATGCTGGAGGAGACTACCACCGGCGGCACTGAGCTGGCGGCCCGCCTGCTGAAATTTCCCTTCCCCCGACTGTCCATCGGTCGGCTGACCATGTCGCTGGATGTGGCTGTCACACTGGCCTACAGCGCCGTCTATCGGGATTTGACCAACGCGCTCTATAGCTTCATCGCCATTTATATCTGCTCGGTGGTGATGGACATGGTGGTCTATGGATCCTCTTCCGCAAAGATGGCCTACATCATCAGTCTCAAGGGGCCTGAGATCGCGGAGAAGATCATCAGCATGGATATGGGACTGACAATTCTCCCCGGCAGGGGGGCTTACTCCGGGGATCCCCGGCAGGTGCTGCTGTGTGCCTTCAAGGGGACGCAGATCACAGCTATCAAGGAGGCGGTGCGCCAGATGGATCCGGATGCCTTTATCATTGTCTGCAACGCCCATGAGGTGCTGGGAGAGGGCTTCGGAAACAACGCTCCCGGCAGCCTGTAGGCTGCCGTTTTCCCGGACTGCATTGACCAGGGCAACCAGGATATATCAGGAGGATGCTGGATGAAAAAGATAAAAAAGAACTTCGGCTTCGGCTGTATGCGGCTGCCTATGGCGGGGGATCGGGTGGACACGGCGGAATTTACCCGCATGGTGGACGCCTATCTGGAGGCGGGCTTTAACTATTTCGACACCGCCAGCGTCTATATCGGCGGCCAGAGCGAAACGGCACTGCGGGAGTGCCTCACCGCCCGATATCCCAGGGAGGCGTATTTCCTGACGGATAAGCTCTCCGGCAGCCTATTTGAACGGGAGGATGAGATCCGCCCTCTGCTGGAGCGGCAGCTTCGGACCTGCGGGGTGGATTGCTTCGACCTCTATCTTATGCACGCCCAGAGCGCCAAAAATTTTGGGAAATTCCGGGCGTGCAGGGCCTACGAGACGGCATTTCAGCTGAGGGAGGAGGGCAAGATCCGCCATGTGGGGCTTTCCTTCCACGATACAGCGGAGGTGTTGGAGGAGATCCTGGATTGCTATCCCCAGGTGGAGGCAGTACAACTGCAATTCAATTACATGGATTACGAAGATCCGGCGGTGCAGAGCCGGAGATGCTATGAGGTATGTCAGCGCCACGGCAAGCCCGTCATCGTCATGGAGCCGGTGAAAGGGGGAATGCTAGCTGATCTGCCAGAGGAGGTCCGGCAGGTGCTGGACGGGCTGGGCGGCGGCAGTCCCGCCAGCTATGCTCTCCGCTTTGCCGCAGGCTTTCCCGGTATCATCATGGTACTCTCCGGTATGAGCAATCTGCCCCAGATGATAGATAATCTCGGCTGCATGAAGGATTTCCGGCCACTGGATGACAGGGAGCGGCAGACCATCAGCCGGGTGTGCGGGATTTTACACGCCGCCGATATGATCCCCTGTACCGCCTGCCGATACTGTGTGGATGGCTGCCCCCAGTCCATCCCCATTCCAGACATCTTCGCCAGCGCCAACGCCGGTCGGATCTACCAAAATTGGAGTACGGGCCACTATCTCTCCCTCCACCGGGCGGAGGCCGGCAGCTGCATCCGGTGCGGGGCCTGTGAAGAAGTCTGTCCTCAGAAACTGCCGATCCGGGCGCTGCTGGAAAAGGTGGCGGCAGAAGACTGAATCTGCAAAAAACAGGGCTGCCCCGCCGGGGCAGCCCTGTTTTTTGCCTGTTATCCGCAGGGGGTTATGTTCCCAGAAGCTGAAATTTTTTCCAGCGGCCACTGTAGTAATAGGCTGCGCCGATGATGGCGGTGACATATCCTGCCAGGGCGCTGCCAAGCCAGTAGCCCACCAGACCCATGCCGCAGAGACTCCCCAACAGAAGGGAGAGGCCGATACGGGCGGCCACACCATCCATCAGACCACTGATCAGCCCCAGCCGGGCGTTGCCTACACCGTTGATGACAGCGTTGAAAGGGGCTCGCAGGCTGTAGCCCAGATAGCAGAGGATGCCCGGCAGTATATAGAGAGGGGTATAGGCCAATACCTCCGGCTCACTGTTGAACAGGGAGAAAATCTGGGTGTGGAGGAATCCCAGCGCCAGGGCGCACAGGGCGGAATAGATGCCACAGACCGCCAGGATGGAATTCACCACCCGGTTGACCCGCTCCGGCTTGCCCGCCCCCATGTTCTGAGCCACTACGGTGCAGCCAGCGGTGGCCATGGAGTTGCTGACGATACGCAGGATATTTTCCAGCTTTAGGGTGACACCGTTGACGGCGGAGACTGCCACCCCCATGCCGATGCTGATTCCGTAGGCGTTGATGTTGGCGTTGACAAAGAGAATAGAGACAACGACTGCCGCGTATTGGATGGCGTGGGGGATGCCCAGCCGGAGGATCAGCCGGAGCTGTACCCAGCGGGGCCGGAAGGCTGCCCGGCTGAAGGAAAGCCCAAAGGCCTCTCGCTTGTGATAGAGATAGATGATGGAGATCACCAGGGAAAGCCCCTGACCCATGACAGTGGCCAGAGCCGCACCGAAGACCCCAATGTGCAGTACCAGCACAAAGAGCAAATCCAGCACCAGGTTAGTCATGGCGGCAATCGCCACGAAAATCAGCGGCCGCTTGGAGTCCCCCATGCCACGTAGAATGGCGCTGACGCAGTTATAGCCGAAGATGAAGAGCAGACCGGCGGTGCAAGTCAAAAAGTAGGCGCGGGCCGCCGGAAGGGATTCCTCCGGCACATTCATCAGGGAGAACTGCCAGCCCACCGTGGCATAGCACAGCAGGGTGCAGCCCACAGCCACAGCAGCCAACAGCAGGGCCAAATTGCCCACGATGCGAGTGACGGATTGCATGTCTCGCCGGCCCACAAACTGACCCACGATGACCTGCCCCGCCGAGGCCAGCCCCATGCCGATCATGGTGTAGAGATTTACCAGCTCACTGATGGTGGAGACGGCGGCCAGCTCCACTGAACCAAGGGCCTGGCCCACTACCACGGTGTCCACCAGGGCATAGACCGTTTGCAGGGCGTTGGCCAACATCAGCGGGAGGGCAAACCGTACCAGCTTGCGAAAGACGCTGCCCTCCGTCATATCTCCCACCGCTGTGGCGTGGGCCATTTTCTGTTGCTTTTCCATAGGCTCTCCTTGTGTTGCTTATAATTTTGTCATATGCTGGGCTGCCGTCTTCAGCATCAGCTTTTTGGTTCCCACATTGTCAAAGGCTACCTCAATGAGGGCATCGCCCCCCACTGGCGCCAGGGAGATGATCATACCCTTGCCAAAGGCAGTATGCCGCACCATATCGCCCCGGTGAAAATCCGGAAGGGAGGCAGAAAGGGTGCGGGAGGGGCTGGGGTGATGCCGCAGTTCGCCTGTCGGGGATTTTCGGGAGGGGCTGCGGCTGATCCCACCTGCAGTCTGCCGGTTCGCCGGGTGAGCCAACGAGGACGCCCCAACGGTATGTCCGGCGGGATGGGTACTCCAGCCACCGCCATATTCCCGCAGGTCATCCAGATGGCCACGGCCGCTGTGTTCCACATACTCCGGCGGGATCTCGTCCACAAAGCGGGAGGGGCGGTTATTGGTGGTACGGCCAAAGAGCATTCGCTGGCTGGCGCAGGTGAGGAAAAGCTGCCTTTTGGCCCGGGTGATAGCTACGTAGCACAGCCGCCGCTCCTCCTCCATTTCCTCCTGCTCTCCGATGGCCCGCATACCGGGGAAGATTCCCTCCTCCATGCCCACCAGGAAGACGGTGGGAAATTCCAGACCCTTGGCGGCATGCATAGTCATCATCACCACGCAGTCCTCGTCCGGGTCGTGGCTGTCGATGTCGCTGTAAAGGGCGACCTCGTCCAAAAATCCCGCCAGATCCGGCTCCTCTGTCCGTTCGGCATAGCCCTGGACGGAGGATTTCAGCTCTCGGACGTTGTCAATGCGGGTCTGATTTTCCACACTGTTCTTCTGCTCCAGGGCGGTGATATAGCCGGTGGCGGAGACCACTTCATCATAGAAGTCCGGCAGTGACAGGGTGTCCGCCGCCGCCCGCAGCCGCTCCATCATGGCGGCGAAGGCCGCCAGCTTTGAGACTGCCCCTGGGGAAAAGGCGGCGTAGCGCTCCGCGTGGAGGACGATCTCATAGAGGGAGACGCTCTCCTGAAGGGCCAGTTCCGCCGCCGTATCCACCGTCCTTTGGCCGATGCCCCGGGCGGGGGTGTTGATGATCCGCCGCAGGCGAAGGTCATCCGCCGGGTTGTTAATGACGCAGAGATAGGCCAGCATATCCTTGACCTCCGCCCGGTCGAAGAAGCGGATGCCGCCGAAAATACGGTAGGGAATACCGTTGCGCTTGAAGGCGTATTCCAGCTGGTTGGACTGGGCGTTCATCCGGTAGAGGACGGCGTGATCTCCCCAGCGGACGCCTCGGCCAAAGTCTGCCAAAATGCGGGAGGATACATATTGGGCTTCGTCGTTCTCGTTCATGGCGGTATAGCACTGGAGACGATCCCCGCCGGAGGCGGCGGTCCACAGCGTCTTACCCTTCCGTCCCACGTTGTTCTGTATGACAGCGTTGGCTGCCTCCAGGATGTTTTTTGTAGAGCGGTAATTCTGCTCCAGCCGAATGACCCGGGCGCCCTGATACTGATTCTCAAAGTCCAGAATATTCTGGATAGTAGCCCCTCGGAAGCGGTAGATGGACTGGTCATCATCGCCCACCACGCAGATATTCTCCCACTTGCCCGCCAGCAGGGAGGCCAGCAGATATTGCAGGTGGTTGGTGTCCTGATACTCATCAATGAGGACATAGCGGAATTTATTCTGCCAGTAGGCCCGAACCTCCTCGTCCTGCTGGAGCAGACGGACGGTGTGGAGGATGATGTCATCAAAGTCCAACGCTCCGGCTTCCTTTAACAGCTGCTCATATCGGGCGTAGACGGCTCCAATACGCTCCAGCCGGAAGTCTCCCCGGTGGGCAGATTGGAAATCGGCGGCCAGCTGCAGCTCGTCCTTGGCACGGGAGATAATACCCAGGATAGAGCGGGGGGGAAAGCTCTTTTCGTCCAGATCCAGCTCCTTGAGAACGGACTTTACCACCCGCTGGGAGTCATCGCTGTCGTAGATGGTGAACTGTTTGGGATAGCCCAGCTTTTCGATGTCGTGCCGGAGGATGCGGACGCAGGCGGAGTGGAAGGTGAAGGCCCACACATCTAGGGCGTCCGGCCCCAGCAGCTTTTCCAGCCGCTCCTTCAGCTCTGTTGCCGCCCGGTTGGTAAAGGTGATGGCGATGATGGACCAGGGGGCCGCCGGCTCCAGGGCGCA
>CAYUUP010000037.1:0-13736 GCA_964447925.1 uncultured Oscillospiraceae bacterium
AGCGAGGGAATCATCCCCGCCATCGAATCGGCCCACGCCCTCCACTATGCCATGAAGATTGCCCCGGGGATGAACCGGGACAAAATCATCGTGGTCAATCTCTCCGGCCGGGGGGACAAGGACTGCGCCGCTATCGCCCGCTACAGAGGGGAGGAAATTTATGATGATCCAGATACAGGATGCATTTAACCACGGCAAGGCGTTTATCCCCTTTGTCACCTGCGGCGACCCGGATATCCAGACATCCGAAGCCATTATACGGGCCATGGCAGAGGCGGGAGCCGACCTCATCGAACTGGGTATTCCGTTTTCCGACCCCACAGCCGAGGGGCCGGTGATCCGGTCCGCCAGCGGCAGGGCGCTTGCTGCCGGAACTACTGCGGATCAGGTGCTTGACCTGGCCGCCCGTCTGCGGAAAGACCTGACCATCCCGATGGTTTTCATGACCTACGCAAACGTGATTTTCTCCTATGGTGGGGACCGCTTTATGGAGCGGGCAGCGGAAACTGGGGTACAGGGCATTATTCTCCCTGATCTGCCCTTTGAGGAGAAGGAGGAGTTCGACCCTTTATGTCTTGCCCACGGACTGGAACTGATCTCCCTCATCGCCCCCACCTCCCAACAGCGTATTTCTATGATTGCGGAGCAGGCCAACGGCTTTGTGTACTGTGTTTCCTCCTTGGGTGTCACTGGCGTACGGAGCAAAATCACCACTGACATCGGGGCTATGGTGGATCTGGTGAAGAAAGCGAAGAATATCCCCTGCGCTGTGGGCTTTGGCATCTCCACCCCCCAGCAGGCCAGAGAGATGGCGGGGAAGGCAGACGGCGTCATCGTGGGTTCCGCCATTGTGAAGATGATTGCAGAGTACGGCAGGGAATCTGTCCCTTACGTGGCAGACTACGTCCGGCAGATGAAGGCTGCCATCTGTTAATCCGGCAAATGTAATCAGTAACGGCCGGCGGAACTGCTGGAATGTCCCTACTCCGGATGAACTGCTTTCTGCGATGTGGATCGGCCTGCTCCCCTCCCTGCTGGGGATGGGGATTGGCAGGGGCATCCGGGCCATGTGAGAGACTTGGAGACGCCGCAGGGCAGCTAAAGGCGGCTGAAAACGGTTAGGGGTGAAGATACTTTGGTCGGTATCTTCACCCCTTTGCCGGTCTTATTACGTTATCTGGCATTTATACTGGTTGTATTCTGCTCTGCAAATCATTTGGGAGTTGGTGTACCATTCGTCTCCACAAAGCAAAATCAATCTTCGCTCTCAATCAGTCCATAGCCGCCGTCATTACGACGATAAACGACAGCAAAGCTGCCGCCCAAATCCTCATCCCGGAAGGCAAAGAAGCTGTGATCCAGCAGATTCATCTGTAAAATGGCCTCATCCCGGCTCATGGGTTTTATGGGGAAGGACTTGGTGCGGACAATGGGATACTCGTCCAATTCCGGCTCATCCGGCACAAAGGAGGAGATATCCTCAAAATCTGGCAGATCGGCCACTGCGTCTTGACGGATACGCCGGGCCAGGCGGGTCTTGTTCTTCCGGATCTGGCGTTCGATTGTGCTGACGGCGGCATCAATGGATGCCATCATGTCAGAGGTACTCGCTGTGGCACGGAACCAGGTACCGCCGCTGCGGACAGTCAGTTCCACTTTATTGTGTAGCTTCTTCTCCACGCTGAAGGTGATGTTGGCCTCCGCCTCCTCCGGAAAAAAGCGATCCAGCTTGGATACCTTCTTTTCGGCATAGGCGTGAACTTTTTTGGAGGTATTCACCTTTTTTTCTGTAAACACCAGCTTCATAGGACATAACGCTCCTTTCTTTGGACGCAAAGGGAGCCATGGGGCTCAGCTCCCTCGTATAATGTTATTATAACACATGGCGGGAAAATAGCAAGAACTTTTTGTGAATTTTGCCAATCGCAGAAAAAAGAATTGACAAATGTCTGGAACGCGGGTATAATAATGAAGTGTTCAACAGTAAGTTAATATTTGCGGATGTGCTGGAACTGGTAGACTGGCAAGCTTGAGGTGCTTGTGTGCAAATGCGCGTACGGGTTCGAGTCCCGTCATCCGCACCATCAAGAGGCTATAAAAAAGATATAGCCCACAAAAAGCCCCGACTCTGTCGGGGTTTTTTGCTGTCTCCAAGGCTATTTTTTAAAGCGCAAAATCGCAGATGAAAACCGGTATGCCCTGCTGCGATTTTTTCACGGAAATCACAAGCATTGATTTTCTGTCCCTGATTTTGTACCTCTCCAATAACCGTCAGAAGATAAAATAAGAAGGACTTCCATTTCAAAGAAAGTGCATCTTGGTGATGGCGTACTTGACGCTGCGAAAGGCACGGTCAATGAGAGAACACAGGCAATTGCGTCCGCGCTCATCAATAAGTCCTCCGATTATCTTGAGCGCAATGTCAGCGATCTCCCTGAAACGATAAAAAAGCTCCGAGCAACCTTGGAAACTGAGAAGAAAATCACTGCTCTATGGTCACAGCAGCCGTATGAGCGAGGAAAAATCCCGTACGGATGCCTTTGCAGTGTAATTTTGGGGCTTGCGGTACCTTTGAGACAGCAAAAACCCCGACAGAGTCGGGGCTTTTTGTGGGCTATATCTTTTTTATAGTCTCTTGATGGTCCGAGTGGCGGGATTCGAACCCACGGCATCCAGCTCCCAAAGCTGGCGCGCTACCAACTGCGCTACACCCGGATAGATATTCAATAGTAGCCGCGATATCAACTGAGCTGCACCCAGATGCTATATTATTATAGCGCAATCAGGAGGGGTTTTCAAGCTCTTTTTTAAGAAAACTTGTAAGGTCTAATTGTAAAGCTACACAAAGCTGCACCAAAGCGGGGCAAGAAGATTCTTGACTTTTTCTCTGTATCCTGTTACAATATCCATAGAACAATACCATAAGACAGTTCGAAACCATCCTGTCTCAAAACAAAACTATGGGCTGCTGCAAGGGGAAGCCCCCTGCCGCATGGGTGGTGTGCGTCTGCACACCATTTTTTTGCCCATAAAATGGAAAGGAAGAAAAACATCATGCCATTTCAGAACGAGCTGCTGCTCATCCTCTCTCTGGTAGTTCTCTATGGGGGGCTGCTTCTCTTCTTCAAGCTCTTTGGCCGGGCGGGGCTATACTGCTTTACCGTCTTCGCTACGGTGGCCGCCAACATTGAGGTTATGCTGCTGGTGGACGCCTTCGGCATGGAGATGACCTTGGGGAATATCCTCTTCGCCACCACCTTTCTGGCCACCGACATTCTCTCCGAGACGGCAGGCAAGGCCGCTGCCCGAAAAGCTGTTGCATTGGGAATCGCCGTCAATCTGCTCTTTGTGGTTGTCAGCCAGTCCTGGCTACTGTATCTGCCCTCGGCTAACGACTGGGCCGCAGAATATTTTGCCGCTATTTTCTCCAACACTCCCCGGCTGATGCTCTCCTCCTTGGCCGTCTATGCCGTGGTGCAGCTTTTAGACGTGCAGCTCTATCACGCCTGGTGGAACTGGTCCAGCCGCCGCTGGGGAGACAGCCGGAAATTTCTCTGGCTGCGGAACAACGGCTCCACCCTTGTGAGCCAGTTTTTCAACTCCGTCCTCTATAACCTGCTGGCCTTTTGGGGAACCTATTCCCTCCCCACCCTAATCTCTATCATCTTTGCCGGGTATCTGATCTTTATTTTTACCTCTCTGCTGGATACGCCGGTGGTCTACTGGGCCAGACGCATCCACGAGGGGCGGCAGCAAGCCGTCAGCTGACGATATACCTTTCAGGCAGAAGATATGTTCTGTCTGACTTTGATACACAGCTGAGGAATAATGGAAAGAATGCTTTCGCGGTGTAAAGACAAAGGGACAGATAAACCGGCATTTTTACCTGGAAAAATTCGAAAG
The DNA here is from genome assembly GCA_964447925.1 of uncultured Oscillospiraceae bacterium. Taxonomy (GTDB): domain Bacteria; phylum Bacillota; class Clostridia; order Oscillospirales; family Oscillospiraceae; genus CAYUUP01. Next base: position 3,904 of record CAYUUP010000037.1, read on the forward strand.
GATGGGAATACATGGAAAACACACCAGGTGCGGTTTTAGTCTTATATGCCTGATTTTAAGTATTGTATGTTTTGTTCCCATTTGTCTGGTGGCAGGCTATTGTCTCTATCTTGTATCTTAAATAATTTCCAATTCATCATACTAACCACACCGCAGAAACTTCTCACTGCACAGCAAAGTGCAGTGAGAAGTTTATTGTACTCTTATGTCTTCATCTCTGGCCCGTTTTCGATGGCAAGCCGCACGTCGTCCCCGGTGTAAATCGTCGCTAATTTTGAAAATTCCGCACCTTTTCTCCGTTAATATCATGTCGGTGCCGCGTATCCTTCGTAATTGTTCCCTTTTGGTCCTCTGCTTCCATTTATCATAAATTTCTTGTAACACCTAAAAAAGGAAAAAGATAAATTATGTATCAGCTATAGAAAAAAGCGCCGACTTGTGATATAATGACTTGGATCGGAGGGCAGGAGCGGACGTCCGCCCGCCGTCCGGACAGAAGTGAATGCCATACGGGAGAGCGGCATCTCTCAGGCAAAGGAGGAATGTACATTGTGTGAGCATCAACAGGGTCCCCAGAGCGATCTTTCCCTGCTGGAGGGGGTGCTTCAGGAGCAGGCGCATGTCACCGGCAGCCTGATCAGCATCCTGCAGAAAGCCCAGGAGATCTATGGCTACCTGCCCAAGGATGTGATCTATCACATTGCGGATCGGGTGGGAACCAGCCCGGCAGAGGTGATGGGAGTGGCAACCTTCTACTCCCAGTTTCGGCTCGCGCCCATTGGCAAGTACCTCATCATGTCCTGCCAGGGTACAGCCTGCCACGTCAACGGCAGTGAGCGGGTCAGCGAGACCATGTCCAAATATCTTGGGATTGAGAACGGTCAGACCACGGCGGACGGACTGTTCACCCTGGAGAATGTGGCCTGCCTGGGGTGCTGCTCCCTCGCGCCCGTTATCATGATCAACGGTGAAGCCCACGGCAACCTGACCCCGGAGAGCGCCGTCGCCATCCTGAAGGAGATTCGTGAAAAGGAGGCGGAATCATGCGCGTTGTAATCGGAGAGGGATCCTGCGGCATCGCGGCGGGAGCCGGTAAGGTACATACCGCCATCACTGCCCTGATGGGCCAGGACGAACCCTTTGAGCTGGGCAGCACCGGCTGCATCGGTATGTGTTTTTTGGAACCCATCGTAGATCTCTATGACGGAGACACACTGCTGCGCCGCCTGGTGCATGTGTCTCCGGAGGACGCAGAGGATATCCTGACCGCCGCTCGGACAGGCGATCTCACCGGCGTGGATCGCATCACCATTACTCCGGATGACGCCAGTTTCCTGGATCAGCAGACCCGCATCGTCCTGCGGCACTGCGGGCTTATCAATCCAAAATCCCTGCTGGACTACCGCCGGACTGACGGCTATCAGGCCCTGACTAAGGTGCTGACCTCTATGACCCCGGAGGACGTCATTGAGGAGATCAAAATCTCCGGTCTTGCAGGCCGGGGCGGTGCAGGCTTCCCTACCTGGTTCAAGTGGAATGCCGCACGGCAGAGCCAGGGTGAGCGGAAATATCTCATCTGCAACGCCGATGAGGGCGACCCGGGAGCCTTCATGGACCGGGCAGTCATTGAGTCCGACCCTCACAGTCTCATCGAGGGCATGCTAATCGGCGCCTATGCCATCGGCGCCTGCGAAATGATTGTCTATGTCCGGGCGGAGTATCCCCTGGCCATCACCCACCTGGAGGAGGCCATCCGCCAGGCGCGGGCAGCCAACCTGCTGGGCAAGGACATTCTGGGTAGCGGCTTCTCCTGTGATATGCGCATCAAGGCGGGCGCCGGCGCCTTTGTCTGCGGCGAGGAGACTGCCCTCATTGAGTCCCTGGAGGGCAAGCGGGGTATGCCCCGGCTGAAGCCGCCCTTCCCGGCCCAGAAGGGCTATCTGGACGAACCCAGCAATATCAACAACGTGGAGACTTTCGCCAACGTAGCCTGGATTATCAATCACGGCGGCGCGGCCTTTGCGTCCATCGGCACTGAGAACAGCAAGGGTACCAAGGTCTTTGCACTCACCGGTAAGATCCGCAAGGGTGGACTGGTGGAAATCCCTATGGGCAAGACCCTGCGGGACGTGATTTTCGGCATTGGCGGAGGCATCCGGGGGGGCAAACAGTTCAAGGCAGTGCAGATGGGCGGTCCCTCCGGCGGCTGTATCCCCGCCTCCCTGCTGGATACTGTCATTGACTACAAGGCCCTCTCCGCCACAGGAGCTATCATGGGTTCCGGCGGCATGGTGGTCATGGACGAGAGTACCTGCATGGTGGGTATGGCCAAGTTCTTCCTGGATTTCACCGCCCAGGAATCCTGCGGCAAGTGCGTCCACTGCCGCATCGGCACCAAGCGGCTGCAGGAGATCCTCACCCGACTGGTGGAGGGCAAGGGCCAGGAGGGGGACGTGGAGCTTCTGGAGGAACTGTGCATTGCCGTTAAAGACGGTGCGCTGTGCGGCCTGGGTCAAACGGCCCCCAACCCCGTGCTGACCACTATCCGCTATTTCCGGGACGAGTATGACGCCCACATCCGGGAGAAGAAGTGTCCTGCCGGGGAGTGTCCCTCTCTGCGGCGCTACCGGGTGGATCCGGAGAAATGCCGCGGCTGCACCCTGTGCGCCCGGAACTGCCCGGCGGGGGCCATCACCGGCGTCCGGAAGGAGGCCCATCACATTGATCCCGACCTGTGCATCCGCTGCGACCAATGCCGCAAGGCCTGCCGCTTCGATGCCATCGTGGTGGAATAAAGGAGGTATACTGGCATGGAGACCATCAAGCTGACCATTGACGGGCGGGAGGTCACCGGGAAGGCTGGCGATACCATCCTGAACATCGCCGCCCAGAATGGTATTGAGATTCCTAACCTGTGCTATCATAAGGATTTGAAGATTTATGGCGCCTGTGGCCTGTGCGTGGTGGAGGCAGAGAACTCCCCTAAGCTGCTGCGGGCCTGCGCCACAGTTGCCACCGACGGCATGGTGGTAAACACCAACGGCCCCCGGGCTGCCCAGGCCCGGAAGATTGCCCTGGAGCTGCTGATGAGCGATCATGAGGGTGACTGCGCCGGGCCGTGCCATCTCCACTGCCCGGCCCGCACCGATGTCCAGGCATATATCAAGCAGATCGCCCTGGGTAACGATCACGAGGCCGTGCGACTCATCAAGGAGAAGATTCCCATCCCAGCCTCCATTGGCCGGGTCTGTCCCCATCCCTGCGAGAACAGCTGCCGCCGGGGCCTAGTGGAGGAGCCTCTGTCTATTGCCTATCTGAAAGCGTTCACTGCTGACCGTGATTTGGCGTCTGAGAACCCCTATCGGGCGGAAATTGCCCCCGACACCGGCAAAAAGGTGGTCGTGGTGGGTGGCGGCCCTGCCGGGCTTTCCGCAGCCTATTACCTCCGGCTGGCAGGCCACCAGGTGGTGGTGCTGGACGCCATGCCTGAGATGGGCGGTATGCTGCGCTACGGCATCCCAGAGTACCGTCTGCCCAAAGCGGTGCTGGCCCGTGAGGTGGATGACATCCGCTCCTATGGCGTGGAACTGCGGAACGGCGTCAAACTGGGCCGGGACGTGACTCTGGAGCAGCTGCGGGCGGACTATGACGCCGTCCTGCTGGCGGTAGGCGCCTGGAAGAGTACCGGTGTGGGCTGCCCCGGCGAGGAGCTGGACGGTGTGCTGGGCGGCATTGACTTCCTGGAGGCTGTCAATCAGGGCAACGCGCCGGACATCGGCAGGAGGGTGGCCGTGGTAGGCGGCGGCAACACCGCAATGGATGCCTGCCGTACCGCCGTCCGCTGCGGGGCGGAGGAGGTCTATGTCATCTACCGCCGCACCCGGGCCGAAGCCCCGGCAGAGGACTTGGAGATTGAAGAGGCCATTGAGGAGGGCGTGACCTTCAAATTCCTCACCAATCCTGCTGAGATCTTGGGAGAGAATGGCAAAGTCCGCGCAGTAAAACTCCAAATCATGGAATTGGGAGAGCCGGACATCTCTGGCCGCCGCCGTCCCATCCCTGTAGAGGGTGCTTTTGAGACGCTGGAGGTGGATACCGTCATCTCCGCTATTGGCCAGAAGTGTGACACCGTGGGACTGGAGGGCGTGACCCTTACCAGGAAGGACACAATCGTGGCCGATGAGGGCAGTCTTGCCACCAATCTGGAGGGTGTCTATGCCGCCGGCGATGCCACCAACAAGGGCGCGTCCATTGCTATCGAGGCTATTGCCGAAGGTGACCGGGCGGCGCTGGCCATCAACGCCTATCTCATCGGCCTGGAAGTGGACTTCAAAGAGCCATACTACTCCAAGCGGGATGTGACGGCAGAGATGCTGGCTGACCGGGAAAAGGAAGATCGGGCGGTGATGCCTGTGCTGCCGCCGGAGGTCCGCCGGGGAAATTTTGACGCTGTGATTCTGGGCTTCTCTGAGGATGAGGCACGCCGGGAGGCTGCCCGCTGTCTGGAGTGTGGCTGTCACGACTATGAGGACTGCAAGCTGATCCGCTATGCCAGACAGTCTCCCATCCAGCCGGAACGGCTGGCCGGCAAGAAGCACGAGTGCTATAAGGAACAGCGGTTAGTTAGCATTCAGCGGGATCAAGGCAAGTGTATCCTGTGCAACCTGTGTGTCCGCACCTGTCAAGAGACTGTGGGTGTAGGCCTGCTGGGTCTGGTAGGCCGAGGATTCCAGACGGTTATTCGTCCTGAGTTCCAGGATAGTGCCGCCATTCAGAACTGTGCCAACTGCCACAAGTGCGCAGATCTGTGTCCCACCGGTGCATTGCAAATCCTGGATTGAGCATCTGCCGGGAAGAAAAGTCATGTAAATATGGGGCTGGTTCGTTTGGGCCAGCCCCTTTTGTTCTCCATTGCTTTGAAAAGCACCCAGGAGAATCTTCTCTTCCCATATCCTCAGCCAGATGTGGAATTGGCAAATTAAATAGGACATTTTTCTGTGAATACCGTCATGAATTTACATATTGGATACAATTTTGTAATGATTTTATCTTGATAATCAGGTCGAAATGGAGTATAGTATTGTCACATCGCTGTGGCCATGTCGGCAGCCTTTCCCCCCGGGGCAGGTGAGTCCGCAGGCATTCGGCAAAAGCAGAGAGAGGTGATGTTGCACATGGCGTCTACGGGATACCAGCGGTTTTCCCAGCAAGAGGTCGATGCAATACGAGCGGATATTTTGGAACGGCAGGGCAAACCCGGCTATCGGGCTTACAGGGTTGCCAAACGGATATTTGATATTCTGTTTTCCGGCCTTGCCCTCCTTATTTTATGGCCGTTTTTCCTGATCCTTGCCCTTGTGATCTATGTGGATGATCCCCACGCCTCCCCCTTCTTCCTGCAAAAGCGGGTAGGCAAGGACGGCAAGACGTTCACCATGCACAAATTCCGCACCATGTATAAGGACGCGGAGGATCGCTTGGACGAGCTTATGAAGCACAATGAGATGAGCGGCCCGGCCTTTAAGATGAAAAACGATCCCCGGATTTTACCGGTGGGACGGGTTCTTCGGAGAACCAGCATTGACGAACTGCCCCAGCTCATTGACGTCCTTCTGGGAAAAATGAGCCTGGTAGGGCCGCGTCCCCCGTTGCCCCGGGAGGTAAAGCAGTACGGCAGCTATGAGCGACTGCGTTTTCTGATTAAGCCGGGCTTGACCTGCATCTGGCAGACCCAGGCCAAGCGCAATTCCATTCCCTTCCAGCAATGGATCGGCTTTGACATAGAGTACATCCAGACACAGAATCTCTGTCTCGACCTAAAGCTGATCCTCAAGACCGTTGGGGTCATGGTGAATGGGGAAGGAGAGTGACCGGCTTAAAAGGGGTACTGGCCGGAACAAGGAGCCGGCAAAAAACACAGTCCGCTGCTCAGATTGTCAGCAGCGGGCCGGCTGCCACAGGGAATACAGTACCCTCTGTGGCTTGAACAGGATCGTCATGAGGAATGTCTTTGTTGCTTTTTATCGCGGGGGTGCCGTTCCAGCTGGAGCAGCTCCTTCGTGGGGTGGGAGAAGAGAGCGCTTGACAGGATGATCGTCAGCAGTGCAGCTGAAAGCAGGTAGGCAGCTTTTCCGGCTGCTCCTCCCAATATGTCACGGAGCAGCACAGACCAGTTGAACCATGTGAGTATGTATAGGATGACTCTGTGCCAGAAATATATCTGCAGTGTACAGCTGCCAATCCGGGTGAGTCCCTTTATCCTGATGTTGGGTACTACGCAAATAACTGCGAAACCGATCAGAAGCGCTAAAAGGATGACTAAGACCCTGTCTTGGATACCCGCGTTGGGCAGCTTTTCCGCAGCGGACGCAAAGGAATTCCTTCCGGTAAACAGGCGTCGATAGCGATAGATCCAGTCCGTCTGAAGCCAGCAGAACAGGATATAAGCGAAAAGGACAACGGCAGCTGCGATTTTCACTGCGATATGCTTTGAAAAGGCCAAAATCCGCTCCGGTTTCATATAGTATCCCATCAGGAAGAAGGGAAGATAGACCACAATCCGGGACAGTGTCAGGTAGTCACCGATGGAGCTGTCATAACCCACAAAACAGCTGAGCAAAATCGCAATTGGCAGAATAATGGATGGCTTATAGCCCCGGATCAGATAGATAATCAGCTCATATGCGGCTAGCGCCAACAGGTACCAGGGGATTCCGTCCTCAGACAGCAGATGAAAAGCCCCGCTGCCTGTCAGTACAAGCCTGACAGCGGCAAGCAAAAGTTTGAGACAGAGGGCGATGAGCAGAAAGGACACAAAGCGACCGCGCTGAAGGGGATCTCCCGGCTGATACTCCCGGTGCAGCAGGCCTGATATGAAAATAAAAAGCGGCATATGGAAGGTGTATATAAAAATAAACAGAGCCTGCATACTGTGAGACTCGCCGGAAAACAGCTCGGCAAAATGTCCAAGCACCACCAACAGAATCAGCACGGCCTTCAAATTATCAAATAAGTATATCCGCTCTCTCTGCATATAGGATGCATCCCTCTCCAAATAAAACTGGCAGCACAGCCTTCAATCTGCTCTCGGCATCCATCGGCCAGGCCATTTCTTAAGGTTTCCCGAAATATCCTATATTATATCTGTAGCAAGCTGAAAATGCAACCGTTTTTTATGATTTCCTATTCCAAGCATCCAACGAGGTAAACTTTTCTTGACGCTCCCCCTGATTTGGGGTATAATGTCAGTCGTATCTGTAACTCCTGGTACCTGCGCCATATTGCATTTCAATTTTGCGATTGACGTGATGATTTCTGCTTGCTGAAAGAGTCTTGAAAGAAAGCAAGCTGACCCGTTTTTCCTGTAAATACAGTCTCTTGGTGTCAGGACGAACTTGATATTACGCTTGTAAAGGGTTTCGTTATGATGATTTTAAGCAAGTCAACAGCATCTTGGGATGGCGGATGATATGAAAATCCAGATTGCCGTGGCAACACATAAGGCGTGCCAAATGCCGGAGGGTGATATCTACCTTCCACTGCAGGTAGGTGCTGGTTGCAAGCTGTCTGCGGACTTTGCCCGGGACAATACCGGTGACCATATCTCTGAAAAGAATTCCCTTTACTGTGAACTGACGGGACTGTATTGGCTCTGGAAGAACGTGGACGCAGACTATTATGGCCTGGTGCATTACCGGCGCCTGTTTGCCAATCCCGGTGTCCGGGTGAACAGGAAGGTACCGTTTTCCTCGGTCTTGGACAGGCCCCATCTGGAGCAGCTCCTCAGCCGCACCGATCTTGTGCTGCCAAAGAAGCGCAATTATTTCATTGAGAGCATCTATTCTCACTATGCTCACACCCATTATCCCTCACATCTGGACGCGACCCGGGACATCCTGGTGCGCCTGTGTCCGGCGTATGTACCTGCCTTTGACGCCCTGATGCGGGGAAGGAAGGCACATATGTTCAATATGATGATTATGAGCCGGGAGAAGCTGGACAGCTACTGCACCTGGCTGTTTCCCATCCTGACAGAGCTGGAAGAACACTTTTCCGAGGAGGAATATGACCCCTTCCAGGCCCGCTATATTGGTCGGATCGGGGAGCTTCTGCTAAACGTGTGGGTGAATGCCAACGGGTATTCCTACCGAACCCTGCCGGTGGTAATGATCGGGAGGGTCAACTGGCCGCAGAAGATCCAGGCGTTTCTGGAAGCAAAATTCCGGGGTAAGCGCTACAGCGGCAGCTTTTAAAAGAAAACCATTGACAGGAATGATACTAAAGCCATGAAACATTTTTGCCACGACATGAAGAAATACTGGCGATATGTCATTTATGCCGGACAGACCGAGTTGAAGGCGGAGGTGGCCAACTCCTATTTGAATTGGCTGTGGTGGATCATTGAGCCGCTGTGCTTTATGTTTATCTACTCCTTCGTCTTTGGGACGCTGTTCGGCTCCTCGGAGCCACACTTCAACGCTTTCGTCTTTATTGGCATCACCATGTGGGATTTCTTCAACCGTATGGCCACCAGCAGTGTGCAGGTGGTGCGGAACAATAAGTCTATTGTTTCCAAGGTGTATATCCCCAAGTATATGCTAATTCTCATTAAACTGTATGTCAACGCCTTCAAGATGATGATCTCCTTTATTCTGCTGTTCCTAATGATGCTCGTCACCGGCGTGACCTTTACCTGGAACATCCTATGGATGTTCCCCACAGCCCTGACCCTCTTTACCCTGACCTTTGGCGGGTGTACTTTCCTGATGCACTTCGGCGTCTATGTGGACGATTTGGCCAATGTGACCCGAATCTTCCTGCGGATGCTCTTCTACCTCACAGGTGTGTTTTATAATCTGGAGTCCAAGCTGGGCAAGCTAATCGGCCCCACCTATGCCGGTTGGATAGGACACATCAACCCGGTGGCTAGCCTGATCAAGGCCATGCGAGACTCCGTGTTGTATGGCAAAGCACCGGACTTCCGCTTTATTGTGATATGGTTTATCATCGGCTTGGTGTTGTCTGTTTTGGGCATCATATTGGTCTATAAAAACGAAAACAGCTATGTTAAGGTGATCTGATGGACGCAAACGAAATTGCAATTGAGGTAAATGACCTCTGTATCAAATACAGGACCCTGGGACACTATTCTATCAAGCAAATGCTTTTTCAGAGAAAGAAGTCCGAGAAAGAGGACTTTGAGGCAGTAAAGCACGTCAGCTTCCGGGTCCCTAAGGGTGAGATTTGGGGGATTATCGGCAAGAATGGCAGTGGGAAATCCACCCTGCTGAACTCCATCTCCGGTATTTTCGCCCCAAACTCCGGCGCCATTGACCTCCACGGCCATTCCGTATCTCTGCTGTCGATCGGGGTAGGCTTTAACGGGAAAATATCCGGCCGTCAGAATATCATCCTCTCCGGTATGCTCCTGGGCTTTTCCAAGGATCATGTGCTGAAGAAGATGGATGAGATTATTGAATTTTCCGAACTGGGAGACTTCATTGACAAGCCGGTGCGCACCTATTCCAGCGGTATGTATTCCAAACTGGCTTTCTCGGTAACAGCTGTGCTGGAGACAGAGATTATGCTCATTGATGAGGTACTCAGCGTAGGCGATGAACACTTCCGCAAGAAGAGCCTGGCCAAGATGAAGCAGCTCATCAGTGACAAAAACCGCACAGTCTTAATCGTCTCTCACAGCATCAGCACACTGCAGGAGTTGTGCGACAAGGTAATGTGGATGCACATGGGTGAGATTAAAATGTTGGGTGAGCCCCAGGAGGTATTGGCCAGCTACAAGGAGTTCATGAAGTAAATTCTATGGGCAGCTTATC
>CAYUUP010000038.1:0-13687 GCA_964447925.1 uncultured Oscillospiraceae bacterium
GTCAGGGCCTTCTGTGAGAGCGGCTATCACCAGACAGCAGTTTTTGACAATTTTGAATCCCTTCCAGCCGGGCCCGCTCACTGCTGCCTGGTGGATGTGGGGTTCCCGCTGCTTAGCCTTTCGCCATCGGAGCTTTGCTCCAGCACCGGCCTAAAGCGATACGGTGTCCTGCTGTCTGACTGTAGTATGGCCCGCCGCCTAAATAGCATACCCGGAAATTGTTGGTTTACATCGGTGCTAAATGGGGAAAACTGGAAATAGACTAGAATATATATTTGGAACAGGAGGGATTTGTATGTCAACGGGGACAGTGCGCTCCATCTTCTCAAGGAGCCGGCCGGAGCAGGGAATACAATCCCGGGAGGAGACCCGCCAGGCACTGACGGAGAGCCTGCGTCAGACTCGGCAGCGGCTGAATCAGGCCTATCACGACTTCAACAATGTCAGCGACCCCGATTTGGTAGAGGCCTGTGTCTACGAGATCAACGCCCTGCGGGCCAGGCACTGCTACCTGCTGCGGCGCGTCAAGGAACTGGAGTGAAGCTGTGGCGGGGCTGATTATCCTGGGGGCGCTGGCGGCCCTGCTGGTGCTTTTTCTCTTCCGCCGCCCGCTGGCTGCGGTCCTGCGGCTGGCGGGCCGTACCGCCCTGGGGTTGGCTGTGCTGGCCGCTGTCACCCCTCTGGAACAGTTGGCGGGTATCTCCCTGGGCGTCAATCTGTGGAACGCCGCCGTAGTGGGGATCCTGGGCCTGCCAGGATTTGGCCTGCTATTGATGCTGAATTGGCTGGTGGGATAGAAACAGCCCGGCACCAGGCAGGGGTGCAGCTCATCTATGACATGCCTTACATTGGCCAGCGGATCCCTGGCCGGGTCAAATATGGAGCGGGGAGCGGACAGCTGAGCGGAAAATCCGCGCACAACTACAGCAAACGGGGCTGTCTCATTACAAGAGACAACCCCGTTTGCAGCGCTTTGAGCATAAATGCTACGTGACCATTCATCCTTTTCCGGCTTATGCCCGTCTGCTCAACCAGGCTCCTCCAGCGGAAGACTGCCTGGAGGCAGTGGGGGAAACAGAGTCAGAAATTCTGCGGCAAGACGGTTCTCCGGCTTGTACAACGCAACGGTATACTCCAGCGCCGCCGGCAGGCCGGTACTGATAGAGCTGAACCCGTCAAGCTGGATGGAGTCGATGCGGGTAATCATCATAGAGTTGGAAAACCGGGTGTTGTCAACAGCGGATGAAAACTTCTTTTCGTAGGAGACGGTATACTGGATGCCCAGCGGCGCGAGGATGTTTTTCTTGATATGTTCATTCCAGATGACATCGCCCTGGTTCAGGATCATGCAGATGGGCCTGTGCAGATGCTTGAGCTGTTCCAGGAAGCCCTCCAATGAACTGCCGTTATACAGTGTCTTGCTCACCACAATAAACATCTCAGTGAAATGAAGTATCTGAACCGTATAGGTTGGATGCCGGGAGATGTCCGAAAACGGGAGGTTCTGGATGACCAAATCGGTGTGTCCTAAATCCAGGGCGCGCATGGCCCGGTAGACATTCGTCCGCTGGAAGCCGCTTTCCAGTTCAGGATGCGCCAGTCTCCAGCCTTCAAAAACATCATAAAGGCCGATATGGCTCAAGACATTGTCACCTACGGAGGCGATGACGGAGAAGGGCCGGTGGCTCTTCTGGTCGGAGGAATAGGAAATCAGAGCCTTACAGGCGTCATCCGCAAGGGCCAGGATCTTAACAGCGTATTCATAGAGGATCTGACCAGGGGCAGAGAGCATGAGCCGTTTTCCGCCTCGGATGAAAAGCTTGACATTGAACTCGTTCTCCAATGCGGCAATCTGCTGGCTCAAGGCAGACTGGGATAAAAACAGGCGCTGAGAGGCCCGGGTAACGCTGCCCTCTTCCACCACTGTGACAAAATATTTCAGATGATGCAGTTCCATTTGACTCCTCCTTTCTATATTCTCCATTTTACAGCAGACATCCCCTCTTTGCAACAGGGAGATTGCATAAGAAATTCTTATACATAGAATTTAGATTGTTATACTTGACAGATAGCAGAAAATATGTTTTCATATTTTTGTCTGGTATGACAGTTTTGGGGCTTGGACCGAACGCGGCGGAGCCCCCCTACTGTGGCGTAAAAATGCACAGCCAAATCACCAGAAGAAAGGATGCTATTATGACACAAGCAGAAAAGAAAGACCTGATCCTCTCTGTTCTAACCCAGCAGTGGTGGAAGCCGGACTATGCCGCCTGCTTCACAGAGGATCTGGTACTGGAATTCCCCTTTGCTCCTCCGGGTATGTTCCAGCGCGTGGAATTCCCCCAGACTCTGGTTCATCTGGAGTGGCTGGGCCGCACAGTCAAGAGCTGGGACGTGGAGACGCTCTCCATTGTAGGCCCCAAGCAGCCAGATGGCGATGTCTTCTTCTTCACCTATAACGTGAAGGGCCAGGTTCACTGGGGCGGAACGGACGGTGACTATCAGAACCGAGTGGTGGCCCGTGTGACCCTGCAGGGCAGCAAGATCCGCAACATCCGGGAGTGGTCCAACCCGTTCCAGTACATCTGGGCTGCGGGACGGGAGATCCCCACCTTCCGCGTGGCCCTGGACTCCCACTCCAAGGTTGCCCCGGCTCTGCATCAGCCGATTCCCCCCACTCCGGAATATGATCTCTCCCCGGAGGCCTGCGAGGCGCGGCGCCTGGAGAACATCGACCGCTATACCTCCGACAAGGCGGGCTATGCCTGCCACCCCATCACCGTGCCGGAGGGTTTCCAGCGCTATGTGTGGTTCGTGCCGCCGGAGATGAAGGATCATTACTCCGCAGAGGAGGAGCCATTCATGTCCCTGTGGTCCAGTCTCAGCGGAGAGCGCTGGAAATTCCTGCCGGGTGCCATTGTGTATGAAACCGAGGATCCCAACGAGGTATTCTTTGAGACCAGTGCCTATGGTATGTACCACTGGGAGGGCAACAACAGCTACGGCGGCTACATGAACCGTTATCTGATGCACATCACTCTGAACGAACATGGGCTCTGCACCCGGTATGATGAGTATCTGAACCCCATCAACAAGATGAACTCCATCAACAAGAGCATCCCCTCCTTCCCCTGGCTGTATTGACCGGGCCGGATCATCTCCCAAAGAAAGGAACTGAAGCGCATGAAAAAAGTAGGTATCATCGGTGTGGGTGCCATGGGCGGAGCGCTGACCAGCGTACTCTGTGACACGGTGGATCCTCATGAGGTGCTGATTTTCGACATCTCCGCAGCCAGAGCCCAGGAGATTGCAGATCAGAACGGCTGCGTTATCGCGTCCAGCGCTGCGGAGATCACCCGGGAATCCGAGGTCATCCTGCTGGCCATCAAGCCCCAGCTTGTGGAAGCAATTATGACGGAGCTGCTCCCCATTATAAAGGACAACCAGGCACTGGGAAAAAAGCAGTTCTTCGTCTCCATTGCAGCGGGCTGGACCATCCAGCAGCTGGACAAGCTGTTTGAGGACGCCGGCATCACCGGTATGTCCATCACTCGCGCTTTGCCCAACATTCCCGTGAAGGTGAAGCAGGGACTGATCCTGTTCACCAGCAATGCCAATACCGATGAGAATACCGCCCAGTATGTCACCGGGCTGTTCGCCGCCGGTGGTATGTGCGTACAGTGCGAAGAGGATCTGATGGTCACTGCCTGTGCTGTATTCAGCTGCTCTCCCGCTATGGTGTATATGTTCATCGAGTCCATAGCCGACGCAGGCGTCCAGATTGGCATGGATCGCGCCCGGGCCACCAGCTTTGCTGCCCAGGCAGTGAAAGGCTCCGCAGCCATGGTGCTGGACAGCGGCATACACATTGGACAGCTGAAGGAAGAACTGGACACTCCGGGTGGTATGACCATCGGCGGGACCAACCTGATGGAGCAGATGGGCTTCCGCGGCTCCGTAATCGCGGGCGTGATTCGCGCCCACGAGCGGCAGTTCAATCTGAGCTGAACGCCAGGCGCAGAAGAGTGAAGCGTGTTTGGAGCCGCCACCCAGCCATAAAGCGGTGGTGCAGCCTGCTGGCAGGATGCCTGATGTACGCCTTGGGCGTCAACCTGTTCCTGGATGGGAACCAGATCGCCGCCGGCGGTCTGGCGGGACTGGCAACCATCCTGACCCGACTCCTCCCCATCCGTATGTCCATCCTGCTAATCCTGCTGAATATCCCGCTGGTGTTCATCGCACTTTTTACCAGAGGCTGGAGCTTCGTAAAAGGCTCCTTAGCCGGCTTTGCGCTCTACACCCTTTTTGTGGAGCTGACCAGCCATCTGCCCACCCTGACCAACGATCTTCTGCTGGCAGCAATTTGCGGCGGGGCTTTTTACGGCCTTGGAATGGCGCTTGTGACCATCGGCGCCGGATCCATCGGCGGAACGGAGCTGCTGAACCGGGTACTGGCCACCTACTTCCCCAGCATGGGGCTGGATGGCGTGTGCATCATCGTGGACGGCTCCATCATCCTCCTGTCCATGGTCGTATTCCAGCAGGTGGAAGTCGGTATCTATGCGATTCTCACTCTCCTGACCTGCACCAAACTGGTGAACCGTCTAGTCAAGCGGGTAATTTGGGGCCACCGCCACGGGGATATGTGCATTATCGTGACATCCAGGCCAGCAGAAGAGGTAGCAGCTCCCTTGATGAGCAAGCTGGGCGTGGCAGTGACAAAAATCTCCGGCACCGGTATGTATTCCGGGGACAATAAATCAGTCCTCCTGGCCACCGTCACCGAAGCGGACACCGTCCCTCTGCGGGAGGCGCTGAAGCAGGTTGATCAGAGCTGCTTTGTGGCCGTGTTGCCCGTCAATGAGGTGATGGGCGGAAAGATGGTCTGATCCGGAAGCAAGGAACACATCAATTAAAACAGGAACCCACACAATCCATTTTTATGAAGGAGGCAAAAAAATGAAGAAGCAAGTCAAACGGATTCTCGCCATGCTCCTGGCTGCGGTGATGCTGCTGGCCCTGACGGCCTGCGGCAGCGGCAACGGCGGCGGTGGCAGCGACTCCGACCACTCTCAGGCCGGTACCGACGAGGAAACCGGCACCAACACCGTTCCTGGCTCCGTGCTGAACGTGGTGGTGGACGCAGATATGCCTGTACTCACCCCCATGAACAACATGAGCGCCTCCGGCTATATGGTCAGCGTCAATGTGTACGAGGGCCTGGTCCGCTCCAACAAGGGTGACTGGTCTGACATGCAGCCCTGCCTGGCTGAGAGCTGGACCATTAGCGATGATGGCCTGGAGTATGTATTTAATCTGCGCAAAGGCGTGACCTTCCACGATGGCAGCACCTTCGACTCCAAGGATGTCATCGCCACCTTCGACTACATGAAGGAGGAACAGCCCTCCTACTTTACCTCCATCGACAGCTATGAAGCCGTGAATGAATACACTGTTGCCGTTCATATGAACGCCCCCTATGCCTACTTCATCAACATTCTGGGCAGCCTCTGGTTCCGTATGCTCAGCGCCGAAGCCCTGGAGGAGTACGGTGACACTGACATCCGCTGCGCTGTGGGTACAGGACCGTTCTACATTGAGTCCAACAACACCGGCGAGCGCATCGTCACCAAGGCGTATCAGGACTACTGGGACAAGGACAACATTCCCTATATCGAGACGGTGAACTACAATATCATCACCGATAGCAACACCGCCTTTATGTCTATCCAGAGCGGCCAGAATGATGTGCTGGCCTTCGCCACCGCCCTTCAGTACACCACCGCCCAGGCAGACTCTAACCTCATCACCTATGAGATCATCAACCCCTGCAACTGGTGTCTGGGTCTGAACGGCAAAGTGGAGCCGCTGGACAAGTATGAGGTGCGCAAGGCCATTGATATGTGCATTGATAAGGAAGCGGTGAACCAGGCTGGCTTTGATGGTCTGGGCTTTGCCACCAACTCCACCTATGTTGAAGAGTCCGGTGTCTTTGCGGATATGGGACATGAATATGATCCCGATGGTGCTGTTGACCTGCTGGCCTCTGTGGGTCTGAAGCCCTCTGACATCTCTCTGACCCTGACCTGCTCAACCGGCTCTGCCCAGAAGGCCATGGCCGAGAACATCCAGGCCCAGCTGATGAACGTGGGCATGAAAATCGAACTTGTCACCATGGACGATGGCCCCGCCAACGAGACTCGTGTCACCGGTGACTTTGAGATGAACCTGTGGGATACTGGCGGCAACCTCTACAATCCTCTTGGCTCCATCTCCCAGATGTTCATCTCCGAGGGCGTCGTTGCCTGCGCCTACTTCACCGAAACTGAGCCTGAACTCCAGGCCACGACAGATGCCAAGTACGTTGAAGCAGCTGGCTGTGCAACCGGCGAAGAGGCCACTGAGGCTGCTCAGGCGCTGGTTGCGGAGTACCAGGCCAAAATCCCCTGGATCCCTCTGGTGGGTGGCTATATGTACAACATCACCTCCTCCAACGTCAGCGATATCCTGTTTGACCCCGGTATGGGCGGCTACGCGCACTTCCAGTATGCCCACGTCGGCTGACAGACAGCCCCACGCCAGATCAGGAATGATCTGACATATCCAGGCAGCGGGGATATGCACACTCCGGGTGTATATCCCCGTTGCCGCCAAAATGATCTCTGTGAAAGGAGACATGGGAATGGTAAAATACATCTTAAAGCGGCTGATCCTGGTTCCCATTATCCTGCTGCTGGTATCAGTCATTATATTTGGGCTTATCAATCTCAGCCCGGTAGACCCCGCCTCATCCATGCTGCCCAGCACTGCCACGCAGGAGGATCGGGACGCGCTTCACGCAGAGTTGGGGCTGGACAAACCGATTTATATCCAGTATCTGAACTACATGAAAAACCTGCTCCATGGAAACCTGGGAACCTCCTGGTACTATAAAACCAGCGTGTGGGAGCATATTCGGGACAAGATTCCTGTCACCGCCAAAATTGCCCTGTTTTCCACGCTGATTACGGTATTGATCGGCTTGCCGTTGGGCGTCATCTGCGCCACCCATCAATATCAGGCAGCAGATGAGATACTAAACGGCGTTTCCAAGGTGCTTGGATCCATGCCAAACTTCTGGATGGCGCTGATGCTGATGCTGCTGTTCTCCGTCAAGCTGGGGTGGCTGCCGCTGTATGGCTTCTCCTCCTGGACAAGCTGGATCCTTCCCCTGGCAACGATTACCATTCAGACCATCGGCACATACCTGCGCATCGCCCGCTCATCCATGCTGGACAGTATCCGCCAGGATTATGTCCGCACCGCCCGTGCCAAGGGCTGCAAAGAGCGCACCGTAATCTATAACCATGCACTGAAGAATGCGCTTCTGCCCATCATCACCTTTACCGGCCAGATGTTCGCCTCCATGATGGGCGGAGCAGTGGTGGTGGAGACGGTGTTCTCCCTGCCTGGTCTCGGCTCCTCCGTGGTTCACGCCGTGAAGGTGAAGGACATCCCCCTGGCCATGAGTTCACTGCTTATCATCTCTGCCATCTTTCTGGTGGCGGCCCTGATTATTGATCTGTGCTATGTGGTGGCAGACCCCCGTGTCAAGGCAAACTTTGAGACGCCCAAGAGAATCAGGAAATCTGTCGAAGCCATTGACGACGATGATGACGATGACGATGATACGCTGCTTGAAATGGAAGGAGTATGGTAGAGCATGAAAAAAGAAAAGACCATCTCCAACGCGCCAAAAAAGAGCAAGGGCCAGCTGGCAGAGGCGTGGGATCGGCTCAAGCACAGGCCCATGGCCGTTGCGTCCATGGTGGGCCTGGCTATTATTATCCTGATTGCCATCTTTGCTGATGTCCTGGTCAGCTATCAAAACGACGTCGTGCTGCAGGACGTGTACAACAAGCTGGCAGCCCCCAATGCTGGCCACTGGTTCGGCACGGATTATCTGGGGCGCGACCTGTTCGCCCGCATCCTCTATGGCACCCGCATTGCTCTGATTATGGGTGTGGGCGCCAACCTGCTGACGGTGGCCTTGGCACTGATACTCTCCTGCTGCTGCGCATATTTTGGTGGCAAGGTTGACCTGATTATCATGCGGTTTGTGGACGTTCTGATGTCCCTGCCCTCTCTGGTGCTGTCCATTGCCATCGCCGCCGGCCTGGGCAATGGCCTTTGGCAGCTTATTGTTGCGCTGGCCGTGGGCAACTTGGGGCCGATGACCTCCATGTTCCGCTCCAGCGCCCTGACCATCGCCCAGGAGGAGTATATGGAGGCTGGAAGAGCCTTGGGCGCTTCAAATATCTGGCTGATGATCCGCTATATGATCCCCAACATGATGAGCATTATCCTGGTGCAGTCCACCAGCTATGTGGGCATGAACATCCTATCCGGAGCCACCTTGAGCTTCATCGGCCTAGGCGTCAAAGCGCCAATGCCGGAGTGGGGCATGATCCTGAACGATGGTCTGCAGTATTTCATGATCTATCCCCGGCTGGTCATCATCCCCGGCATTGCCATTCTGCTCACTGCGTTCTTTATCACCACCTTTGGCGATTGCCTGCGTGACGCCCTCGATCCCAAGCTGAAGGGCCGGGCATGAGGAGGAAGTCGGTATGAGTGAAAAATTATTAGAAGTAAAAGACCTTGTTGTGGAGTATCATACTGACGATGAGGTGGTTCACGCGGTCAACGGCGTCAGCTTTGAACTGGACAAAGGAGACGTACTGGGCCTGGTGGGTGAAACAGGCGCAGGCAAAACTACCATCGCCCTGTCGCTGCTCCAGCTGCTGCCCAAATATGTCTCCCGCATACCCCATGGAGAGATCAATTTCAAGGGCATTGACATCCTCAACGCCAACGATGAAGCTATCCGGGAGATCCGGGGCAAGAGTATTTCCATGATCTTCCAGGATCCTATGACCGCCTTAAATCCGGTACTCCGGGTGGGGGATCAGGTGGCCGAGGTCATCCGTCTCCATGAGCCGGATCTGAGCAAGGAGCAGGTACACGAGAAGGTAGAGGCATTGTTCAAAATGGTGGGTATTTCGCCGGAGCGTCTGCGGGAATATCCCCATCAGTTTTCCGGCGGTATGAAGCAGCGGGTGGTCATCGCCATGGCAATCGCCTGCAATCCGGAGCTGCTGATTGCCGATGAGCCCACCACCGCCCTTGATGTGACCATTCAGGCGCAGGTGATCAAAATGATGCGCAATCTGCAAAAGCAGCTGAACTCCGCTGTTATCCTGATTACCCACGATCTTGGCATCGTTGCCAACTTTTGCACCAAGGTGGCGATTATCTATGCAGGAGAGATCGTGGAGTATGGCTCCATCCGGGATATTTTTGATCGCACCAAAAAGCATCATCCCTATACCGAAGGCCTGTTCAACTCCATCCCGGACATTCATTCCTCTGCCAAACGTCTGCAGGTGATTCCCGGCTTGATGCCCAATCCCAGTGACCTGCCGGAGGGGTGCAAATTCAACCCCCGGTGCGCCTTCTGTATGGATTGCTGCCAGATCGGAGAGGTTCCTGTGATTCAGGACGAGGGAGAGCATCAAATCCGCTGCCATCTGTTTAAGGAGGGGTGAGGTATGGCTGAGCTAGAAACCAAAGAGCGGGACGTAGTATTAAGGGTTAAAAAGCTGAAAAAGTTCTTCAATACCCCCAAGGGCCGCCTACACGCCGTGGATAATGTCTCCTTTGTGCTGGAGCGGGGCAAGACCCTAGGCGTTGTGGGTGAGTCCGGCTGTGGTAAATCCACCCTGGGGCGAACCATTCTGATGCTGACCGGCAAGACCTCCGGTGAGGTGTTGTTTAATGGGGAAGATATCTTCCAGGCCAATCGCGCCCGGCAGAAGGAGCTGCGCCGAGAAATGCAGATGATCTTCCAGGATCCCTTCTCCTCCTTGAATCCCCGAATGACAGTTTCCCAGCTGATTGAGGAGCCGCTGAAAATCCACCATATCTATAAGGACAAATCCGACCGCCAGAATCGTGTGGTAGAGTTGATGCAGACGGTGGGCCTGGATGCCCGCTATGTGAACACCTATCCCCACGAACTGGACGGCGGACGGCGCCAGCGTATCGGCATTGCCCGTGCCCTGGCTCTTGACCCTCAGCTGATTATCTGTGATGAGCCGGTTTCTGCCCTGGACGTGTCCATTCAGGCCCAGATCCTGAATCTGTTGATGGATGCCAAGGACGAGCTGGGCTTGACCTATATCTTCATCACCCACGACCTTTCTGTGGTGAAGCATATCTCTGACGAAATTCTGGTGCTATATATGGGGCGGATGGTAGAGAAGGCCGCACCGGAGGAACTCTTCCAGAATCCCATGCACCCCTATACCCAGGCGCTTCTGAAAGCCATCCCTATCCCCAAGCTGGACAGCATCGGCAAGGAGTTGGAGGTCATGAAGGGGGAGGTTTCCTCCCCGGTAGACCCCAAGCCAGGCTGCCGGTTTGCGGCCCGGTGCCCCCACGCCATGGATATCTGTTTCCAGAAGACGCCAAAATTCCGGCAGTATAAGCCGGGCCACTGTGTGTCCTGCCATCTGTATCAGCAGCAGGCAACGCAGGCCGAAAAAGGAGGAACTAAAGTATGAAAAAGTTCGGTTTTATTGGTGCAGGGAATATGGGCGGTGCCATTGTCACCGCAGTGTGCAAGCAGCTTCCCCCCCAGGATGTCATTATTTACGATCTGGATTCTCAAAAGGCCCAGGCACTCTCCCGGGAAACCGGCTGCGCAGTGGGCGATGGCTACGCCGACGTCATCTGCGGTGTGGAGACCGTCATGCTCTGTGTAAAGCCCCAGTTTCTGGAGGCAGTTCTGAATGACGTGCTGCCCCTGTTCCGGCAGGAGTATGACAAAGGGCACCGTCAAGTGGTGGGTTCCATTGTGGCCGCCTATGAGCTTGACGTGCTGACCCAGCGGTTCCAGAACGCCGGGATGGATATGCCCATCATCCGCCTAATGCCCAATACACCGGTGATGATTGGCGAGGGTGTCATCCTCTTCGCCAATAACGCCTATGCCACCAGCAATGATGTGGCCCTGATGATGGATCAGATGCAAAAGGGCGGTCTGTGCAAGCATACCAGCGAGCGCACCCTGACCGACGCCTGCCCGGTGTTCAGCTGCTCTCCGGCCTTTGTCTATCTGTTTATTGAAGCGCTGTCCGATGGTGGTGTGCAGATTGGCCTGTTCCGGGATGAGGCCATCGAACTGGCAGCCCAGGCAGTAAAGGGCTCCGCAGCCATGGTGCTTCAGACCGGAAAGCATCCCGGACAGCTGAAGGATGCGGTATGCTCTCCCGGTGGAATCACCATTGTAGGCGTCAGTGAGCTGGAAAAGCACGGCTTCCGCAATGCGGCAATTCAGGCTGTTGTCAAGGCATATGAACGTCAGGAGGAAATGTCTAAGTAAGCATTTGAGGAGGATCGTTATGCTGATCAGCGAACGTCTGGAAAAAACTCCATCGGTTGTCGCGGCGGAAAACATGGCTAACCGCCTTGCGGACAATATCCGCAATTGCTGGTTGGGAAAGCGGGAGCAGGGTGTGGATCGATGGGAGGAAAACTTCTTTGAGGATCCGGACGGCGTCCGGTTCTTACGCGGCGAGGCCTTCCCCAACCTACAGGGCATTGACTATATCTTCAAGTGGTGGGGTGGCAAGGAAATCGACGCTCTGTCGGGAGAACTGGAAGTGCTGTGGAAGGTGATCGTTCCGGAAACCGGACGCATGGAGATCTACAAGAGCTGGATCCGCTTTGCCGACCGGGACTTTGTCCTGGGAGCCTATCCCACCGAGCCGCAAAAGCGGGAGGCCAATCGGGCAGAGTTCCGAAAGGCGTTTCAGAAGTGGAAAGACTTCTATAACGCGCAGGTGTCCGGCCCGGCGGAGTAAACCGCCGCACGGTAAAAATTAGAGGACGCAGGGCCGATAAAAGGGGCTGTCTCACTTTTTCGTGAGACAGCCCCTTTTCCTGCGTTATTTTTTCTTCTTCTTTTCAAATAGCCCACCCTTTTTCGGGTTTTGAGCCTGTCCCTTTGTGACCTCGTCCTCGCCCCGCATAGCGGCGTCGAAGGCCAGCAGCGCTTCCTTCTGAGTGCCGGTCATGGTACGGGGAACCTCCACCGTGACGGTGACGTACTGATCACCCCGGCCCCGGCCCCGGAGCTTGGGAATGCCCTTCTCCCGCAGACGGAAGGTGGATCCGGTCTGCGTCCCGGCAGGCATATGATAGCGCACCTTGCCGTCCAGAGTGGGGATGTCTAAATCGGCGCCCAAAGCCGCCTCCACAAAGGAGATATTCCTGGAATAATAGACATCGCTGCCGTCCCGATCCAGGAAGGCATGGGGCCTCACCCGGACGGAGATCAGCAGGTCACCTGCGGGGCCACCGTTTAGTCCCATATGGCCCTGGCCGCCCATGGAGATGGCCTGGCCATTGTCGATACCGGCGGGGATTTTGACCCTGATCTTCTTGTTCCGCCGGACAGCCCCCTTGCCCTTGCAGGTTTCACAGGGCTGATGGATAATCTTGCCAGTACCGTTGCACCGGGTACAGGGCTGGGTGGAGGACATGACACCGAAGGGCGTCCGCCGCTGGACATTGACCTGGCCGTTGCCCCGGCAATCGGGACAGATCTCGGCAGTAGTTCCGGGGGCGCAGCCCGTCCCCTTACAGTCAGTACAAGCCTCGATACGGCCCACGGTGACTTCCTGCTCACAGCCGAAAGCCGCCTCCTCAAAAGAGATGGATACGCTGGCCCGGACATCCTGCCCCTTTTGGGGGGCGTTGGCCCGGCGCCCGCTGCCGCCACTAAAACTGCCACCGAAGAAGGATGAGAAGATATCCCCTAAATCGAAGTCCTCAAAGCCGCCAAAGCCTGCCCCGCCAGGGTTGAAGTTGGGATCCACCCCAGCGTGGCCGTACTGGTCATACCGGGCCTTCTTGTCCGGATCAGACAGCACCTCGTAGGCCTCATTGATCTCCTTGAATTTGGCCTCGGCAGTTCTGTCATCGGGATTCAGGTCGGGGTGGTACTTCTTGGCCAACTTGCGGTAGGCCTTTTTCAGCTGCTCCTCGGTGGCATCCTTGCCGACGCCCAGCACCTCATAATAGTCTCGTTTTTGTTCTGCCATATATGAATCACCTTGCTGTTAAATGCAATGGGAAAAATCAATCACAGGCGGTCGAATCTGGCACCCACCCGGCGGCGTACCAGGATCCCCTGCCGTGCCCAGGAGGGCCGGCGGTATGCCGCCGGCCCTGAATAATTCTTACTGCTGGTCGTCATCCACAACCTGATAATCGGCATCATAGAAGTTATCGGAGTCACCGTTCCCGGCGTTCCCCGCGCTGCTGGCCCCAGCTCCGCCGGCGGGGTTGCCCTGGGGGGCATTCTGCTGATACAGCTTAGCAGCCGCGTTGTTCAACGCCTTCAGCAGGGCATCGCTGTCCGCCTTGATAGCGTTAGCATCCGTCCCTTTCAACGTCTCCTGGAGCTTGGACTTGGCGCTCTCGATGGCGTTCTTATCACCGGCATCCAGTTTGTCACCGTTCTCGGAGAGAAGTGTTTCGGCCTGATAGACCATCTGGTCGGCCTGGTTGCGGGTGTCCACCTCTTCCTTGCGCTTGGCGTCCTCGGCGGCGAACTGCTCCGCCTCCCGCACGGCCTTCT
>CAYUUP010000039.1:0-13660 GCA_964447925.1 uncultured Oscillospiraceae bacterium
CCGGCATGAAGCCCTGCTTCCGTCCCGATGGCCGTGTGACCGCCGCCACCTCCTCCCAGACCACCGACGCCGCCGCCTATGTGCTGCTGATGGGTGCCGACAAGGCCGAGGAGCTGGGCGTGAAGCCTCTGGCCCGCTTTGTGGGCTTTGCTGTGGCCGGCTGCGATGCCAAGGTTATGGGCATGGGTCCCAAGTATGCCATTCCCAAGGTCATGGCCAAGACCGGTATGTCCATCGACCAGATGGATGTCATCGAGTTGAACGAGGCATTTGCCTCTCAGGCTCTGGCCTGCATCCGTGAGCTGGGCCTGCCCTATGACAAGGTCAACCCCTATGGAGGCGCTATGGCTCTGGGCCATCCTATGGGCGCTACTGGTGCTTTCCTGACCACCAAGGCCATTGACTGGCTGAAGGACAACAACGGCAAATATGCCTTGGTGTCTATGTGTATCGGCGGCGGTATGGGTGCTGCCGGCATTTTCGAAAACATCTGATTTCTTTTTCCACGTGTAAAACCAGCGGGTTCCAATAAAAGTTGCAAGCGAAATACAAGCTATACCTTTCGGAACCACCTGCAAAAGATTCAAAGAGAACGGCTGCAGTCTCAATAGGCTGCAGCCGTTCCATATTATGATGAGTTTGAAATAAGACAGAGTATTTTTTCTCCTGGCCGTTTCCTTACAGTCCCCTTCCCTACTCCAGCACCCGTTCCCAGCAGATGTTCTCCGCGTTCTTCAGAGAGCTGAAATTCTCCCGGAGACACTGACAGAGATACTCCGCCTTGGCCCGGAGGTGGCTGCTCTCCAGCCACCAGGCGGAGTTGTTGTCCACAAACAGATTCTCAAAGAGTCTGGCCCTGTCCTCGTTGGGAAATGTCTTGGCATAGCCATCAATAAAGTAGCTCTCCGTCACATCGTCCTCCGCCTCACTGGTATATTCCGGAGAGTTCCAGGAGTCCATGGTTTCTCCGCTCTCCGTCAGATAGCTGTATGTGTATGAAAAGCCCTCTGGATTGAAGTCCTCCCAACTGAGGAAAAGCTGCATATTATAATTTTTTACGATGGTCAATTCAATCAGGTGCATGAACTCATGGGCAAAATTCTGCTTCAGGCTTTCTTCATAACCGCCGGTAACATCCAACACAATGGCAGCCCGGTTTTCATCAAGGGTCGTGGTGAAGGCGGCAGCATTTCCGATGCTCCCCTCGGCGATGGGCGAGATCGTGGCTGTTAGGTAGATATCCAGCCCCTTCCAGGGATAGATCACCTGCTCCACAAAGCCCTCCGGCATGGCATCCAGAACGGCGGTGACAGCGGATATCCCCGCTTCCAAGCTGTCAGTATCCGAGCAGGCCTCCACCGAGTAATCATAAAACTCCGTCTCCGTCACCAGATTGCTGTAGTAGAGCCCCACTCGGTACTCCTCAAGCACCTGGTCTGCGCTCTCATACTCCTTGGCGTAGTATTCGCTGGCAGACAAACCCAGCATCTCGACGCCGCCAGAAAGCCCCTCCGCCGTCATCACAACAGAAGACGATGTCTCCAATTCCTCATCCGGCTGCCACACCAGCAGGCGCTCCTCATCGCCAACATACAGCATAAAAATAAGATAGTCTTCCCACTCCGCAATGGCATCGCCGATCCAGAGGTAATCATGCACCGCCCCCGGAATTGTCAGGCACACCGCCCCGCCGCTTTCTAAATCATAGCGGGTGAGCGTAACATCACCACTGTCTGTCTGGGTAGTGACAGCACTATCCGACAGAACAACTCGCAGGCTCTCATTCTCCCCAAAGGACGCATTGAAAGCGCATCCCAGATCCGCCATGGAATAATAAGTCTCCCCCGTCCAGAGCCAGTCGCCGCCCTGGATGCTGGCGGTTTCTAAAATCCCGCTGGAAGCCACCTCTCCCGTAGAGATATCACAGACAGTGAATATATTGTCATACCACTCATTCATGCCAAATAGCCACACCGAGTCGCTGTCACCGTAAATCGGGTAGACATAACCCACGTTGCCCAAGGCAAAGGTGCGTTCGCTGCCGTCCGGATAAATCAGCAAGAGTTGATTTTCAGAGCTGGAAGCCATCACATAGCCTTCGCCGCCGGAGTAACTCAAGCCCTCCTCCTGCTGCGCGGACCGAGCGAACAGGCTCAACTCACTGTCATAGAAGCAGACCACGTCCCCCTGGACAGCATAATAGAGGCTATCTCCGCAAGTCTCCAGCCCAAAGCTGAAATAGCCCTCCTCGTACTCCCCCTGGCTCTCCTCAAAGTCCCCATCCGGGGCCAACTTATAGCCCAGTGAAACATCCGCCAAAAAGTCCCCCTTTTCAAAGTCATAGAGGGCCGCGTGAACCTCCTGGTTGAAGGAGTAAGAAATCAGCATCCGACCGGAGGACATCTCGATATTCAGAATGTAATCCCAGGGGCCAAACTCGTCCCCATGGTTCAGAACATAAAGCCCTTCCATTCCCTCGTAAGTCTCTCCCAGCAGGGCAGTCGGGTCGTTTTCCTCTGCCATCGGCAGAATGGGGTCGGGCGGCTTGATTTCTTTCCTCTGCTGAACCTTGAACAGCATCAGGAGCAAAGCGGCTAATATCAGAACCAGTAGGGCAATAATCACCAGCAACGGCCAAATCACAGCTTTTCTACGCTTTTTCGTTGGTCTCATAGGAATACCTCCCTTTGGGATATCGTACCATACTTTATTCCTGAAATCAATCTTAAACAGGATAATGACATAAAATGTAACCAATTCATCTTGTTTTGTAGGCAAGGCGCACGATGACCCTGTGAAACAAAGCCGCAAGCGCCAGGACGCCTGCGGCAACGAAAAATAGCCTCTCGGTTCAATGTTATTATATATCGCTCCAATTCAGCACGTCCCGGTTCTTTACAAAATACTCCACGCCAGACCAGACAGTGGTAACGAGAATCACCCCGGCGCAGATGTTATTCAGCCACCAGGGAACCGGTGGTAACAGCATCAGACAGATACAGACCATGGTGGAGGCGGTCTTGACCTTGCCCGACCAGCCGGCGGCGATGACCCGGCCGCCCTCCACCGCCACCAGCCGAAGGGCAGAGACGGCAAATTCACGGGCAACCACCACAGCCACTACCCAGGCGGGTATGGTTCCCTCCGCCGTCAGCATCAGCATTGCGGACACCACCAGCATCTTGTCCGCAATGGGATCCATAAACTTGCCAAAATCCGTCACCATGTTCCGGCTCCGGGCAATGTAGCCATCCAGCATATCGCTGAGACTGGCCAGAATGAAAATACCCAGCGCCACATAGTGATTTCCTGGAAAATCCAGTGCCAGGGCCGCCAGCAGCAGGGGGATCATCAGCACTCTGGCGACGGTGATTTTATTGGCAGTATTCATACTAGTCTCCTCATTTTTCATCGTCCCGGTAATCGGTGTGGGCCACTCTCCCCGCACTCCGCGCTTCAAACCGTTTTCCGGAAAATTAGCCCTTCAGCTTCTTCCATTCCGCTACGGCCAGCTTGTCGCAGCGCTCGTTATAGGGATTTTCCGCATGGCCCTTGACCCAGTGGAGCTTCACCCGGTGCAGCTCCGTCAGCTCCAGCAGCCGCTGCCATAGGTCGGGATTCAGTGCCGGCTTGTTATCCGCTCTTTTCCATCCTCGCCGCCGCCAGCCCACGGCCCAGCCCTTCTGCAGGGCATCGACAACATATTTGGAATCGGAATACAACTCCACCACACAGGACTCCTTCAGCGCTTCCAGTCCCCGGATAACGGCTGTCAGCTCCATCCGGTTGTTGGTGGTGCTTTTTTCCCCGCCGGACAGTTCTTTTTCCAGCCCCTTATAAATCAGGATTGCTCCCCAGCCGCCAGGTCCGGGGTTGCCGGAGCAGGCACCGTCCGTATAGAGTATGACCTCCTTCACAAATCATTCCTCCGGCCCGGACGCAGTCTCTGTTGAAAGCTCCTCTTCATTCTTCTGTGTAACGGCCATAGCGGTGAGACGGGCGCCGGCAGCAAGGCGCATCACGGTGACGCCTTGGGCGGTGCGGCTGTAGACATTGATGCCATCCACAGGTGTGCGGATCATAGTGCCATCGTCAGAAATCAGAAATACATCCTCGTCTCCGTTTACCATAGCAACGGCGGCAATGGGGCCGGTCTTTCCCGTAATCTGATATGCCCGCAGTCCCAGGCCGCCCCTGCTCTGAGGACCGTCTGCCCGGATAAACCCCTGGACGGCGGTGCGTTTGCCATAGCCGTTTTCCGTGACAGCCAGCAGATATTCCCCACTGCTGATGACCTCGCCGCCTATAAGGGAGTCGCCGGGCCGCAGCCGGATACCCCGGACGCCCACGGCGTCCCGGCCCATGCAGCGGACATCCTTCTCATCAAAGCAGATGGCGGAACCCATCCGGCTTACCAGCAGAATATTCTGGTTTCCGTCAGTGCGGAGGACGGAGATCAGCTCGTCCCCTTCTTCCAGAGTGATGGCCCGGATGCCCGCTTTTCGGGCAGTATTAATGGCTGGCAGGGAGACACGCTTAACCGTGCCATTTCTGGTAGCCATCACCAGATATTCGTTCTCGGCAAAGTCCCTGATATGGAGCATGGCAGTAATGCTCTCTCCTGTCTCCAGAGGCAGCACATGATAGATGCTGACGCCCTTGGCGGTGCGGGCAGCCTCTGGAATCTGATAGCCCTTTTTCCGATGCACCCTGCCGGTATTGGTAAAGAACAGGATGATATCATGGGTGGAGGCGGTAAACAGCGTCTTAACGGAATCCTCATTCCGGAGATTTTGTGCAGAGACGCCCCGACCGCCCCGCCGCTGGGCGTGATAGGCAGAAACCGGTGTCCGCTTGATATATCCGCCATTGGACAGCGTAAAGGCGCAGTTCTCCTCTTTGATGAGATCCTCGATATCTATGTCATCCTCTACGTCCTGGATTTCCGTCACACGGTCATCGCCGTACTTGTCCCGGATGGCAGACAGTTCCTCCTTCAGCGTCTGGCGCACCAGCCCCTCGTCGCTGAGCAGTTTTTCAAAGTGTGCAATTTTTTCCTGGAGTTCTTTATATTCCAGTTCCAGTTTCTCTCGGTTCAGGCCCTGGAGAGAAATGAGCCGCATATCGCAGATAGCCTGGGCTTGCACATCGTCCAGCCCAAAGCGTTCCATCAGATTTTCCTTGGCATTATCATAGCTCTGGCGGATGATGCGAATGACCTCGTCAATGTTGTCCTGAGCAATCAGCAGGCCCTCCAACAGGTGCGCCCGCTCCTTTGCCTTCCGCAAGTCAAATCTCGTCCGACGGACGATAATCTCTTCCTGAAACGCGATATACTCATCCAGAATGCGGCGGAGGGACAAAATCTGAGGCTGCCGCTGATTGTTTACCAAAGCCAGCATGATGATGGAAAAAGTGGTTTGTAAAGAGGTCTGCTTAAAGAGATTGTTCAGCACAACCTGAGGCGCGGCATCCCGCTTCAGTTCGATAACAATACGCATACCGTTGCGGTCCGTCTCGTCCCGGATGTCAGAAATACCCTCCAGCCGCTTGTCCTTCACCTGCTCCGCCATACTGCGGATAAGCTGACGTTTGTTCACCTGATAAGGTAACTCAGTAACGATGATCCGGGTGCGATTCTGGCCGTGTTCCTCAAACTCCGTCCTGGCCCGCAGGGTTATTTTTCCCCGGCCTGTGGCATAGGCCGCCCGGATACCGCTGCGACCCATAATAATTCCCTTAGTGGGAAAATCCGGCCCCTTGATATGCTCCATCAAGCCGGATAGGGTGGTGTCCGGATGGTCCAATATACAGATTACAGCGTCAATAACCTCCCGCAGGTTGTGGGGCGGAATATTGGTTGCCATGCCCACAGCGATGCCGGAGGAGCCATTCACCAGCAGATTGGGAAAACGGGAGGGGAGTACCCTTGGCTCCTTCCGGCTCTCGTCGAAGTTTGGATCCCAGTCCACCGTTTCCTTCTCAATATCCCGGAGCATTTCAGCGGATATTTTAGCTAAGCGGGCTTCGGTATAGCGGTATGCTGCCGGCGGGTCACCATCCACTGAGCCAAAGTTGCCATGTCCGTCCACCAGGGGGTAGCGCATAGAAAAGTCCTGGGCCAGCCGAACCATAGCATCGTAAACTGAGGCATCGCCGTGGGGATGATAGTGACCCAGCACATCGCCCACACAGGTAGCGGATTTTTTGAAGGGCTTATCGTAGGTCAGTCCGCCCTCGTGCATGGTATACAGAATGCGCCGGTGAACGGGCTTCAGGCCATCCCGGACGTCAGGAAGCGCACGGCCCACGATTACACTCATGGCGTATTCGATATAGCTCTTCTCCATCTCCCCCACCAGCTCGGACTCGGTGATGACCTGGTCAGGAAAGGCGATATCCTCCGGTTTATAATCTCGATTGTGTGCCATAGTATATGATTCTCCTAATTAAAAATCCAGATTCACGGCGTGGCGGGCGTTTTTCTCGATCCATTCCTTTCGGGGTTCTACCTCTTCGCCCATCAGAACGGTGAACATCCGGTCAGCAGCCACAGCATCGCTCAAGGTAATGCGCCGCAGGGTGCGCTTCTCCGGATCCATAGTAGTTTCCCAAAGCTCATGGGGATCCATCTCTCCCAGACCCTTAAAGCGGCTGATATCTACTTTGGCATTGACGTTATCTCCCCGCATTTCAGCAGAGATGGCATCTCGTTCCTCATCAGAATAGGCCACACGCTGGGTCTTGCCCCGAATCAGCTTATAAAGTGGCGGCACGGCGGCATAGACATAGCCCTTTTCAATCAGTGGCCGCATAAAGCGGAAAAAGAAGGTGAGCAGCAGAGTACGGATATGGGAGCCGTCCACATCGGCATCCGCCATGATGATGACTTTGTGATAGCGGAGTTTAGAGATGTCAAAGTCCTCGCCGATCCCCGCCCCCAGGGCGGTAATCACCGGTGTCAGCTTGTCGTTACCATAGACTTTGTCTGCCCGGGCTTTCTCTACGTTCAGCATTTTGCCCCACATAGACAGGATAGCCTGGAAACGGGAATCTCTGCCCTGGATGGCAGATCCGCCTGCAGAATCTCCCTCCACAATATAGATCTCGCACAGAGACGGATCCTGTTCGTTGCAGTCCTGGAGTTTATCCGGCATCTGGCCGGAATCCAGGCCTGTCTTCCGGCGGACATTTTCCCGTGCCTTCCGGGCCGCCTCCCTTGCCTTGGCGGCAGTCATAGCCTTTTCCAGGATGGCCTTTCCCACAGTGGGATTCTGATCAAGGAACTGCTCCAGCCCATTGGAGACTACGGCATTCACCATGGTGCGCATCTCGCTGTTGCCCAGCTTAGACTTGGTCTGCCCTTCGAACTGAGCCTCAGTGAGCTTAACGGATATGACGCAGGTCAGACCCTCCCGACAATCCTCACCGGAAACCTTATCATCGTCCTTCAGCAGCTTAGCCCGCTTACCATAGGCATTTAACGCATTCGTCAGGGCTATCTTGAAGCCCGTCTCATGCATACCGCCCTCCGGGGTGTGAATATTGTTGGCAAAAGAAACCATGATTTCGTTGTAGCTATCGGTATACTGCATTGCCACCTCTGCCATGCAGTTCTCCCGCTCTTCTGCCATATAGATGATGCCGGGATGGATAGGGGTCTTGTTAGTATTAATATATTCCACAAAGGAGCGGATACCGCCCTCGTAGCACATCTCCTCCCGCTGCTCTTTGCCGACACGATGATCCTCCATGATAATTCTCAGCCCGCCGTTGAGAAAAGCCTGCTCCCGCATCCGCCGGTGAAGGATTTCATAATCATAGACAGTATCCTCAAAAATCTCCGGGTCGGGCTTGAAGGTAACGGTGGTGCCGGTACGGTTCGTCCGGCCCACGATTGTCATCTCCTGGGTAATATTTCCCCGGGAAAACTGCATCTGATAAATATTCCCGTCTTTGTGTACCTGTACCTTCATATACTCAGAGAGAGCATTGACTACGGAAGCGCCCACACCGTGAAGCCCTCCGGAAACCTTATATCCACCGCCGCCGAATTTTCCGCCGGCGTGGAGGATGGTATAGACCACTTCCAGAGCGGGACGCCCGGTCTGTGGCTGAATGTCCACCGGGACACCACGACCGTTATCCGCCACAGTGATGATATCTCCCTCATCAATTGTCACGTAGATTTCCGTACAGTAGCCCGCCAGGGCCTCATCAATGGCGTTGTCCACAATCTCATAGACTAAATGGTGCAGACCGCTGGATGAGGTGGAGCCGATATACATACCTGGCCGTTTGCGGACAGCCTCCAGGCCTTCCAGTACCTGGATCTCCGCCGCGCCGTAATCATGAGTGACAGCAGTGCTGCCCTCCAAATGTTCTGACATAAAATCAACCTCCAACACAGGAAATTCGTATTATACTCTTGCCCATGCTCGCTCCTCGCTTCTCCTGGCAAGGGTGGCCGTGGAAAGTTGGGAGAGATACACCTTCCATTTCTTATCATCTCCCCACAGAAGAAACGACCTGGGCAGATCTTCTCCAACTGTCTCTACTCGGCCTGCTGCCTCACTCTTCGCCAAAAATTCCCGGGTACGGCAGGATTGGGAGGTGATCTCCAAATCAAAAATGCCAACAATGCCGTCCTCCCGAACAACGGTATCCTGGCCAAGGTGCAGGTACATAGAATCAATCCTCCAAAATGGTTCCATTGACCACTTGAAATACTTTACCCTGAGGCCGCCGAACCAGTCCGCTTTCGCTGCAATAGGTGATAAAGACCTGTCCGTCACCAAGGCAGTTCAGAACAAAGGACTGGCGGCTCTCGTCCAGCTCGGATAGTACATCATCCAGAAGCAATACCGGCGGTTCACCCCGCTCTGTCCGGATAACCTCCCGCTCTGCCAGCTTCAGGGACAGAGCAGCGGTGCGTACCTGACCCTGGGAGCAGAACTGCCGGGCCTCCAAGCCGTTGACCCAAACGGAAAAATCATCTCTGTGGGGACCGCAGAGACACTGTCCGCTGTCAATTTCCGCCTGCCGGTGGCTCTCCATATGACGTTCCAGCCCCTGGTAGACGGCGGAATAGCCCGCCGTAGGATCCGCTATGGTCTTTGCTGTGACATAGGCCAATTCCAGCTGCTCTCCGGCGGAGCAGGCGGCATGATAGACTGCTGCTTCCGTCTTTAGCCGTTCCAGCAAAACAGCTCGCTGCAAAATAATGAGTGTACCCAGGTGGCACAGTTGCTGGTTAAATTCCCGCATCAGGGAGAAAATATCAGCCCGGCTGCGGCCCTCCCGGAGAATATAGACCTTGTGCCGCCGCACTTTTTCATAGTCCGTCAGATACTTGCTGTACTGGGGCTGCAGCTGCACCAGAATACTGTCCAGAAAACGGCGGCGCTCCGCCGCTCCCGCCCTGATCAGGGACAGATCCTCAGGAGCAAAAAAAACAGTATTCAGATAATTCGCCAGACCACTTCCACTCCGAAGGGGAACATCATTGACCTTCAGACTCCGCCGCCCTTCTCGGCGCAGCAGAGCCTCTAACTTAAATTCCATCCGTCTGGCGGAGACAGTTCCTCTGATCCGGGCGGTTTCCGCTTGGAAGGAGATCAACTCCTTATCCCCCCGCGCCCGGTAAGAACGAGCCCGAGAAAGATATTGAATAGCCTCCAGAAGATTGGTCTTGCCTTGGGCGTTGCTGCCTCGAATGATATTGACAGTGGGAGAAAATTCCGCCACTACCTGCACATAGTTACGCCAATCCTCCAGACTAAGCCGATCTATTTGCATTCCTTCACGTGAAATGTCACGCCCTCCCATACGGCGCTGTCTCCCGACCGGAGTTTCTTTCCCCGCTGGATGCATATCTCACCGTTAACGGCAACCTCACCGTTCTGAATCATTCGCTTGGCCATGCCACCAGTGTCCGCAACTCCCGCCAGCTTCAGCAGAGCGTCCAGCCGAATAAATTCTGTTGTGATGAAAACAGTTTGATCTTCCATAGTGGCCTTCTCAGTGTTCCGACCGAATGCGGACGGGCAGTACCATATGCAGAAAGGCATCTCCCTCTGCTGGAGTGATGATGCAGGGTGAAATAGGGGTATTCAGCTGCAACACCACGCTGTCCTCCGATATTGCCCGGAGGGCTTCCTGCAAATAACGGCTGTTAAAGCCAATCTCCAGCCCTCCTCCATCGCCATCCAAGGGACACTCGTCATAGGCGCTTCCGATGGCAGTCATGGAACGGATTTGGAGCAGCCCATCAGAAAAGACGCATCGAATAGGACTTTTCTGTTTTTCGGTGATGATTAGGGATACCCGGTCGATGCTTTGCAGCAGCGTCCGGCGGTCTGCCGTCACTTGAACAGGGTTTTCCTGAGGAATAGCCTGACGGTAATTGAGAAATTCCCCCTCCAGCCGCCGAGTGACCAAAATATGATTTTCAATTTCAAACAGTATATGCCGGGGCCCCTGAATAACCCGTACCGGTTCGTCACTGTCACCGCAGATGCGCTCTACTTCACCCAGGGCTGTGCCGGGAACTACAAAGGAAAATGGGACTTCTCCATCTGACTGAGAGACATCCTGACGGCGCAGAGCCAGCCGGTAGCCGTCTACACTGACCACAGTCAGCTTTTTTTCCTTTGGATCTACCTCAAAAAGAGATCCCGTGTGGATAGGGCGGGATTCGTTATCCGAGACGGCGAAAACAGTCTGGCTAATCATCTCTCGCAAATCCCGCTGGCTGAGTTCCACAGTATTCAGTTTCTCTACGTCAGGCAGTTCGGGAAAGTCCTCCGCCTGAATGGATGAGATGTTAAACTCGCTCAAACCGCATTTAATCTGAACACCGCTTTTTTCTGTTTGAAGGGTGACGGTTTCGTCCGCCAGTCGGCGGACAATGTCTCCGAAAAGCCGAGCGGGGAGTACAGTGGAACCCTCTTCTCTGATTTGGGCGGGAATGGTGGTGCGAATGCCCAGAGAAAGGTCATAGCCGGTGAGCCGGAGACTGTCTTCCGCTGTCTCTACCAGAATGCCTTCCAGAGCGGCATAAGCGCTTTTGGGGGAGACAGCCCGGGAGGAGACAGTGATGGCGTCTTGCAGCAGGGCTTTTTCGCAGGAAAATTTCATTTTATTATCGCTCCTGTCTGAAATAGTATTTAAGAGAGAACACAGCCCCGCCCGAAGAGGGAGGGAAGGTATATAAATTAGTAGTAGTAGTAGTAGGTCGGTGGAAAATGTGGAAAAATTGGAAAAGAGTCGAAAAAAGGTGAGATACACGTCCAATGTTGAGGGGTGGAAGAGAGTGGAAAAAAGGAGTTTCTATCCACAGAAATGAAAAAAGAGAGCCAGTCGGAAATTCACATGTTGGAAAAACCTGTGGAAAATGTGGATAACTCAATAATTTTTGGAATTGACATTTGATTTTATATCCCGGATATTCTCCATAGTTTCCCGATCTTCCCGGGCTTGGCGTTCAATTTTGTCCAGGGAGTGGAGGACGGTGGTGTGATCCCGGTCAAACAGTTTGCCGATTTCCAGAAGAGAGAGATTTGTCTCACTGCGGATGATAAACATGGCTACCTGTCTGGCGTTAACTACGTCTCTGGAGCGGGATTTGCTTGTCATCTCAGATATTGGGACATCGTAGCAACGGGCGGTTTCCTCAATGATTAGCTCGGGAGAGGGGGTGAAAATGTCCCGTTCCCGGATGAGTTCTCGGACGGCCCGCATGACGGCGTCGTTGTCCTCTTGGAGATTGGTTCCCATCAGGTTCTGATAGGCCAGCAGGCGGCGGATTGTACCCTCCAGCTGACGGATATTGTTGGTAATGTTCCGAGCTATATATTCAATGACGGCGGTGGGCAAATTTAGTCCCAGAGCCAGGGATTTGTTTTTGATGATGGCTACACGGGTCTGCTCGTCGGGGGGCTGGATATCGGCGGTGAGGCCCCATTCAAACCGGGTGCGCAGCCGTTCCTCCAGCCGGTTCATCTCGGAGGGAGGACGGTCGCTAGTGAGGACGATTTGGCGTCCTGCTTCGTAGAGATTGTTGAAGGTATTGAAAAATTCAATTTGAGTGGCTTCTTTTCCAGCAATGAACTGGACGTCATCTACCAGTAGCAGATCCTTGTCTCGGTATTTGGCTCGGAAATTCTCGGTGGTACGGGTGCGGATGGCCTCGTTTAGCTCATTGGTGAATTCCTCGCCCTTTACAAAGACAATGCGGTAATCCGGGTGCTGTTCCCGGACAGAATGGTAGATAGCGTACATCAGGTGGGTCTTGCCCAGGCCGGAGTTGCCATATAGAAAGAGGGGATTGTAGCTTCGGCTGGGGGCGTCGGCCACCGCCTTGGCGGCATTGTAGGCAAAGCGGTTGGAGGGGCCGACCACAAAGTGGGTAAAGGTAAATTCATCGCTCCCTGCCAGAATGTTGCGGTTGGGGGAGGCAGATTGAAAATTTTCCCGTTGGTTGGGTTCCACTACCACTACAGTCAAATCAGTGGAGAAAAGCTCATAAAGGGCATTCTTCAACTGTGAGATATAGCGGGAAGCCAGAATGTCGCGTTTGAATTCATTGGGTGCGCAAATGACAAACTGATCTTCTGTCAGGGAGACTGGCTCTACGTCCCGGAACCAGACATCTATAGTGGTGGACGTCAGCTCTTTTTTTAGTAACTCTAAAACGCTGTTCCAGATTTCAACGGCGGGATTGGAGGAATTGTTTTCGTTCATAGATGGAGGTTTCTCCCCTTTCTTCTGTTTTTCCCTTGTTGTTTATAGTTCATTTACAGGGTATACATTTTTTGTCATGTCAAAGTCACGTGCTTCACTGTTCATTTTTAATTTCAATTCGCAAAATATTTGATTATTTGTCCCAATAAAAATTTTCCGGTGAACCCCTTCAGGGCCTGCATTTGGCAAGTGTTCATATTATACCACAAAACTATAGAAAAGGCAATCCTATTCTACATTATACACGGGGCAATATGAAAACAAATTTGGCGAGATGTGGTACACTTCAGGCATTGTTTTGTCTACTGAACAGACTCTGATAAGAGAGACGAGCGGCACCGTAGTTTATAAAGCACATCGCGGCAAACCCTTGTGGCTTGCCGCGATGTGTCCGGAGATTGTAAAAGAGATATTACTCACAGCTGAATTGCAAAGGTAAAATGACGCTGGACCCAATCCGTTTTTGGGTCCAGCGTCATGCTGTCTGGGGACTATAAAAAAGATATTTTTGGCGTTTTGATACCTGGATTTGAACCTATTCATTAGCAAAGCTCCTGTTCCACCTCAAGGCCGCCGACGAATACCACTTTGATTCGCTCTTTATTCTCTACCACCACACATTCGAGCATTTGGCGGACGAGCGTGTCGTCATACTCCATCGGGTGATTTTTCAGCCCGTCGAGGATCGTGAAGATTTCATCCAGGCGGGATTTTGCGTTCTCCCGTTTTTGCTGTCTGTCTGCGATCTGTGAGAGCTGCTGCTGCAGATTCTGCTTTTCATGCATCAGCTCCGTCATCCGTGCTTCGTCAAAGGTTTCCGCATTTTCAGCGGAGATCCCTTTGAGCATTTGCTTAAACTCTGCATCGATCTCCGCAATCCGGATTTGCAGGTCAAGGCTTTTGTCCTCCGTATCGT
>CAYUUP010000040.1:0-13428 GCA_964447925.1 uncultured Oscillospiraceae bacterium
CTTTCTCTGCCAGCTTGCCTGCCAGCGTATCCATCCAGCCGGTGTTCCGCTCCAGGGGCAGCACCGCCTCCTGGCCCGCTTCACCAATGAGGGCCGTGGTGGGACCGGTGGCAATGCCGCCGGTAGCCAGGGTGGAAAGCGTGGGCAGCTTGGCCAGGGTGACGGAGCCAGCCTTCACCAGCGTTACCCCCGCCACCTTAACAGCGCTCCAGCTGAATTTCAAGGCACTGTTGATCTTCTTGATGACGTTGTTCAGCATGGTTATAACGGCGTTAAAGGCAGCCTTAAATGGGGCGGAGAGGGCCGCTTTCACGTTACTCATCCCGCTTTTCAGGTTGGAGGACGCTTTGCTTCCCAAATTGTAAAACCAGCTCCCCAGTGATCCTGCCGCAGTCTGCACCGGCGTCAGGATATTGCTGGCCACCCAGCTGCCGATGCCTACGACGGCGGCGGTCATGCCGCCCTTCAGTCCGGAGATCAGGCTACCGCCCATGACGGCAAAAATGCTGCTGGAATTTCCCTCAATGCCTAAGAGCTGCCTGACCACTGATACGATAATATCCACCACCTGGCTTTTCAGCCAGGCACCCATGTTTGTCATGCCACTGGATGTCCCAGAGGTAAGGCCGGAAACCAGTCCCGCCCCGGCATCCTCGCCGCCGCCGGTGAGCCAGCTTTCCAGATTTTCCAGCCAGACAGAATAATTCTCCGAAATTTCTGCCAACACCCCCTCCAACCAGGGAACGGCGTTTTCCAGCCCCTCCGCCAGTTGATCCAGCATAGAGCCGAAGTCCGCCGCATTCAACCATTCCAGGGTGGTATCCATCAGTGCTTTTACAAAATCCAGCGCTGCTTGGGCCAGATCGCAGATGGCCTGCCAGATACGTTCCCCCCGGCCGCCCTCCTCCCAGGCAGCCTGGAACCGCTTTGCCAGTACACCCACACAGGAGATCAGCCTGTAGACAATATCCAGTACCGACTGGACGATTTTGTCCCCCGTCCCGTTGGTCCAAACCGCCAGCCACGCCGCACCAATGGTGCGGATGGCGCTGCCCAGCTGATCCAGGGCAAAGGAGGCAATCTCTTTGATTTTTGACTTCTGCTGCGCCCAGTTGCGATATGCCACCGCCCACACCTGCAGCATGGCGTCCCCAAATTTCTGCGCCCAAACAGGCAGTTCCGCTGCCGTCTCTGCCGCCCCCACAGCTGCCGAATAATCCGTACTGCTTCCCGTGCTGTATGAGCTGCCTCCAGACGAGCTGTTATCGCTGGCTCTGGTAATTTCATCGAAGCCATAGAGATCCCGCTGGGCGGAAGCTGCCGCCGAGGACAGACTTTTCGTGCTAGCTGTCACACTGTCCAGGGTGTCGGTGGCAGAGCTTATTCTAGTCGTCCAAGACTTGGGGAAAATAGCCAGCACCAGATTCCGCAGGGCCGTGGCCACCGGCTGAATGGCGGTGAGCAGCTTATTAAAGGCCGTCAGCCCCACCACCGCCACAGGCTCCAGGGCAGCCTTCAGCGCTTCCACCCGTTGGGACACCTGGGAGAGGGCGTCCGCCGCCGTGCGATAGACCCGGGCAGCCTGCTGTCCCACTGCGGCCAGCCGGCTTTCCACTTGTCCCAGGGCTTTGTTCGCTTGATTCAGTTCAGCCGTCAGCATCTGGGCCGCTCCGTTCTTCTCGATCATATTTCCTCCCTTCCGCCGCATAGCGTTCCATCCTGCGGCGATATTTTTCGATTTTGGCCCGGTTCTGCTCATCCTCCGTCCAGAAGGGGAAGATTTTCTGGATCTCCGGCGGCCTACCGCCCCAGACAGCCCGAGCCGTCAGCATAGCCTGACCATAGGCCACCATCGCCGCCGCTTGGTTCCGCCGCCGCTCTCGCGTTTGATACGCCTCTACCGCCGCCAGCAGTTCTCCCCAGGTCCAGCTGTCGCTCTCCAGCGGAGAAACTCCGGCGATGTGGCCCTCCTTCGTAAGTTGCTGTATGGTCAGTCCGCCGCTGGGAAAGGGGCCGTCTGCTGCTCCGGCTCCTCCTTCAGATCCGGCTCCAGGCCGTCAAAGGCACGGTCAAAGGCACGGCGGACAGACTTGCGCAGCTGTCCCGTCTGCTTTTTATCCAGCAGGCCGGAAGCCAGCGCAATTTCGAAAGCCAGATCAGCAAACCGGCCCTGCCCCTGCCACCCGGCGTCCACCAGCCGGTCATACAGCTCCTCGCCGTCAGTGATGGTGTTGCCGCTGCCCTCCCAGTTCAAGGACTGGGTCAGCAGGGCGCACAGCCGGCGGGAGTCGGTGACGGCCGCCAGCAGGGTCTGGATGGCGTCCTCCTGAAATTGCTCTGCCAGTTCCCGCTGGCCCCGGATAGTCAGCCGCAGCTTGTATTCCTCCCCCTCCACCCGGAGGGAATAATGCTTTCTCACAGCTTGCACTCCTTTCAGTCATCATATGCTGTCCCCAGTCCCTTCCCCAAATGGAGAAGGGACTGGCTCAAAATTACACCGGGTTCGTCACCGTCCAGTCACTCTGGAGGGAGACAGACAGGGTGGCGGAAATCAGCTCATCCACCCCGGCGCCGCTCACCATGACGCTGACATAGCCAGTGGCAGCAAAGGCGGTTCCATCGGAGAATGTCACCGTCACCGGCACGATTTTCCCTCCATCCTGGAGGGCTTTCAGCACCCGGTAATCGGAATCCTCCGCACTGTTGTCAAAGAGGAAAGTCACCTGGAAGGCGGAGGTATCCTGCACGCCGGGTACATTTTTCTTCATGGTGTCCTTCAGGCAGGTGGCGTCCAAATCGGACGGGCTGCCTCCGATGTCACCGATCTCGGTCACATAGTTCAGAGAGACGTTATTCACCTGCACATCAATGCCGATGGTGGAAAGTCCCTGTGTTGCCATAGTCAGTTCATCCTTTCAAATTTAATTTTCAGTCTCCTCCGCCGATGCCTTCCCTCAAACGGGGCGGGACTGCACTCAGTCAATTAGGCGCATGGTGCGCTTGTCCACATTTCTTCCAAAACGATAGGTCTTTCGCAGGTATCCGGCGGGATCGTCCGCAATGGTGTCCGGCCCGGAATACTGCCGCCGGAGTCCCAGTTCCGTCAGAGCGGCGTTCACCAGCGCTGCAAGCTCCAGCACCGTATCCCAGTCGAAGGCCCAGATATCCACCTGATAGACCAGCTTGTCCACCAGCGGATTTTCAGTTGCTGTGTTAGCATACTCGCAGCAGGTTATCAGCACTCCGTCATTCACCGCTTGAGGATATCTGCCCCGCAGGGTATAACTGATGTCGGTGGTAAGCCCTGTAAGGGCCTGGCGCACCTGGCTCCGGCCATCCACCAGCGTATATTCCGCTCTCATGCGCACCCTCCCAATCAGACCACCCGCTGGGCCAGCACCCGGCGGAAATCGGGCCACTGCTGAACTGCCCGTATCTCATAGACGGTATCCTCCACCACCAGCCGGTCAAAGGCAGCCAGCTCCAGGCCGCTCCAAAGCACGCCGGAGATCACACTGTTGTCCCGCTGGCCATACTCCTCCTGTCCGGCGCCCTGGCTGCCCAGCCTTCCAAGGGAACCCCACACATAGCCCGGCTGCCAGCAGATCCCCTCCTCGCTGCCGTCCCGGGCAGTGAAGTCGGGATTTTCCATGTCATAGGCAGCCACTGGATCTCCCAGGCTGTCCTCCGTCAGGACGCGGCGGTGGAGGGTAAATCCCTTCCGCCAGGGCAGGGGCGTCCGCCGGGTCAGCATGGAACCACCCGCCAGCGGCCCAGACTGTCCAAAATCTGCTGCTCCTGCCGGTCCAACTCCTCCGCAGTCGTATAATGCTCCGTCTGGCTGATCTGCCCCTCGGTGTAGGAGGCGGAGGTCACTGTTTGTCCCTCCGTATCCGTCTGACTCTGGATACGCTGCCAGCCCAGCGCGGCTAGCGCCGACAGCTTGTGAATAAATCGTCCCTCTAACTCGTTACGGCCCAGATAGAGCAATATCTCGCTCTCCGCCCAGTCCAGGCAGTCCTCCATCAGAGTCAGCGTGTTCTCATCGGGGTCAGTCAGCCCCAGGCGCCGCTGCAAAAGCGCCAGTGCTGAGGTTAAAAGCGAATCCGTCATAGCGCTCAACCCTTTACAGCCGTCAGCACGGCCAGGCCGCAGGGCTGCACCACCTTGGCACCGTAGACGTGGAGGCCCTTGACGGCATCGGAGAAGTTCTTCTCCATGCGGTAGGCCTCCAGCTCAATGAGCTGCTCGGCAAAGGCCCCCGCAGCGTTAGTTCCGGCGATGATTTTATAGCCGTCCTCCCCCACGGGGACGTTGTTAGAGAGGTGGATGCGGAAGCCGGCGGCTTCGCCGACCCAGCCCCCCTGCAGGATGGCCTGATTATAGCCGGTTCCGTTGCCCACAAAGCGGACGTCCTTCAGCAGCAGGCCGTGATACCAGGGAGGTACCACCACCCAACGGCCCAGCATAGGGACGTTGGCCTCGGTGAGTATGGTGGCCAGATCCACCAGAGAGTCATAGGCGGTATCGGCAGTGGGGGTAACGGCATCCAATATATTTCCTGCCCCGGCCAGCAGCAGTTTCGCCAGATACTGGTCGATAACATTGTTCATGCCGTAGCTGGCCCGCTGCATGGCGGCGTCCACCAGCTTGGGATTGCTCTGAGCGCTGTCGATGTCCTTGATCTGGAAGTTGAAATACTGGGCCTTGTCAATACTCAGATCCTGCATCTCGCCATCCAGTTCCTCCGGGTCAGTGATGTCGGAGCCGTCATAATCGCTGATGGTGATATCGCCGATCTGGTTGATATGGACGGTGTCACCGAAGGCCCGGATATCTCCCTCATAGTCCCGGTTCATCAGCCCGGCATAGACATGGGCGTTATCCAGGTGTTCCAAAAGGCGGGCGCTCCAAATTTCGGGAATAAAATTAGCAAATGCCATTGTGGGTTAATCTCCTTTCAAAATCGTGTTCTGAATTTCCTCCCAGCGGGCGTTGATCTCCGCCGGGGCCATGGTGCGGAGAGCCTCCCTGTCCAGGACAGCCGTCCCCTGGGTGGCGATGGGAACCCCGCCCCGCATCCGGTCTGTCACTTCCCGGGAGAGAGCAGTCAGGAACAGGGTGCGGAATTCCTCCACCCGGCGTAGGCTCTCCTCCTCCGTCTCCGCAGTGAGCCAGGGGGCAAATTGGGCAGAAAGGCCGTATTCCTGAAGCTTTGCCCCTATCTGTAGCTCCAGCTCCCGGTGCTGCTGCTGAAGCATCTGCCGCTGCAACGCTTGCCGCTGCCCCTCCAGGCTGGCAAGGCCCTCGGCCCTGCCGTCAGCCACGGCCTCAGCCCTGGCTCTGGCAAGGGCATCCGTCTGCTCCCGCTCCCAGCCTGCCCGGGCGGTCTGGATGGCCCGACCCACCCGCCGGTCATAATCGGAGCGAAAAGCCCGGTCGGTTTCCAGAAGCGTCTCCAAGTCGGAGCGCTCTTCCTGCTTTTCTTGTTTGTTCATGTCGAAAACTCCTTCCTACATATCTGTCCTGGGCTATACCCGATGTTCTCCCGCCCCGGTACGTTGCAGCCGGCGGCCCCGGCCCGTGGCGGACGTAAGCTGCCATGTTATGTGGGGGGCGTTCTGGGCGTAGCTTCCCCCGCAGCCCGATGGGACTTTTCCCGATCCTCCCGCTCCAGCTGCAGATTTTCCGCCGCCTCCTTCGGGTCGTGGATGAACCACAGCTGGGAGAGGAGGGTCTGTCTGTCCACAATGCCCTGGAGCCGTGTGACCATGTCCACGATCTCCGCCTCGTTGACGGGCAGGTTCAGGGTAAAAACCACGTCTATTTGAGTCTCCGGCACCTCCGCCATCTCCCCCTTGACCGCAAGCCAGTGATTATAGAGCCGAAAGCGCTCTTTCAGACCTCGCTCCATCCGGCGGGTCTTGTTCTGCACCAGCAGATTCAGGGTCAGCAGTTTCAGCTTCAGCGCCTGGCCGCTGGCATTCCCCGCAAACTGCCGGTCGGACATATCCACCGTCATGGTCATCTTGTGCATCTCGCGGGTGAGGGCATCGGCCAACACCTGGATCCCCGCCTCGTCAAAGGTCTTTTGGATGTACTCCGCCCGCGCGTCCAGCGGCGCGCCATCGATGAAGCGCTCCCGCTCCAGCCGGTGGCCCTCTTCCTCTTCCAGCGTCATACCGAAAAAGACTAGCAGGGCATCCACAAACTTCCGTTTGTCAGTGAGACGATCGCTCATCAGCCGGTCATAAGCGTCAATGAGGGTCATAATCTGCTCAAAATCCCCCTGCCGCTCCTGATTGTTGGTATAGGCAATCACCGGCACCTGTCCGAAGTAATGCTCCCTCGTCTCCCCCACCTGATGGAAAAGAGCAGTCTGCAAATCATCCCCGATATACTCTTTACAGGTGTGAGCGGTGTAGACCTGGGCGTGATAATAGCGGCGGCCCTGGGGCGTCTCCA
The DNA here is from genome assembly GCA_964447925.1 of uncultured Oscillospiraceae bacterium. GTDB lineage: Bacteria > Bacillota > Clostridia > Oscillospirales > Oscillospiraceae > CAYUUP01. The sequence continues at coordinate 6,466 of CAYUUP010000040.1, forward strand.
GCCTGTCCCAGATGATAGCAAAGAGCTTGTTGTGTTCCACTGTAGCATCACACACCAGAATGCCGTTTCTGGGGTCGATGGCTGCGCTTCGGGGCCGGGGATCTCTCTCGTCCGAGGCGTAGCACAACTCCAGGCAGTCCCCCATAATGCCCATGGTCTTGCCCAGCTCCTGGTCAATGCCTGCCATCTGCCGGACGCTGCAGCAGTCCACAAAGGGGCGGATGTCACCGCAGTCTGGGTTGGGATCATACTTCACCGGCTGACCCAAATAGTAGCCCAGGGTGGTGTCTACCACGTACTTGGCATAGTTCACCGCCACTCGTACCTCCTCCGGCTCCCACCGGGTACGCAGGATATCGTGCCTCCCGCAGTAGTAGTCCCACAGGCGGTTATAGCGATGGGCCGCCGCCTCGCCCTTGCGGATGAGATAGCGGATGACACCGGAATCCAGCTGTTCCACATCTCCCGCCTCCCGGGAATCCATGTACCAAATCAAATCAATTCCTCCTTTTTCTCCAATTGGAGAACTATTATTGCCATTCGGGGATATCATGGCGAATAAAACCGGCCCGAAAGGAAAGGATGTCCCCCGTCTCCTGGCGGACGCAGCTTTTTTAGATACCCCTGGGCCGTTTACGCACCCTGCCCTGCTCCTGTACCGCCACAGTGTAGGCAAAGTAACGCAGGGCGTCCATGCAGTGGTCATGCTCCTTCCGGGGCCTGTCCTCTCCGCAGGCCGCTGCACTGGTGTCCCACACATAGTCCCGGAACTCAGAGATGGTGTGTCTGCAATCCGCCGAAAAGAGCAGCTTGTCCTCCCCCAGCATCCGGCCCACCGCCCGGATGCCATTGGACACATCGTTTCGCGCCCGCTCCACCTTCCAGCCACTTTCCCGCAGCTGGGCGATAAAACTGGCGGCGGAGGGATCCACGATGATGCACTGAGGGCGGATACCGTCCAGAAATTCCTCCATGGCCCGGGCATATTCCAGGTCGGTCTTCTGCTTCCGGTTCTCCCGACCCGACCAGTAATACTCCCGGAGGCAGATCCACTGGCCCGTCTCTGCCCGCTGCCACAGCAGAAATACAGTCGGGTTCTGGGTACCATAGTCCACAGAGACATACTGAGGGCCAGTGAGGGCGGGCAGAGACTGCACTGTATGGCGGCGGCAATCAAACATATCATAGACCACCCCTTCCGCCGCCGTCCAGACACCCCTAACATAACGGTCATAGAAGACGCCGCTGTACATCTCCCGGTAGCGCTCTACAATCGCCGGACTCAGATTCGGATTGTCCTCCATGTTGAAGTGGAGATAGCACATATTCCGCTGCTCCGCTTTCTGAATCCACTCCTGGAAGAACCAGTGTCCCGGCCCCTCCGGATTGCAGTTGAACCAGAATTTGGAACCCTCCACACTGCACCGTGCCAGGGCCTGCTCCACAAAGGAACGGGGCATCAGGGCCACCTCGTCAAACAACACTCCCGCCAGGGTAATCCCCTGAATCAGCTGATAGCTGCTCTCATCCTTGCCGCCAAAGAGATAATAGGTATTCTGCCGCCTGCCCTGGCTGATGACCAGCCGGTTGTCACCTCGGTGAGTCTCAATGGTATAGCAGCCCGCCAGCCAGCCCTGCATGGGTACCAGCACATTGCGCCAAAGGCTCTCGATGGTCTTGCCGCAAAGGGCGAATTGCTGGCCGTCAAATTTCGTCAGACTCCATAAGGTAAAGCCCACCGTCAGGCTCATGGTCTTGCCGGAGCGCACCGCCCCGTCACAGATGATGCCATCACAGTCTGCTGTCTCCGGCTGCATCCACCAGGTCAGCGTCCGGGTCTGCTTCTCGCTGAATTTTTCATACTTCACCGGTTGAATTACCTCCCTCCCAGCCGCCCGGCACTCCTATACATGGTTCAGCATCCCCTGCCAGCGTCGCTGCCAGCACCTCCAGCAAGTTGCTCCCCTCCGGCAGCTCTCCAGCAGCATCACCCCACACCTCCGGCTTTCGGGTTTTCAGCCAAAGGGTGATGGCGGTGATGCTGGGTGTCGTCTCCTTCTCTGTCTCCGACTCCTTCTCTCCCTTGTCGGTAATCTCCCGCTTGCGCTCGACATAGCGGTAGCCGATACACAGCCGAAAGAGGGCCTCCTCCACCAAGGCATCGGCCGCTTCTGGAGATAATATCTCCAATTGGTGATACCAGGGCGAAGAAAAATGCCCATCACTTGACATTACCATCCCCTCCTGTCCTCTCCTTTCGGTGTCTCCGTTTGGAGATATATCAATATTATAATACAAACGTTTCAGTTTGTCAAGTCCTTCTTCCAATTTTTTTGAAAAATTTTTTACTGCGGAACCGTAGGCAAGAAAGCCTGTCCTATCATCAATTTCTCTTCTGTGGAAGCTAACCCTGGCAAGGACACAAAATGGGCTGTCTCCCGCAAGACAGCCCCTGCTCTTCATTCCGTGATAACCGCTTTCATTGCGTCAACGGGCATCTCCCGCCCCGTCCGGAACCGGAAGGCAGCGGCCCCCCTGATAGAGCATCATGCCAATTTGCCCGGCTTCCGGGTCACTTTATTGCTCTAATGTCAAAAGTCACCTCTGTCATATCACAGTCAGGGAGGAAAAAGCAAGAGTGGGCTAAACATTTCGTGTCACACTCTCATAATAGCCTTTTACAATCTGGAGCATAGTATTCCGGAAAAATCCTCTTGCCCAGCTTTTTCCGCCAATTGAATCACTGTTTACCCAGGGCTTTCAGGGCGATAGCGCATTCCAGCCGCTTGCGCTCCAGCTCACAGGCAGTGCGGTTGGGCTTTTTCAGGTCACCGTTTGCCTGGAGGTTAGAGGCGCTGCACCCGCCGGAGCAGTAGAATTTTGCCCAGCAGCTGCCGCAGTCCTCCCGTGTGTAGATATTCAGCCCGGAGAATCTGTCCGCGATGTCCAAATCAAAGCTGCCGTCATAAACACTGCCCATGCGGTATTCCGGCAGACCCACAAACTGGTGGCAGGGGTAGATGTCCCCCTCTGGGGTGATAGCCACATACTCACACCCAGCCCCGCAGCCCCGGATGCGCTTCACCACACAGGGTCCCTGCTGAAGATCCACGTTGAAGTGGAAAAAGTTGATGTCGGGCCGGTCACGAAGAGCTTCCGCCAGCCGCTCGTACTCGGCGCAGGCGGCCTCCACGTCCTCCTCGCTAATGGCAAAGGGGCTGTCAGGTGTGCCGGTGCATGGCTCCACCGATACATTTCGAAAGCCCAGGCCGGCAATGTGCATGACGTCATCGGCAAAGTCCAGGTTGCCCTTGGTGTAGGTGCCACGGAGGTAGTAGTCCTTGGTACCCCGGCCCGCCACCAGCTTTTGAAACTTGGGGACGATCCGATCATAGCTGCCCTGGCCGCCCACGGTTCGGCGGTTACGGTCGTTGACCTGGGGGCGGCCGTCCAGGGAGAGAACGGCATTGGACATCTCCCGGTTGATGTAGTCGATGTTCTCGTCAGTTAAGAGCATCCCGTTGGTGGTGATAGTAAAGCGGAAGTTCTTCCCCGCCGTCTTTTCAATGGAGCGGGCATACTCCACCGTCCGTTTCACGGTGTCCATTGCCATCAGCGGCTCCCCGCCGAAAAAATCCACCTCAATGTTCCGCCGCTTACCGGATCGGGCAACAACGAAGTCAATGGCCCGCCTTGCCGTCTCAAAGGGCATAATCCTCCGGCCTGTGCCGAAGTCTCCGGTAGAGGCGAAGCAATAGCTGCAGCGGAGGTTGCAGTCGTGGGAAACGTGGAGGCACAGGGCCTTGATGGGGGCATTTTTGATGACGGCTAGGGCGGGGTCAATATAGTCATCAGATGCAAAGAGCAGTCCCTGCTCCTTCAGCTCCCAAATTTCTTCCCAGCACTCGGCCAACTCCTCGGGAGCGTAATCCGGCAACAGGGAAGGAATGTCCGCCGGGCAGTCCGGTCCCTCCGGCTCCCGGCCCAGAGAGAGAACATCATAAATAGCCCTATCCAGTACATGGACAGCCCCGCTGTTCACGTCAACGGCGATATACTGGCCCAGGGCCTGAAAGGTATGTATCATCGTATTCGACTCCTTGTCCTCGAATATTCGGCCGGTTGGCCCCGATAAGCGAAAAGAGAACGCCCCGGCTGGCTTGTAGCCGGGGCGGCATTCTGCGGGGAAAAATCAGTCCTCTCTCCCGTTCTCGCACTTTTGATTGGCCACGGTGCAGGAGGTCTTGCAGGCGGACTGGCAAGATGTCTGACACTCGCCGCAGCCGGCGTGAGACGCACTCTGCTTTAGCGTGGCGCCGTTGATGGTGGTGACGTGCTTCAAGGATTTTTCCCCCTCTCCGTTTATTACTAATTTCATTGTATCATAGTTCTTTTGGGATTTCAACCATATTCGCAAAAATTTTTGCTTATTATCCCAGCATCACGTCCAGAAGCATCATGACGGCAAAGCCGGACACAATGCCCATAGTGGCACAGTAGGGTTGGGTCTGCTGATTCCGTTGGCATTCGGGAATCAGTTCATGTACAGCCACAAGAATCATGGCTCCGGCGGCAAAGGAGAGCGCATAGGGCAGGAAGGCCTCTGCCCGCACCGCCAACATCGCGCCGACAACACCTGCAATTGGTTCTACCATACCGGAGGCCTGACCCAGCAGGAAACTCTTGCGCCGGGAGCAGCCCTCCCGCCGCAGAGGGAGGGAGACTGCCGCCCCCTCCGGGAAATTTTGCAGGCCCACACCCACAGCGATGGTGACAGCTCCCATAAGCCCCTCGGCAGAATAGCTGCCCGTCTCCAGCGCGCCAAAGGCCACCCCTACTGCCATCCCCTCCGGGATATTGTGCAGGGTGATGGAGAGCAGCAGCATGACCATACGGGAGAAGCGCTCATGCTCTCCGCCCCGGGCATGATCGGTGTTCCGGCGGGAGAGGTTCACAATTTTGTCCGAGGCCCACATAAAGACAGCTCCGCAGAGGAACCCTGAGGTAGCCACCAGCCAGGGAGGGAGCCGGGAGATTTCCTCTGCCCGCTGGATAGCAGGCTGAAGCAGCGACCAAAAGCTGGCCGCAATCATCACCCCGGAGGCAAAGCCCAGCATCAGGTTCAACGCTGTGGGCCGAGGGGATTTTAAAAATATGACTGTGGCGGCGCCCAAGGCGGTGATCAGCCAGGTTCCCAGGGTTGCCAGCAGCGCCATTTGTACCAGTGTGTTCATGTCACACCTCCTAATCCAGTATATCGGGGACTGGTTCAGAGGTGACAAGAGGCCTGTCCTCGGGACGCGAGGAACCGCTCTGTTCCGTTATCCTCCCTTCTTCCTGCCTGTTTCCAGAGCTGGTCGCTCCGGGCAGAGGGAAAATGGCCTCTCACTGGCACCGAAAAGCACGAAAAGACCCTCCGCCCCAGGGGGAGAGGGTCATTTGATTGGGATCTGTATCTCCCGCATCATACGGCGCGGGTCACCTTGCCGGCCCGCAAGCAACGGGTGCAGGCGTAAACGTGGGTGGGAGAGCCATCTACCATCGCCTTGACGCGCTTGACGTTGGGCTTCCAGGCGCGGTTGGAGCGGCGGTGGGAGTGGGAAACCTTGATTCCGAACGTAACGCCCTTTCCGCAATAATCGCATTTGGCCATTGATCTTACCTCCTTGCTACTTGACAAATCAGCATCGTATTTTATCATACCAAACTCCAACGGAAAAATCAAGAGGAAATTTCAATTTTTTTGTGTTTTCCGCAGAGCGGGCGGAAGTGTTTCGCCGGACAGGGAGGGGAACGGGAAGGGTGAGGGCAGTCAGCTCTCGTGATTGCTCTGGTGCATGGTCTTCAGGTTTCCGATTTTGTGGCTGCGCCGCTCCAGTTCCGCCAGCACAGCCTCCAGGGGAATACCCTGCTGAGCCATCATCACCAGCAGGTGAAAGAGCAGGTCGGAGATCTCCCCTACCGTCTCGGCTTCCACCCCGTTTTTGGCGGCGATGATCGTCTCGGCGGACTCCTCGCCCACTTTTTTCAGGATCTTATCCAGCCCTTTGGAGAAGAGATAACAGGTATATGAATTCTCGGAGGGGTTCTTTTGCCGGTCGAGAATCACGTCATACAGTTCCCGCAGTACAGTATCGCTCATGTGGCTTCCTCCCATAGGTCGTTGAAAAAGCAGCTTCTGGCCCCAGTATGGCAGGTGGGGCCATCCGGGTCGCAGAGATAAAGCAGGGTGTCGGTGTCGCAGTCAGTGATGATTTTCCTGACGTGAAGAAAATTCCCGCTGGTCTCGCCCTTGTTCCAGAGTTTTTTTCGGCTGCGGCTCCAGAACCAGGCCGTTCCCGTCCGGCGGGTCAGCTCATAGGCCTCCTCATTGGTGAAGCCCAGCATTAGGATGTCCTTTGTCTCCCTGTCCTGGATAATAACAGGGATCAACTCTGATTTCCGGAATAAGTTCTCTGTTCCGATCATGCGCTTCACCTCACCGGAATGCTCCGCTGCCGCAGGTAGTTCTTTACCTCCGGCACCGTCAATTCGCCGTAATGGAAGAGCGAAGCCGCGAGGGCGGCATCCGCTCCCGTCTGCTCAAACACATCAGCAAAATGGGCCAGGCTGCCGCAGCCTCCGGAAGCGATGACCGGAATGGAGACAGCGGCAACAACTGTCTTTGTCATCTCCAGATCAAAGCCCTGCTTGGTGCCATCGGCGTCCATAGAGGTCAGGAGTATCTCCCCCGCCCCCAGCCGCTGGCCCTCTCTGGCCCACTCCACAGCATCAATTTCTGTGGGCGTCCTGCCCCCCGCCACAACCACTTCATAGCTTCCGTCTGGCCGACGGCGGGCATCAATGGCCAGCACCACGCACTGACTGCCGAAGCGCTCCGCAGCCCGTGAGATCAAAGTGGGGTCCTTTACGGCGGCGGAGTTGACGGAGATCTTGTCCGCCCCCGCCCGGAGCAGCTGCCGG
>CAYUUP010000041.1:0-13273 GCA_964447925.1 uncultured Oscillospiraceae bacterium
GCCGGTGTAGGCGCCCACATCCAGAATCTCCCCGGCAAAAAACAGTCCGGGCAGCCGCTTGGAGGCCATCGTTCCCGGCTGCACCTCATCCACCGCCACCCCGCCGGAGGTCACAATTGCCTCGGCGATGGAACGGGGGCCTTTGATGTCCACCCGAAAATGCTTGAACTGCTCCAGCAGCGCCCGGCGCTGAATCTTGGTGACGTCGCAGATACGTGTCTCCGGCGGAATGCCGGAACGGTCAATGACAACAGGAATCATTCGTTTGGGCAGGAGCCGATCCAGCGCGTTGCGCAGCATCCGGCCCCGCTGCCGCTCAAACTCCCTGAGCAGCCGTTTGTCCAGCTGCCCCTCGTCCAGTGCGGGCTTCATATCTATTATAACAGAATAGCTGATTTTGTCAAAGGTTTTTATATGTGCGCTGGCACTTAATATCATCGGCCCGGAAAGGCCAAAATGGGTGAAGAGCAGCTCACCGAAATCCTCATAGACGGTTCTGCCCCTCTCATCCTCCACCCGGATGGCGGCATTTTTCAGTGCCAGCCCCTGCAGACGCGGGCAGTCCTCGTCTCTGGCCTCCAGCGGCACCAGAGAGGGAATTGCCGGAAGGATCGTGTGTCCCGCAGCTTCTGCCAGCTTATAGCCGTCCCCGGTGGAACCGGTGGCGGGATAGGAGCGCCCTCCGGTTGCCAGCACCACCTGCCGGGCAAAAATCTCCCTGCCGTCCTCTAGCCGGACACCAGTGAGTTTCTCCCCGTCCCGGAGCAATTTCGAAACACGTCCCTGAAGCACCACCACGCCGGTACGCGCTATCTCCCCGCACAGAGCGTCCACCACGTCTGCCGCCCGGTCAGAGACGGGAAAAACCCGCCTGCCCCGCTCGGTCTTCAGCGGAACCCCCAAATTCTCAAAGAACGCCATGGCTTCCGCCGGCCCGAACCGGCTGACAGCACTGTATAAGAAGCGGCTGTTGCAGGTGGTATTCTCCAGCACCTCCTCCGGGGTGCAGTTATTGGTCAGATTGCACCGCCCCTTGCCGGTGATGCGCAGCTTGCGGCCCAGATGACGGTTCCGCTCCACCAAAATCACCCGGCGGCCAAGCCGTGCGGCAGTGATGGCAGCCATCATGCCCGCCGGCCCTCCGCCAATCACCAAAGCGGGTTGCATCTGTTCTGCCATGGAATCCCTCCTCAGCTCTCCAGCTGCTGATAGACCCCGTTTTCCTCCCAGATGGATTCCAAGCGGCTAAAGGTGCCAGGCAGTTCTCCCTCGTTCTTCCGGCTCACTGCCACAATCAGGGCGTTCACCAGGCTGAGGGGGGCCACAAGGGAATCCACAAAGGAGGCCATCTCGCTCTTGGCAAAGAGGGCCACATCGGCAATTGCGGCCAGGGGCGAGGCCTGGCTGTCGGTCAGGGCAATCACCCTGGCCCCCTGCTCCTTGGCATACTGCATGGCCTGTACCGTCCGCCGGGAATATCGGGGAAACGACAGACCGATGAGTACATCGCCGGGGCCAATACGCATCACCTGCTCAAAGACCTCGCTCATGGAGGTAGTGTCCACATGGACGATGTTGTCAAAAAGGAAGGTGAAGTAGTATGAGAGAAAATTAGACAGGATGGCAGATGAGCGAACTCCCAGAATATAGACCCGCCGGGCCGCCGTGATATCCTCCACCGCCTGGTTGAAGCCCTCCCGGTCAATCTCCTCCAGTGTCAGCCGAATCTTTTCGATGTCCGACTGCATCACGGTAGTCAGCACGTCCTGATCGCCCATGCGGGCCCGGGAGACTTCAATACGCTGGACGGTGGTCAGCTTGCTGCGTACCCGCTCTTGCAGGGCCTTCTGCATACTGGGGTAGCCGCTGTAGCCAAGCTCAGCGGCAAATCGTACCACTGTAGACTCGCTGACATTCACCGTCTTGCCCAGCTTGCTGGCCGTCATAAACGCCGCCTTATCATAAGACTGCAAAATAAAATTGGCAATGAACTTCTGCCCCTTGGAATAGCCGCTCATGCCTTCTTGAATCCGGCTTAAAATATCCTGCTGCATACTTATATGCTCCCTCTGCCGCCGGGCGATACCGGCAGCTGTCTGTCATGCCTATATCATACTGCCTTTAACCGGAAATTTCAAGGGGTTTTGCAGGATTTTCCCATTTTCTTGCAGACAATTGCCGTTTATCCCTGTTTTAGCCGGAGAATCTCCTCCTCAGTGAGATATCGCCAACTCCCTGGCTTCAAATTTCCCAGGCAGATACTGTCCTCCCGCACCCGGCGTAGCCGAACCACCTCCAGCCCCGCCGCCTGGCACATCCTGCGAATCTGCCGGTTTTTCCCTTGGTTCAGGGTGACGGACAGCACCGAGGCTCCGGCTGTCCCTCGGGCGGGACGCAATTCCACCCGGCGGGGGCAGCACAGCTGACCTTCCAGCATCATAGGCGACCGGAGCCGGGGCAGGGCCGCCGCAGCGTCCCCGGTGACCCACACCAGATATTCCTTCTCCACCCCATAGGAGGGATGGGTCAGCCTTTGGGTCAGTTCCCCATCATTGGTCAGCAGCAGCAGCCCCTCGGAATACATATCCAGCCGTCCCACTGGCCACACCCGGACGCCGCAGTCCTCCACCAGGGAGCGGACATCCAGCCGTCCCTGCTGGTCGGACAGGGTGGTGACATAACCACGGGGCTTGTTCAGGATCAGATAGACCCGCTGCCCTCCCAGCTCCACCGTTTTCCCGTCGATGGTCACCACGTCCCGTTCCGGGTCGGCCCGGTCACCCAAGGTGGCCGGACGGCCATTCACCGTCACCCGGCCCGCAAGAATGTACGCTTCAGCAGTCCGCCGAGAAAAAATTCCCCCGGCGGATAAGAGCTTCTGAAGCCGCTGTTCCAAGTCGCGTTCGCCTCCTCGATTGTCTCTCCGAATACCAGGTAGGTGCTTCCATACAGCTCACCGTTGATATAGAAGCTGAGCTGTCCCACCACGGCCCCCATGCGTACCGGGCCGGACACCTCCTTCGGCAGGGTCAGTACCGTATCCAGCTTGTCGCTTTCCGACAGGGGGTAAAATACAGACTCCAGCGCCACAACCGGCGCCGTCTCACTGCTGCCGGAGATGGGCAGCCGCGCAATAGTCTGCCCTACACTGCACAGAGTAACGGTGGGCCAATGGGAAAAGCCGTAGTTATACATGGCGATTTGATCGTCCCAGTAGTCCTGGTCACACAGGGTCACTGCCACCAGCCGCTGGCCATCCTTTTCGGCGCAGGTCACCAGTGTCCGCCCCGAAGCCTGAGTATAGCCATTTTTGCCGCCGATGCAGTATTCATACATCCGCAGCAGCTTATTATGGTTGGTCATGGAGAAGCCTTCCATCTCGATATAGCGGGTACCGGTAATTTTAACGAATTCTTCATTCTGCATGGCATATATCATCAGCTTTGCCATGTCCTCTGCCGTAGAGTAGTGTCCCTCGGCGTCCAGCCCGTGGGGATTGGCAAAGCTGGTGTGGGACATACCCAGCTCCGACGCCTTGTTGTTCATCCAGACAACAAAGGCCTCCTCGCTCCCGGCGCAGGCCACGGCAAGAGCGGTGGCAGCATCATTACCGGAACACAGCATTAGGCCATAGAGCAACGCCCGGATGGTCAACTGATCTCCGGTTACAAAGTACATGGAGGAACCCTCCACGTTTGCAAACTCATCGGTGATTTCCACCACTTGATCCAGGTCAATGCCACACTCCAGCACCACGATGGCGGTCATGATTTTTGTGGTACTGGCAATCAGCCGTTCCTCCTGGGCGTTCAGGCTGTACAGCACCCGGCCCGAAGCCGCGTCCACCAGAATGGCGGATGCCGCCGACAGAGTTAGCGCATCTGCATTGACATCCTCTGCCCAGGCCGTACCCGTAAGCAGGGCAAGAACCGCCAGCAATGCCAGCGTTCCGCCTTTCAGCCGGCGAAGCCAGCCAATTCTCCCCTTGTTCAACTTTTCTTCTCCCTATTTATCCTTACGCTTCCTCTTTTTTCTCCTTTTGCTTGTCGATGAAAGCAGTAACCTTGTCCACCACCTCTGGCACCATGTCAATGACCCGCTCTACCGCGCCGCCTGCCGGCGGGCCAATGGGAATCATACGGACATTCTCCCCCCGAACAACCAGGAACGCGATGGGTACGATGGTAACACCGGCTCCTCCGCCGCCGCCAAAGGGGTTGTTGCTGCCCGCCTGGATATTTTTTGTGGTGAACTCTGAACCGCCAGAGGCGAAGCCAAAACTGACCTTAGACACTGGAATGATGGTCACGCCGTCCGGAGTATGGATCGGCTCCCCCACGATGGTGTTGACGTCCACCATCTCCTTGATATTCTCCATGGTAACACCCATGACCTCGCTGATAGTATGCTTTTGATTGTTCTCCATTGTAATTTTGCCTCCTTTATTTTCCGGACACAGCTTGTCCCTGGGGCTTCTTCTCTGTTTTCCCCATAGCTTTTACCGCCCGGACGCAAAAGCGCAGGGCAATGGCCAGCAGACGGCCAAGGGAAATAGACAGCCCCGCCCTGACTGCAATCACCGGCTCTTGAGCCTGGAAGTCCACTCCTAACCGCACCCGGCGCTGACGGACATCGAAGTGGTTCTCAATCAGCGGCAGAACACCGCCGCAGGCAGCAGAGAGTCTCCCATACTGGATGGCGGCGGCCGCTGCGTCTTCCCCACCGGGAACGGTATAATCAATCTCCAACGGCTGGATGCGGATATGTCTGCTCAGTCTGCCCAGCATATCAAGAATATCGGGCAGCAGCGTCAGCAGCAGCCGAACCGTTCCGCCAGAGGGTTCTTTACGCTCCCGGGCAACGGGCTTTTTCCCTGCCTTTGCCGCCTTTTTCTCAGTCCGCTTCTTTTTTCCCTTCTTCTTTGGCTTTTGAGGGAATATTCTGATGGGGATGCCCATGACGCGCAGGGTCACGATCAGTCCGCCTGCGTGATATTCCGCCCGTCCGCCCACACGAATAAAGCCTAAAAGCAACAGGACAACAACCACAGCGGCGATGATCTTCAGCGCCGTCATAGTCTCATGCCTCCTCCTGGGACTGGGCCGCCGTCTCCTCCTCCGTCAGCTTTTGGATGGCCTCCCGCATCTGGAGGGTCAACTGTCCCTCATCCGCCGTGCTGTCCGGCAGTGGGGGCAGTTCCTTCAGGGAGGAAAGGCCAAAGCTGCGAAGAAAGGCAGCAGTGGTGCGGAACAGGGTAGGGCGTCCCGGCACGGGCAGCCGCCCCGCCTCCTGAATCAGGCCCCGCTCCTGAAGCAGATTTACGGTATAGGAGGAGTCCACCCCCCGCACCTGCTCCACATAGGCCCGGGTGGTGGGCTGGAAGTAAGCGATGATGGCCAGAGCCTCCAGGGCAGTCTGGGAAAGTTTGGGGGGCTTCCGGGCTTCCAGCGCCTTACGAATATACGCCGCCTCCTCGGGGGCGGAGCAAAGCTGCCAGGCGTTTTCCAGTCGCAGCAGCCGGATCCCCCGGCGCTGATAAGCATACTCATCCGACAGTCGGGCGGCCACCTTGTCTGCCGTCTCCCGGTCGATACCCAGGGCCAAGGAAAGCCGCTCCACCGGAACCGGCTCTCCCGCTGCAAATAGGATTCCCTCAATTGCGGATTCTATGTCCTTCAGTTCCATATTTTCTCCTTGCAAGCCTCATCCAGGGGAGAAGCGATCTCCGGCACCCTCTTGGCCGGCCATTTATGAGGGTTCGCCCTTCCCGCTCACCGGCTGTCTACCGGGGAAAATGCCGGTGACGGTAAAGTCCCCGTCAGTACCCGCCAGGCGGATGCGCCGCTCCCGGCACAGCTCCAAAATTGCCAGAAAGGTGGCCACCACCTCAGATCTGCTCCGGCTCCTCCGGAACAGCCGGGATAGCCTTGTGACCCCCGACCTGACCAGCCAGGCCAGAATCTCCCGGCTCTTTTCAGTGACCGAATAAGTCTCCCTGCCTACGATGCCGTCAAAAGCCTGGATGGGCGGCGGGAGCTTGTCCTTTGTCCGGCGGAGCAGCTCCGACATGGCAGCTGCCAGTTCCGAGGGCTGGTGTACATATTCATAGGTACGCGTCCTGGTCGGCAACGGCTCCGGTGGCTTGGTAAAGTAGTCCTGTCCCAGCTGATAGCGGTGCTGGAGTTCCCCTGTCGCCGCCTTGATTTTGGCGTAGTACTCACTGCGCTGGTGGGCCTCCAGGGCGGAAATCAACTCATCCATCTCGCTGGCCGTCTCTTCATCATGGATAGAGAGGAGCATCCGGGTCTTGATATAGGCCAGCTGGGAGGCCATGGCAATAAACTCGCTGGCCACCTCCAAATCCATCTGCTTCCGCTGCTCCATCCAATCCAGATACTGCTCCAAAATGAGGGATATCTGGATATCCTGGATCTCCATTTTGTTCTGGCCCAGCAGATATAAGATCAAATCCAGCGGACCGTCAAAGTCCTTCATCTCACTTTTGGCTTTCACCACCCGTTCCAGGTGGTAAACGGGCGCATCCAAGGGCGGCTCACCTCCTCGGGAATATTCCCCTATGGCTTAAAATCCAAACACGCTGACCGGAAAGCCGGTCAGTCCGCACATTCCCCGGAGTACCCATTGGATGGCGCGGTTCAACGGTGTGCTGAACAGGCCCATCCACAGCAGGATAAACAGGACGATCATGATATAGCGTTCATACCGCATCACCTTGAAATACAGCCGATCAGGTAATAGGGCAAACAACACCCGGGAGCCGTCCAGCGGCGGGATAGGAATGAGATTGAACAGCCCCAGTCCCACACTCAGCAGGGCCACCCGGGCCAGAAAAATTACCCCCCAGATAAGAAGCTCTGCGATCGTTCTCGCTTCTTCTATCAAAGCCAAATAAAGCAGCCCCCGGCCCAGCAGCAGGGCGGCAAAGGCCAGCACAAAGTTGGACACCGGCCCCGCTAGGGCGGTAATGGCCATGCCCCATTTAGGATTTTTAAACTGTCGAGGATCCACAGGAACAGGCTTGGCCCAGCCAACCCCCGCCACCAACATCATGATGGTGCCAAAGACGTCTAGGTGCCGCAGGGGATTCAGACTCAGCCGCCCCTGACGGCTGGCGGTGTCATCCCCCAGGGCCTTTGCCGCCAGGCCATGGCACAGCTCGTGGATAGTGAGACACAGCAGCACCGCCGCCGCCCGGATGGCGAGGCCAATCACTTGGGTCAGGTTCAAATTACTGACGAAATTGTTCCAGGCATCCATCCACAGCTCCCTCTTTTCTCCCATTCCCTTGCGTGTTTATTATTATATCAGCTGCCGGAAAAAATAACAAGGGAACGGAGGGATTATCCTGGAGATTTTCTCCGCTCCCTCTAGGTGTGCTATGCCCTGGGATGGGCCTTGTGATAGACATCCTGGAGCCGCTGGTTCACCAGCCGGGCATAGAGCTGGGTGGATGCGATATCGGCGTGGCCCATCATCTCCTGAACGGCCCGCAAATCCGCGCCGTTTGCCAGCAGATGGGCAGCAAAGGAGTGGCGCAGAGTTCGGGGGGTAATCTCTTTCTGGATACCCGCCTGCTTTTGATAGTGCTTGATGAGCTTCCAGAAGCCCTGCCTGCTCATCCGTCCGCCCTTCATATTGACGAACAGAGCAGACTCCAACGGCTGGGCCAGTTGGGGCCGCACCACCCGCAGATAGTCCCCCAGGGCCTGTACCGCCTTGTCATACAGGGGAACGATACGCTCCCGCTCACCGCCGGTACAGCGGATAAAACCGGCAGAAAGGTTGACGTGTTCCACGCCCAGCCCCAGCAATTCTCCCACCCGTAGGCCAGTGGCATAGAGTACCTCTAGCATAGCGCGATCCCGGATGCCCTTAGGATCCTCACTGGAGGGCTGCTCCAGCAGGCGGATCACCTCACTGCTGGTCAAAATACGGGGCAGCTTCCGCTCCGTTTTACAGCTCTTCACTCCGCAGAAGGGGTCTTCCCCCTCCATGCCGTTTTCCCCCAGCCAGCGGTAAAAGCATTTCAGCGAAGCCAGTGACCGGGCAGAGGTGGCTGCGGAGCGACCCCGGGCGGAAATGGAGCTGATGTAATCCTCCGCCTGCTGTTGGGAAACCTCCTCCGGTGCCAGCCCGTTCTCCTCCAGCCAGCGCAGATACTGCCGCACATCCCGGAGGTAGGAGCTGACCGTATTCTGAGAGGCCCGCTTTTCAGTTGTCAGGTAGTGCTCGAAGCTCTCCACCAGATCCATAATACTCTCATCCCTTACGTTTTCATAGAATGATCCAATATAGCAGACGGGTGGTTACCGTCATATCCAGCACACCGCAGAGCAGCGTCACTCCGCAGCATAGGGCGCACTCCCCCAAATAGCGCCGCAGCCGGGGAGTCCCCCCTGGAAAGGCCATGGCCGCCGCCATGCCCATCCCCTGAACGCCCAGCAGAAAAAGGACGGGAACCGAAATCAGTCCCGGCACGCCAAAAATGGCAGCCGTCACCAGCACCCCCTGCCACCCGCCGAAGGCGCTGAGGATAGAGGCGGCGGCAAAGGAGAGCAAAAATCCCCTCAGGGCAAACACCAGCGGAATGCCCACAACGCCCAGAGCAGTCAGCCCCAGAAGAGCCACCAGCAGCGTCCAGCGGAGGTAATACCAGCACAGGGAGAGCAGGCTCCCAGTGGTCACTGCACCCTCTCCCAGTGCCGACGCATATCCGCCAAGGTAGTCCGACAACGCCCCGTTATCCCCCTGCCAATACACCAGCAGCCCCCCGGCCGCAGCGCCCAACAGGAAGGGCAGACAAAGCGACAAAAGCACCTTTGCCCTCCGGGAAAGGCGAACTCGGATGATATGGACGCTTTTCCGCTTTCTCATGGCTGTCCCTCCTCTGGGACAGCTTATGAAGCCGTCAATCAAAACAGAACTGGCCCTCAGCGGCCCAGCTCCTCACCCCGGCGAACGCAGCGGTCAAACGCCTCCCGCAGCAGACCGTCAAAATCCAGATCGTCAAAAGCGGAGAGGGCCGCCAGAGTGGTGCCGTCAGGAGAACAGACCTGCCGGGTCAGCTCCTCCGGACTTTTTTCCCCGGAGAGGAGCATAGCCGCCGCCCCCTCCATGGTGGCAGCCGCCAGCCGCAGGGCGGCGTCGTGATCTATGCCCCGCTCTGCCGCCAGATCGGCCATCACGCCAATCATGCGGAAGAAAAAGGCCGGGCTAGAGCCGTTCACAGGCGTCACCGCATTGATCTGCTCCGCCGACACCTCCTCCACTGCTCCAGCGGCAGAAAACAGGGAGAGGGCAGATTGATACAGTGTTGGCGGCACGTCTCCCCGGTTGGAGATGGCCGTGGCCCCCTTGCCCACCAGCAGCGGGGTATTTGGCATGGCACAGACGATATAGGCCCCCGGCAGCTGCCGCCGGAGCCAGCTTTGGGAGATGCCGGCCGCAATGGAGACAACGCACTTCCCCGCCGTCAGCGGGGCTAGCTCCGTCAGAACGTTGGGCAACACCTGGGGCTTCACCGCCAGAAGCAGAAGCTCCGCCATCCGGGCAACAGCCCGGTTATCAGTGGTGGTATGTATCCCCAGTTCTGCATAGGGCGTCAGCTTCTCCGCTGTGGGGTTGGAGAGCCACACCTGCGCCGGCAGGATGACCCCCGCCCTCAGCGCCCCCCGCAGGATGGCACCTGCCATATTCCCGGCGCCAATGACGCCCAAATTCTCCTTCACAAAACGTCTCCCTGGGTGTCCCCATAAATATAAAGCCGTGTTCCCACATGAGACACGGACCCGCATCCCGCTGGAACACAAATGTAAACCGTATTGCCCATTATACGCCGCCTGCCGCCATTTTGCAATAGCTTTATGTCAACTTTCCGAAAAAACACTCCTCCGTTCCCCAGCGCCCTGACCTCCTGTATAAAATCCCCTGCAGCACGGGAAAACTGAACTGATTTGATTTGCGGGAGGTCATTTTATGGACACGCGGGAAAAACGGATGCAGCAGGGCCGTCAGGCAGCGGAGCAGTGGACAGAGGGCGGTTCCATCTCCACCTGGCAGACGTCACGGGAGCTGCGGGCCTCCCTCTCTGTCATTGAGGGCTGTCACCGGCGGATCTCCCACCGGGCAGGGGAACTGGACACCTTACCCGAAAACGTCCGGTGGTTGCTGGACAACTGGTATCTGGCCCGGCGGGAGGGCTTTGCCGCTCTCTCTGACTGGAAGGCCCATCGGCGCAGGCTGCCCGCCCTCATCATCCCCGGCCGCTTCCCCCGGATTTTGGCTCTGGCCCGTTGCCTGCTCCAGGACTGTCCCAATTTGAAGCAAGGGGATGTTGTTCCCTGGCTGGCAGGCGTTCAGCAGCTCTTCCCCCTGACAGAGTCGGAGCTGAATCTGCTGCCTGCCGCCATCAAGACCACCCTGACAGAGCAGTTAGAGGCCCTCTGCCGCCAGGCGGAGGCCAGCCTGGACGCTCCCTCGCCCGACGAGACGGAACAGGCGCCGGAAATTGCGGAAATCTTCACCACCCTCCGGACGCTGGAGACCTCCCAGCTTCCCCGTTGGCTGGAGGAGGCCAATCTGCTGGACGGTATTCTCCGCAAGGATGCCTGGTATCCCCAGATGGATGAGGACTCCCGCTGGCGCTACCGGCAGCAGGTTTCCACTCTGGCCCGCCGGTCGGGGAAGGACGAGCTGTCTGTAGCCAGTGAGGCCCTCTCCCTGGCAGAGCAAAACAACCGACATGTTGGCTGGTACCTCTTCTGCCAGCCATTGGGCAAAAAGCGGACTTCTAACCGGGGCGAGTGGTATCTCGCCCTGAACCTCTTCCCTACCCTGCTGATCTCTCTGGGGCTGGCCCTGGCCCTGGGCAGCCCATGGGGTACCCTTCTTCTGTTGCTGCCCGTGTTCGAGGTGGTGAAGAATCTGCTGGATTTTATCCTGCTGCGGCTGACGCCCCACCGGCCCGTCTTTCGGCTGGCCCTGGACAGGGGTGTGCCTCCGGAGGGACGGACACTGTGCGTCATTGCCGCTCTGCTTACTGGGTCGGACAGCGGTCCCCGGCTGGCCCGGCTGCTGGAGGAGTACCGGCTGGCTAACCGAGATGCCGGAGAGGAGGTCTATTACGGCATCCTAGCCGATCTTCCCGACAGCCGCCTCCCGCTGGGGGAGAAGGGCCGGGCCTGGACAGAATCCGCCAGGGCCGCCGTGGAGGATCTGAACCGCAGATATGGGGGCGGCTTCTATCTCTTCTTCCGGGAGCCGGGCTTTCAGGAGTCAGACCAGCGGTATATGGGCTGGGAACGAAAGCGGGGGGCTATTCTGGAGCTGACCGACCTGCTAAAGGGCCGTCCCGTCTCCCTTCGCCCCCTGTGTGGCAATCCCTCCCCCCTGCGGGCCGTCCGGTTTATTATCACCCTGGACAGTGACACCTCTCTAAATGTAGGCGCCGCCCGAAAGCTCATCGGCGCCATGCTCCACCCTCTGAACCGCCCGGTCATCGACCGGCAGCGGGGCATCGTCACTCAGGGCTACGGCCTGCTCCAGCCCAGAGTGGAACCGGAACTGGACGCCGCTTTTCGCTCCCGCTTCGCCCGTATCTTTGCCGGTCTGGGAGGTGTTGACCCCTATGGCAGCACCACCTGCGACCTCTATCACGACCTCTTTGACTGCGCTTCCTTCACCGGCAAGGGCATTCTGGACGTAGACGCCTGGTGGAGCTGTCTCTCCCGCCGCTTCCCGGAGCAGCAGGTACTCTCACATGACCTTCTGGAGGGTTCCTATGTCCGGGCGGGACTGCTGAGCCAGGTGGAACTGACCGATGGTTTCCCTTGGCGGGCCAGGGCCTACTATGCCCGGATGCACCGCTGGATCCGGGGAGACTGGCAGACCGCTCCCTGGCTCTTCCCAAAAGTCAAAAATCAGGACGGCCAATGGGTGAAAAACCCCATCTCCCTGATGTCAAGGTGGAAGATTTTCGATAATCTCCGCCGTTCGCTGACTCCGGCGGCCATTCTGCTGGCCCTGATGTTGGGGCTTTGTCTGCCCGGGCGCAGCTTCACCGTCGCCGCCGGCGCCGCCCTGCTGGCGCTGATCTCCCAACTGCTGCTCGCCGGGGCGGAGACTCTCCTGGGGTGGCGGATGGGCAGAAGCCTGCGCTATCACTCCACTGTCTCTGCTGGACTGCGCGGCGCCCTCTCCCTCACTGGGACGAGGCTCCTGCTACTTCCGGTGGAGGCAGCGGTCTGTCTCTCCGGGGCAGTCACCGCCCTGTGGCGCACCTTAATTACCCATCGGCGGCGGCTTGAGTGGGCCCCGGCTTCCGGGGTGGACAGCCAAAAGGACGGCCTTCCCCGCTATCTCCGTACCATGTGGTTCGCCTGGCCTGTGGGCCTGACTGTCCTGCTGCTGGGCCGTTCCCTCCCGGCTTGGATCATGGGTCTGCTCTGGCTTGCCTCCCCTCTGTTGGCCTGGTATCTCAGCCGTCCCGTTCAGGCTGCCCCACCTCTGCCCACGGCAGACAGGGCCTTTCTTCTGTACCAATCCGGCTTGATCTGGAGGTACTTTGCAGACTGGCTCCGGCCAGAGGATCACTATCTCATCCCGGACAACGTCCAGTCCATGCCCGCCACCGGCCCCGCCAGGCGTACCTCTCCCACCAACATTGGCCTTTCTCTGCTGTCCTGCCTGGCCGCCGCCGATCTAGAGCTAATTTCCCCCAGCCGGGCATATTTCCTCATCGGGGAGATCCTGTCCTCGGTGGAGAGGCTGGAAAAATGGCAGGGGAACCTCTATAACTGGTACGACACGGAAACCTGTGCCGTCATGTCCCCTCGGTATGTCTCCTCAGTGGACAGTGGCAATCTATGTGCCTGCCTGCTGGCCCTGTCCGCCGGCCTGGCAGAAAAGGGGCAGGCAGAACTGGCCCGCCAGGCAGACAGACTGGCAGCGGAGACGAAGCTCTCCGCCCTCTACGACCCCCAGCGGCGACTTTTTTATATTGGCTGGGACGCCCAACAGGGGGAATTTCCAAAAAGCTGGTATGACCTGATGGCCAGCGAGGCACGGCTCCTGAGCTATGTCTCGGTGGCCCGGGGGGATGTGGAACCCCGGCACTGGCAAGCCCTGTCCCGGGTGCTTTCCAGCTGGCGGGGCTACCGAGGCATGGTTTCCTGGTCGGGAACCATGTTCGAGTATTTTATGCCCCACCTGCTGCTGCCCTGCTATCCCAACTCCCTGCTCTATGAGAGCCTGG
>CAYUUP010000042.1:0-13183 GCA_964447925.1 uncultured Oscillospiraceae bacterium
AGAAGATGCGGGAGTATTACGAGGGCAATGTGTTCTCCCCCATGGGCTGCCGCTCTTTCCTGCTGCCCTGGAAAAATGAACAGGGGGAATATCAGTTTGAAGGCCGCTTCAACCAGGGCGTTGTCTCCATCAATCTGCCCCAAATTGGTATCGTCTGCCGGGGTGACATGGACAAGTTCTGGCCGGAGTTCGATCGCCGCCTGGAACTGTGCCGTGAGGCCCTGATGTGCCGTCACAACGCCCTGAAGGGCGTCAAGTCCGACGTCTCCCCCATCCACTGGCAGTATGGGGCCATCGCCCGGCTGGACAAGGGCGAAACCATTGAC
The DNA here is from genome assembly GCA_964447925.1 of uncultured Oscillospiraceae bacterium. Taxonomy (GTDB): domain Bacteria; phylum Bacillota; class Clostridia; order Oscillospirales; family Oscillospiraceae; genus CAYUUP01. Next base: position 327 of record CAYUUP010000042.1, read on the forward strand.
AAGTATCTGTACGGCAACTACTCCACCATCTCTCTGGGCTATATCGGCCTGTATGAGCTGACCTATCTCATGACCGGCAAGAGTCACACCCAGCCAGGCGGCACCGAGTTTGCCCTTCAGGTGATGCAGCATCTGAAGGACACCACTGCCCGGTGGAGGGAGGAGAGCAACATCGGCTTCTCCCTCTACGGCACCCCCGCAGAGAGCCTTTGCTACAGCTTTGCCCGGATTGACAAGGAACGCTTCGGCACCATTGAAAATGTCACCGACAAGGGCTATTACACAAACTCCTATCACGTGGATGTGCGGGAAAACATTGATGCCTTCAGCAAGTTTTCCTTTGAGAACCAGTTTCAGCCCATCTCCACCGGCGGCTGCATCTCCTATGTAGAGATCCCCAATATGCGGCACAATATTTCCGCCCTGGAGGACGTGGTTCGCTTCATCTATGACAACATCCAGTATGCAGAGTTCAACACCAAAAGCGACTATTGCCAGGTCTGCGGCTATGACGGTGAGATCATCCTCAACGATGACAACGAGTGGGAGTGCCCCGCCTGCGGCAACCGGGACCACCGGAAGATGAATGTGGTGCGCCGCACCTGCGGCTACCTGGGTGAGAACTTCTGGAACGAGGGCAAGACCAAGGAAATCAAGTCCAGGGTGCTGCATCTGTAAAAAACACACGCAGGCTTTGGGAGGTGTCTGCTCCACCTCCCGAAGTTCAGGGGCGGACAGCTTGCCCGCCCCTGCATTTTTTCACTGCGAGGGAGGGGTTATATGAACTACGCTGCCATCAAAAAGACCGACGTGGCCAACGGCCCCGGTGTCCGCGTCTCTCTCTTTGTCTCCGGCTGTACCCATCACTGCAAGGGCTGCTTCAATCCCGAAGCCTGGGACTTTGGCTATGGCAAACTCTATACGGCGGAGACAGAGAATGAACTTCTCTCCGCCCTGGCTCCCCAGTATATCCGAGGGCTGTCCCTGCTGGGGGGAGAACCATTTGAGCCAGAAAATCAGATCTCCCTGCTCCCCCTCCTCCGCCGGGTACGGGTACAGTATCCCCAGAAGACCGTCTGGTGTTACAGCGGCTATCTCTTTGAACACGAGCTGCTGGCGGGGCAGGTGGGACAATGGCAGGTCACAAAGGAGTTGCTCTCCCTGATAGACGTGCTGGTAGACGGGGAATTCCATCTGGCGGAGCGGGATTTGACTCTCCGGTTCCGGGGTTCCCGGAACCAGCGCATCATTGACGTACAGCAGTCCCTGGCGGCGGATGAAGTCATCCTATGGCGGGACGATGCCGTCCCGGCAAAGGAGAAAAAGCTATGACAGAGACAAAATGCGGGATGGTGGCCATCTGTGGGCGGCCCAACGTGGGTAAGTCCACCCTGCTGAATACCTTGGTGGGCGAGAAGGTTGCCATCGTCACCCCAAAGCCCCAGACCACCCGGAACCAGATCCGGGGCATTGTGGAACGGGGGACCTGCCAGATAATCCTTCTGGATACCCCCGGCCTCCATCGGCCCAAAAACCGTCTGGGGGAGTATATGACCGGCGTGGTCAAGGCCAGCGTGGCAGGGGTGGACGCCGTCCTGCTGATGGTGGAGCCTATCCCCAATGTGGGCGAACCTGAGATGGAACTCATCCACCGCCTACGGGGGCTGGATATCCCGGTGGTGCTGGTCATCAACAAGACAGATACTCTGCCCCGGAAGGAGACGCTGCTGGCGGTCATGGACACCTACCGACAGGCCATGAATTTTGCCGCCATTCTACCTCTCTCCGCCCAGACCGGAGACGGAGTGGAAGATCTGACGGCCCTTTTAGCGGGCTGGATGCCTCAGGGCCGCTGGCTCTTCCCGGAGGGGATGTCCACCGACCAGCCCGAGCGGCAGGTCATGGCGGAGCTACTGCGGGAAAAGCTGCTCCTCTGTCTGGATAAGGAGATCCCCCATGGCACTGCGGTAGAAATTGGCCGCTTCAGCCAGCGGGATAATGGCATCATCGACGTGGAGGCCACTATCTTCTGTGAGAAAGCCAGCCATAAGGGCATTATCATCGGCAAGGGCGGCCAGCGGCTGAAAAAAATCTCCAGCCAGGCCCGGCAGGAGATGGAACGTTTTATGGGCGAAAAGGTCTATCTTCAGACCTGGGTAAAGGTGCGGGAAAATTGGCGGGACAACCTGAACCTGATCCAGAGTTTCGGCTATCGGGACGAATAATTTACCACTCATGAATCCCCCGGTTCCCGCAAATCCTAATCCCAAAGGACGCTGCTATTCGCGCCAGCGTCCCGCATACGGGAGAAGGTGCCTGAGTTGGAAAAAGAGCCATCATCAAGCCTGGCCTGGGAGCTGTTTCGGCTCACCGGTCAACCCGCCGCCTATGCGCTTTACTGCCAGCGGCGGAGGGCCGAGAGCCGGGAAAAGAGAACAGATGCTCCCGGCGGGCAATCGCAGAAAATCAATTAAATCGTCTTACAGACCGGGCCGCCCACAGTCTCCTGTCCGCTGAAATCCAGCGTGGGGAGAAAGTCTAGCGGCCCTCCTGTATCCAGAGCCTCTACCAACCGGGCTGTCAGCGCGGCGGCAACAGGAACCTGCATTTCCATGGCTTCTGCCAGCTGCCCCGTTACCTTACGCCAGGGTGTTCTTCTTGGCGTCAGATGACGGAAAACCGCAGTTACGCGGCTGACCAGCAGGAAGCGGTTCAGGGAGCGGGCATACCCCTCCGGCCCCACATGGCAAAAGCCGGCAGCGGCGGCGGCATACACGGCGGCATCCGCAGGGGCCTTTCCCGGCAGACCGGACTCCCCCGCCGGGGTCAGCGACCGGTCAAAGGCCCCTTCCAGCAGGGTGTGGCGGCAGGTGCTGCCCCGGGCATATGTGTTGACGATGGGGTGGCAGGCACTGTCCAGGACATAGTGTGTGAGAAATCCGGCGGCATAGCCCACGGCATAGGGCAGGCTGCCCGCCGCGTCCCGGCAGCGTTCCAGAAAATCCTCCGGAGAACAGCTGTGCAGTAAATGACCCTCCCGGCACACCGGGTTGCCCTGGCGAAGAGAATAAAAGAAGAGCGGATCGGGGCCATATACACCGCAGTTCCAGCCGGGGCGCTCCGGCATGAGCCTGTTCTGCAGAGTCTGGGGCAGAGCATCCCAGACCAGGGTTCCAAAGACCTGATGCGCATAAAAATCCGGCATAGCTATCCTCCTTTATCGTAGAGCTGACACTATTTTAGTCCCCTTCGTGGGAAAAAGCAAGCCGCAGGCAGGCTGATTTTGCTGGAAATCTCAATATGGGACAGGCTGAAAATCCCCCCGGCTCCCTGCGGGAGCCGGGGGGATTGGGTTTTCGTAGGAATGGATTCCACCTGCTCTGGGGCGTAGCACCGCTGCAATTTACTTCCGCCGGTTGAAGATGGCAAAAATCTCGTCAAAGGGATCTGGCTCATCGGAGGGCTTCTCCTGCTTCGGCTCCTCCGCCAGCACCTCCTCCAGAAAATCCTCCGCCGACCGGGCGTCAGTGGACTCCTCTCGGGCAGACTCCTTCTCCGGCTCGGCCGTCTCCTGCTTCTGCGTGGCAGGGGACTCCGCCGCACTGTTGCCCTCCTCAAAGCCGGTGGCGATGACGGTCACGCGGATCTCATCCTCCAGATTCTCGTCAAATGCGGCGCCAAAAATGATGGTGGCATCGGGATGGGCCGCCTGCTGCACATAGTTGGCAGCAGTCTCCACCTCCTCCAGGCCGATATCCAGTGAGCCGGTGATGTTCACCAGCACTCCCCGGGCGCCATTGATGGAAGTCTCCAGCAGGGGAGATGAGATTGCCATCAGAGCGGCCTCCTCCGCCTTGTTCTTGCCGGCGGCACGGCCCACGCCCATATGGGCAAGGCCCGCATCGTGCATCACGGCGGTGACATCTGCAAAATCCAAATTGATAAAGCCGTTGCTTTTGATAAGCTCAGAGATGGACTCCACCGCCTGGCGAAGGACATCATCGGCAATCTCAAAGGCGTTGAATAGGGTGATCTTCTGGTCAGTGGCCTGCTTCAGCCGTTCGTTAGGGATGACAATCAGGGCATCTACCTTGTCCCGCAGGGCCGCGATGCCCGCCTCCGCCTGCTGCATCCTGCGGCGTCCCTCAAAGTGGAAGGGCTTTGTGACCACGCCCACCGTGAGGATTTTCATCCCCCGGGCAATTTCCGCCACAATGGGGGAGGCCCCGGTGCCGGTGCCGCCGCCCATGCCGCAGGTGACAAAGACCATATGGGTACCCTCTAGCACCTTTGAGATGGCGCTTCGCGCCTCCTCGGCGGACTCCCGTCCCACCTCCGGGTCAGCCCCTGCGCCCCGACCGCCGGTGAGCTTTTCGCCAATCTGGATTTTCTCCGTGGCCTCGGAGTGATCCAACACCTGCTTGTCTGTATTGATGGCGATAAAATCTACACCCTTGACGCCAGCTTTTACCATCCGATTTACTGCGTTATTGCCGCCACCGCCCACACCAATCACTTTCAGATTGACGACATTCTCCGCGCTGCTCTCAAATCCAAAGGACATAAGGCTGTTCCTCCTAAGTATATTTCCCACCGCAAGATACGGGGTTTTGTCTCCACTGGCTATTATATATATTGTACCCGCAATTTGCTATTCCGTCAAGTATCTGGACTACATTTTATTGCCCCAGAACCTGGAAAATTCTGCTGTGCTGAAGTGCCAGCTGCAGCCGTCAGGTGTTTCGGGTCAGATGGGGCTGACTGCCCGTCAGATCCAGCGTGCCGCTGTCCCCGCTGCCCCAGTTGACGGAGATATATTTTTCCTCCACCTTCAGTAAAACCTTTACGTCATAGTCAAAGTCATCAGCCAGATTCATCAGAACCTCCAATTGCCCATTGTAGATCATGGTCACTGTGCTGGCAGAGGAAAGGTCAATAGATGTAATCTTTTCCAGCAGTCCCCGGCTCTCCAGCGCGGCCAGCAGCTCCAACAGGCCCTCCTCCTGAAGCCGGTAGTCCGTCCCCAGTCCCAGCGTTGTTCCCTCTGACGGGGCCAGCAGCTCCACCCCCGTCACCTGAATCACCGACTCATCAGCCGTTTCCAGCCGCTCCAGCAGCCGCCCGGTGGAATCCGTCAGCCACCAACTGTCGCCGCTCTGGATGCAGACTGTTGCCTCTGTTTCTGTAACCGTGATGGTAATGCTCTCCGGCAGAGTGCGTCGGATGCTTACGGAGCTGATATAGGGCAGTTCCTCCAGCAGACTGTTGATGATCCGGTACTTATTCAAGGCAAAGAGATTATCTCCCTGCTGGATCCCGGTAATACTGATGATCTCCTCATCGGTGTACCGCTGGTTTCCCTCCACCGTGATCGTCTCCACCCGGAAAAAGATGGTGCAGGCCACTACAATAGCCACCAAAATCAGCACGACGGACAGCAGACGGTACAGCCGACTGAACCGCCGCCAGTTCCGACTGCGCCGGGCGTGGGTGCGGTTTCGCTGGGATGCCATGCGACCTCATCTCCTTCCTTCGTGCAACTGCAAGCGCTTGGCTATAACCGCTTGATGTCCGCCCCCAGGGCGGTCAGATCCTCCTCCAGCCGGGCATAGCCCCGGCAGATATGATGGATGCCGGTAATACGGCTCTCCCCCTCTGCCCCTAAGGCTGCCACCACCAAAGCGGCTCCTCCCCGCAGGTCGGCGGCTTCCACCGCTGCCCCGTGGAGCCGGGGAACTCCGCAGACCACCGCCACCCGGCCCTCTACCCGGATGTTGGCCCCCATTCGGGTCATCTCACCCACATGTCGATACCGATTCTCAAAAATATTCTCCACAAAGACTGTGGTACCCGTACCCCGGGCCAACGCAGCCATCAGGGTAGGCTGGGCATCGGTGGGAAAACCGGGATATGGCGCTGTCCGCACCGGTGAAGTACCCCCCAGGGGTCGGTGGCAGGTTAGCTCCACCAGGGACTTCTCCTCCCGGATGCCGCAGCCCGCCTCCTGTAGCAGGGCACTCAGTGTAGCCAGATGGCTGCTATCCACCCCGGTCACCGCTACCTCTCCCCCGGCGGCAGCCGCAGCAGAGAGGTAGGTGGCTGCCACGATACGGTCAGCCATCACCCGGTAGGCGCAGCTGTGGAAACACTGTCTCCCCTCCACCCGGATGGTGGAGGTACCCGCCCCGGCAATCTTAGCCCCCATGGTGACGAGGAAATTTTGTAGATCCACAATCTCCGGCTCCCGGGCAGCATTGCCGATGATGGTGACGCCGGAGGCACCGCAGGCGGCCAGCATGGCATTTTCTGTTGCCCCTACGCTGGCAATGGAGAGAGTCAGCCGACAGCCCCGCAGCTGCCGGCCACCGGTACAAGACAGGATGCCGCAGCTGTCGCTGATCTCCGCCCCCATGGTCCGCAGCGCTCGCAGATGCAGGTCAATGGGCCGGGGACCCAGCTCACATCCGCCGGGCATGGAGAGATGGGCCTCCCCCGTCCGGGCCAAAATTGCCCCCAAGAAAATAACTGAGGATCGCATCTCCCGCATAAGCTGGCTCGGTACATCGCTCCGGCACATGGGGCCGGAATCTACCGTCACTGTTTCCCCGTCCCAGTCTACCTGGCAACCCAGATGTCGGAGAATTTCTATAGACGCGGTCACATCAGTGAGTTTTGGGCAATTATGTATCACGCTGATGCCGCCGTTCAGGATGGTGGCAGCCAGGATGGGCAGCACGCTGTTTTTTGCGCCATGTATGGCCACCTCACCCTGCAGTGGACGGCCGCCCTGAATGACGATCTCCCTCATAACGGTTCCTCCCAATTCCGCGCCGACTGCGAAAACCATCGGCGCGGCTTCTTCACCGTCAGACTATGCGGGAGGAGAGACACAAGTGCAATTCATCACGCCAGCAGTTCCAGCAAAGCAGCAAAAATCTCTTCATTCGGGTCACCAGTATCCAACTCGCTCAGGGCCTGGGTCATCTGCTCCAGCCGCAGACGGCTGCCCAGCAGTTCCCTCACCGTCCGATACAGTGCGCCCCCTCCGCAGTCATCCTCCCGAAGCAGGACAGCAGCCCCCCGGTCTGCCAGTACCCGTGCATTTTTCTCCTGATGATTGGCGGTGACGTTGGGAGAGGGTACTAAAACGGCAGGCTTATGCAAGGCAGTTACCTCCGAGATAGTGGAGGCACCCGCCCGGCAGATCAGCAGGTCGGCCGCAGCCATAGCGGTAGGCATATCATAAATATACTCCCGCACCTCCGCCCCGGTACTGCCGTCGAAGTGGATTCCCCGCCCTTGGAGGGCTGCGGTCAACTCCGCATAGTACCGCTTTCCCGCCCCGTGAAGGTGATAGAAGGGCTGATTATCCCGGCGGGCGGCGTCCATAAAGTCCACCATCTCCCGATTCATTACCAGCGCCCCCAGAGAACCCCAGTAGGACAGCACCAGAGGGCGGCTATCGGTGAGACCCAGCCGCTGGCGGGCCTCTGCCCGGCTCAGTGCGAAAAAATCTCTCCGCACCGGCGTTCCTGTGACCCGCACCCGCTCCGGGTGAGGATAGTGTTCCCGGCTCTCCGGAAAGCCCACCATCACCCGACTAACGTGCTTGGCTAGCATTTTTGTGGTCAACCCCGGCTGAGCGTTGGACTCATGTACGGCGGTGGGTATCCCCCGCCGTGCGGCCTCCCGCATCACTGGGTAAGACGCATAGCCCCCGGTACCCACCGCCAGATCGGCGGGGAACTCATCCAGAATTTTCGCCGCCTGACGCCGGGATAGTGCCAAATTTCGGATCGTCTTCAAATTGTGACTCAGCCCGGAGGGGGAAATAGAGCGCTGGAAGCTGGAGATTGTCACCGTCCTCAGAGAATAGCCCTCCCTGGGTACCAGCACGCACTCCATACCGCCATCGGCCCCCACGAAGAGGATCTCGGCGTCCGCCATCCGATCCCGGAACATCCCCGCCAACGCAAGGGCAGGGTTGATATGCCCGGCGGTTCCGCCGCAGGTAAATAAAATCCGTTTTGCCATAACTGCTTTCGTCCTCTCTACCCCTGTTTGGGGGCGGGTATCTGCCGGGAGACACTCAATATAATCCCAATTGCCGCCAGCTGTATCATCAGTGCCGTGCCGCCATAGCTGAAGAAGGGCAGCGAGATGCCGGTGGCGGGAATCAGGTTTGTCACCACGGCGATATTCAGAAAAACCTGGGCCGCCAGCAGGGTATTCAGCCCCACAATAATCAGGGTGCCGAAGCGATCCCGGGCGTGAAGGGCCAGCCAGTAGCCCCGCAAAATCAGCAGGGCAAACAGAATGACAATGATAGCGCATCCAATAAAGCCCAGCTCCTCCGCCACGATGGAGAAGATAAAGTCGTTCTGCTCCTCTGGCAGATAGAGGTATTTCTGCCTGGACAGGCCCAGCCCCTGGCCGGTCAATCCGCCAGAGGCCACAGCATAGAGGGACTGCAGGATCTGATAGCTTTCGTGAGAGGGATCCCACCAGGGATCTAGCCAAGTCTTAATGCGGTCACCGTTATAACCGATCACCACCAGGATAACAAACACCCCCACAGCAACAGTACCGCCCCCCAGCAGGAACCACCGCAGCTTATAGCCCGCCGCCCAGAACAGGGCTGCGGCGGCAATGATAATCAGGATGGCGGCGGACAGATGGGGCTGGATCGCCAGCAGGACAATCACCACGCCCAAGGTAAGCACATAGGGGATTAACTCCTTGATCTCGTCCCAGGCAATCCACTTTAAAAAGGCCTGACGCCCTTGGTCTGCCCTCTGGAGAACGGAGATGCCCTGGCGGTGACCCTGGACATCCCGCTGCGGCTCCCCCCGTTTCCGCTCCGGCTGCTTGCGCCGGTTGGACATACAGGCGGCGAAATGCAGTACGACGGCAATCTTCACCGCCTCGGAGGGCTGGAAGCTCACCGGCCCCAGCTTCAGCCAGCGGGTAGCGTTGTGACTGGTAGTACCCAGCCCCGGCACCAGCACCAGCACCAGCAGGGCTATGCTGAGAAAGAGCAGGATGAAGGACCATTTTCGGTAGTGCTGATAGTTGATCTTGCTGATGAAAAACATGACAATCAGCCCGGCAACAGCAAAAACCAGCTGCCGCTTAAAGTAGTATGCGGCCTCATATTTGGCCGCGCTGTCGTGGGCAGCGGAATAGGAGGATGCGGAAAGCAGCATCACCAGGCCGATACCCAACAACAGCACGGTCAGCATCAGATATGGCAGGTCAATTGGCCCATGGGCCAGCTGCTCCTCCCGGGTCCAGTCCCGGCGCGATTTTTTCACAGCCACACACCTCCCTTCCAAAAATGTGCAGCACCATAGGACAGGATATGCGTTTAATATCTCCCTATGACACCCAGCAGCGCCAGCATACAGGCAAAAAGGGTGATGCTGGTGAATACCACGAAGAGTTTTTCCTCGCTCCAGCCCCCCATCTCAAAATGATGGTGGAGGGGGGCCATGCGGAAGATGCGCTTTCCATGGCTCAGCTTAAAATATACAACCTGTATAATATCAGACAGTGTCTCTACTAAGTATATGATCCCGACCAAAATCAAGATGAGAGGGATATCCAGAGCAAAGGCCATTCCGCACACAGCGCCCCCCAGAAAGAGGGAGCCGGTATCCCCCATAAACACCTTAGCCGGATGGAAGTTATAGATCAGGAAACCGCACAGCCCGCCGAAGAAGGCGGCAGAAAAAGCCCCCAGTTCCACCTGCTGCCAGAGGATAGACACTACCAGATAAAAGAAGGCAACGGGCATGGTGACACCTGTAGCCAGGCCGTCCACCCCATCGGTGATGTTGACGGCGTTCACCGTCCCCACCATCACAAAAGCGGCAAAGACCATATAGGCCACCCAGGGTATCTGAATCTGGATATTGACAAAGGGGATATACAGCTCTCCCGTCAAATAGCCCGCCCACCGCAGCAGGGCAGTAAAGGCGATGGCCGCCGCCAGCTGAAGCAAAAATTTCTGTCCGGAGGTCAGGCCGGTATTTTCGTGGTGCCGGATCTTCACAAAGTCATCCAGAAAGCCGATGGCCCCAAAGACCAGCGCAAAAAGCAGGACGAAAACTGCCCCGCCGCCGACGCCAGAATCACTCTGCCATCCCACAGCGGCCACCGCCACGACGATGCCGCCGATGAACATCAGCCCCCCCATAGTCGGGGTACCCTCCTTAGCCATATGCCAGGTGGGGCCAATCTCCTTAATGGATTGTCCGGCATGGAGCCGCCGCAGCCATGGGATCAGCACCCGCCCCAGCAGGAAGGTGACGGCGAAGGCTATGATAAAGCTAATAATATATCTCATCTTTTGATGTCCCCTTTTGTCTCCGCAGACAGAGACGTCAAATCCCCGATTCTGCGGCAGGCACGGTTACCTGTTTTTCTCCTGTTCCTTCCGCCAGCGGGCCGCCGTATCCCGGTGGCTCTGCCAGCAGGCCGCGTCCGGACTGGCCACTACTACCAAGTCCCCCGGCTGTGCCAGCTCTAGCCCCCGCCGGAAACCGGTTTCCCAATCTGTCTCCGTCAGGCACCGGCATCTCTTATCCATGCCCGTCCGGGTCTGGGAGAGCATACAGGCCGCAGGCCCCTGGTCGGAATCCACGGCGGACAGCACTACCACATCCGCCATCCGGGAAACCAGCTGCCCAAGCATAGGCCGGATCCGCATATCGCTCTCGCCAGGCAGCTCTACCACGGCAATCAGCCTTCTCTGACACAGCTTCCTCCCCCGCCACAGCAGGTCTTCCAGCTTTTCCGGGGAGTCCGCCCCGTCCAGATAGAGGGAAAATTTCCCGCCTGCATCCAACTGTTCCATATGTCCGGGGATAGCACAGCCATGATACAGAGCCTCTGTCATCTGATGAAGAGAGTAACCCAGGGAACGGCCGCAGGCCAGGGCAGTCAGGGCAGAATATACCCCGCAGCTATTCAGAGGCAGGCTCACCCGGCCGATGTCCTCCGGCGTCACTGCTTCAAATTCCAGTCGCCCCCGGCGAACCGCTAAATTACGGGCGGTGACATCCGCCTCGTTCCGCCGCTCGGACAGAGTGGTGGCCCGGGGACTCTGGAAGGGTCGAAGAGCCGGGTCGTCCAGATTCAGCACTGGTGTCTCGCACTGGCGCACCAGCTGAGGCGTCCCGCTGGTGATGACCCCCAGCCGGAAGTTGAGGTCGCTGGTCTCCCCCCGGCGGCAGGCATCCTCCGGCAGCACCAGCACGGCGCCTCCGGCGCCACACTCCTCCACCTGGCGGAGCAGCCGGTCGGTACCCCGCCGCCATGTCTCCCCCAGTGGCAATGGAACTTTTTTGGCCCCTACTGCGGCCATACCGGTGGTACGCAGCCCCACAGGGAGTCCTGTCAGCCGGGTCAGCATATGGGCCAGCAGATGCGCGGAGGTATTCTGTCCGCGGCCTGTCACTGCCGCCAATACCGGAGATTGCTTAGTCCCGGATCTCTTCCGTTCCGGTGTCATCATCATCGATTGTGCCATAGTCATTCACCGTCTCTCCGTCTGTACTGAAATATACTGTAATCGTTGTACCCAGAGATACTTCTGTCCCAGCGACCGTACTCTGATCATAGGCTGAAGTACTGTCATCATAGCTGCTGGAGGTACCGCTGATCCTGCAATACAGCCCCAGATTTTCCAGCGCGGCTTTCGCCTCGTCAGGCGTCATCCCTGTCAGGTCAGGGACAGCAACCGTATTGTCCGGCACATCCTCCCCCATATAGAGGATCACCGTACTCCCGCCAGGGACAACCGTCCCGCCTGCGGGAATCTGCCCGGTGACTGTGCCGCCGTCTCCCACTACCCGGTAGGACAGCCCCTTGGCAGACAGGGCCTCCGCCGCTGTCTCCTCGGAATAGCCCTCCAGGGAGGGGACAGTCTGGTCAATGGCGCCCAATTCCTCCTCGGTGTATTCCTTATCTACACCTAGGTAGTCCAGAATATCCGCCAGTAGCTGTCCGGCGATGGGGGCGGCCATGTTGCCGCCGGAGATATAGTAGCCGGTGGTAGAGTTCATGGTGTCCCCGTCCTTCTCCGGATTCATATAGGCCACCAGCACGATGACCTCAGGATCATCTGCTGGAGCAAAGCCCATAAAGGAAACGATATATTCGCCTTCCACCAAGGTTTCCGAGGTGCCGGTCTTGCCGCCAATGCGATAGCCCGCCTGATAGGCGTTCTTGCCGGTGTAGCTGGTGACAACGCCCTCTAGCAATTCCCTGCAAACTTCAGAGGTGGATCCGCTGATGACCTGACGGACAGGGGTGGTATCCGCTGTGTAAGTGACGTTACCGCCGCTGTCTGTGACGCTCTCCACCACATGGGGGGTATAGAGGTAGCCGCCGTTCACCACTGCGTTGATGGCGGTGATAAGTTGGATGGGCGTTACCTGGAGCCGCTGGCCGAAGGATGCGGTGGCCAGTTCGGTGATACCGAAGCTGCTGTAGTCCCAGAGGATGCTGCTGCCCTCGCCGGGCAAATCAATCCCTGTCTCCTCCATTAGGCCGAAGGCTTCCAGATAATCATAGAATTTCTCCGCCCCCAGTGCCTGGCCAATGGTGATGAAGGCAGGGTTACAGGAGTGGCCCACCGCCTCCGCCAGGGTTTGGGCCCCGTGGCCGCTGCGGCTGGAGCAGTGGATAGTGCGATCCGCCACCTGGATGGAGCCGCTGCAATAGTAAGAGGAGTTCCGATTGATGACGCCCTCCTCCAGTGCGGAGGCCAGTACGATAGTCTTGAAGGTGGAGCCAGGCTCATAGGAGGTGGAGACAGCCTTATTGCTCCACATGGTGTACCGGGCCTCGGA
>CAYUUP010000043.1:0-12927 GCA_964447925.1 uncultured Oscillospiraceae bacterium
CCCAAGCGGCTCTTGGTGGGGGTGCCGTCCAGCTCAATGAGCGTTTTATCAATTTCCGTCTGATCCAACACGTTCAGGCCCACCAGTGCATCGGCGATCTCGGTGTTGACGTTGTTCACGGCTGTCTCCACGCCCTTGCCCAGATAGCGGCCCTTGTCGCCGTCCCGCAGTTCACAGGCCTCGTAGACGCCGGTGGATGCGCCGGAGGGGACTGCCGCCCGGCCTACGGTGCCGTCCTCCAGATAGACCTCCACCTCCACGGTGGGGTTGCCGCGGGAGTCCAGGATCTCACGGCCCAGGACGTCAGTGATTTCAATGATCTGTTTCATGCTGAAAAATCCTCCTTATTTGATAATCAGGCTTTCCCCGTCCATTTCGGCGGGCTTTTTGAGTCCCATCAAATCCAACATGGTAGGGGCGATATCGGCCAGCCGACCGGGCTTCAGCCGCACGTCCGCCCCGACGATGCAGAAGGGGACATAGTTGGTGGTGTGGGCGGTAAAGGGAGAGACACCATCGGCCTGGAGCATCTGCTCTGCATTGCCGTGGTCGGCGGTGATGAGGGAGATTCCGCCCAGACTGCCGGTGGCTTCCACTACTTGACCTACCCCTGTGTCTACTGTTTCCACAGCCTTGACGGCGGCATCAAAGACCCCGGTATGGCCCACCATGTCGCAGTTGGCGAAGTTCAGGATGACCACGTCATACTTGCCGCTCCGGATGGCTTCTACGCAGGCTGCCGTCACCTCCGGGGCGGACATCTCCGGCTGGAGGTCATATGTGGCAACCTTGGGGGAGGGGATCAGGATGCGGTCCTCGCCGGGAAAAACTTGCTCCACCCCGCCGTTGAAGAAAAAGGTCACGTGGGCATACTTCTCCGTCTCCGCGATGCGGAGCTGGGTCATGCCCAGGTTGGAGAGATATTCTCCAAAAATATTCCGGAGCCTCTGCCGGGGATAGGCCACCGTCACATTGGGCATAGCGGCGTCATATTCTGTCGTACAGACGTAGGTGACAGGGAAATAGTCCCGCGGGAAGCCAGAGAAATCCGGGTCGGCGAAGGCGCGGGTAATCTCCCGTGCCCGGTCGGGGCGGAAGTTGAAGCAGATCAGGCTATCTCCCGGGCTGATGCCCGCGTTTTGGGCACAGACCACCGGCTTCACAAATTCGTCTGTCACGCCGGCATCGTAGGAGTCCTGCACCGCCCGCACCGGGTCGGGATTTTGGATGCCCTCCCCCCGCACCATGGCGGCATATGCCAGCTCCACCCGCTCCCAGCGGTTGTCCCGATCCATGGCGTAGTACCGGCCCATAACGGTGGCAATCGCCGCCCCGTATTTTTCGCATGCCACCTGACAGTCGGCCACAAAGCCCCTGCCCGAGGTGGGGGCAACATCCCGGCCGTCCAGGAAGCAGTGGACATAGACCCGGGGCAGGCCCAGTTCACGTGCCAGCTTCAGGAGAGCATAGAGGTGGGTGTTGTGGGAGTGGACGCCGCCGTCCGACAGCAGACCCAGCAGGTGGAGGGCTTTCCCATTCTCCTTGGCGGAGATCATAGCACCCCGATAGACGGGGTTCTGGAAGAAGTCCCCGTTTTCAATATCTCGGGTAATTCTGGGCAGATCCTGAAAGACCACCCGGCCCGCGCCGATGTTGGTGTGGCCCACCTCGCTGTTGCCCATCTGCCCTGCGGGCAGACCCACGTCCAGCCCGGAGGCGGAGAGATAGCTGGTGGGATTTTCGGCGAACAGTCTATCCAGCACTGGGGTGCGGGCAGCCTTTACGGCATTTCCCTTCACCTCGTCCAGCAGGCCGAAGCCGTCCATAATGATAAGGGTCATGGGTGTTTTCATAAAACCCCTCTTTTCAAAGGATATTCAGTCCTGATTGGCCGCGTTGATAATTTCGATGAAGTCATCTACCTTCAGGGAAGCCCCACCAATCAGCCCGCCGTCCACATCGGGCTGGGCCAGCAGTTCGGCGGCGTTCCGGGAGTTCATGGAGCCGCCGTAGAGGATGCTGACGGAGCGGGCAGTGCGGGCGCCGTAGCTGCGGCGGATCAGGGTGCGGATCTCCTCGTTGACGCACTCTGCCTGGAAAGCGGTGGCTGTCTTGCCGGTGCCGATGGCCCAGAGAGGTTCATAGGCAAAGATCACCTTGCGCACCTGGCTCTCCCCCAGACCGGCCAGGGCGGTGGCCACTTGGAGGGCGATGACCTCGTTTGTGATGCCCATAGCCCGCTGCTCCTCGCTCTCACCTACACAGATGATGGGGTGCAGACCTTCGGCCAGGGCTGCGGCTGCCTTTTTATTGACGTCAATGTCAGTCTCATTCCAGTATTTCCGGCGCTCAGAGTGGCCAATCACCACATAGCGAAGACCCAACTCCCGGAGCATAGGTGCCGACCACTCGCCGGTATAGGCACCCTTCTCCTCATAGTGGAGGTTTTGGGCGGCAATGCGGATGTGGGCATCCCGAAAAGCCCGGACTGCAGGATAGATGTTCACTGCGGGGACGCAGAGGACAATTTCGCACCACTTGGCTTTGGGGAGCTTTGTCTTAATCTCCTCAGCGAAGGCACGCATTTCGGAGACGGTCATATTCATCTTCCAGTTTCCGGCGATGATGGTTTTGCGGTATCTGCGATTCATAGGATTCGCACTCTCCTTTTAATTATGAATATTTTTATCTGTCCGCTTCGGCGGTGAGAACTCCTGCGGCGGAGCAAGGCGGGATTACCGATCCATCAGGCAGGCCACACCGGGCAGTTCCTTGCCCTCCAGAAATTCCAGAGAGGCGCCGCCGCCAGTGGAAATGTGGGTCATTTTGTCCTCATAGCCCAGCTGCGCAACAGCGGCAGCGGAGTCGCCTCCACCTACGATAGTGATGGCCCCCGAGCGGGCCAGGGCATCGGCGATGGCCCGGGTCCCAGAGGCGAAGGCGTCAAACTCAAAGACACCCATGGGTCCGTTCCAGAGAATGGTGCCTGCATCCTTCAAGGCATCCGCGAAACGGGCGATGGTCACGGGGCCAATGTCCATGCCCATCATGCCGTCGGGGATGGACATGGAGTCCACCAGTACCGGCTTGGCATCGGCAGAGAACTCCGCAGCGCAGATGGTGTCCGCAGGCAGTAGCAGACGTACGCCCTTCTCGTCTGCTTTGGCCATCATCTCACGGCAATAGTCCAGCCAGTCCGGCTCCAGCAGGGAGGTACCCACGGAACCGCCCAAGGCTTTGATAAAGGTATAGGTCATGCCGCCGCCCACAATGATGGTGTCGGCGATGTCCAGCAGATTGTTGATGACGCCGATTTTGGAGGAAACCTTAGCCCCGCCCAAAATCGCCACCAGGGGCCGCTTGGGATTGGACAGCGCCCCGCCCATGATTTCCAGCTCCTTTTGGATCAGGAAGCCGGATACGGCGGGGAGATAGTCGGCCACTCCGGCGGTAGAGGCGTGGGCACGGTGGACGGTACCGAAGGCATCGGAGACATAGATTTGGGCCAGACTGGCCAGGGCCTTGGCAAAGTCAGGGTCGTTTTTCTCCTCGCCCGGCTCGAAGCGTAGATTCTCCAGCAGCACGATCTGGCCGGGACGCAGGGCGGAGACCTTTGCTCTGGCATCCTCCCCTACGCAGTCGGTGGCGAAGATCACTGGCAGATCCAGCAGCTCAGAGAGCCGCTTGGCCACAGGGGCCAGCGTCAGCTCCGGTTTGACCTTCCCCTTGGGCTTGCCCAGATGGGAGCAGGCGATTACGGCCGCTCCCTGATCCAGCAGATATTGCAGGGTGGGCAGGGCGGCTCGGATGCGCTTGTCATCGGTGATGGCGCCAGTGGCCTTGTCCTGGGGGACGTTGAAGTCACACCGACAGAGTACTCTTTTGCCCTTTACGTCCACGTCAGTGACAGTCTTTTTGTTATAACTCATATTAACTCCTTTCTTGTTGCCCCGGCAGGACGTTATCCCGCCAGAGGCCGGACGGGATCCTGTTTACATCATACGTGGGGAGGGGAAGCTCCGGGGCAGTCTGCCATGCTGCCCTCTCCGGCCAGGCCGGGAAAGCCAGTCTGACGCAGACCCTCATAGGCCAGAATGGCCACGGAGTTGGACAGATTCAGGCTCCGTGCCTCCTGCCGCATGGGGATGCGGATGCAGCGCTCCCGGTGGCGCTCCCGGAACCACTCCGGCAGACCGGCGGTCTCCTTGCCGAAGAAGATCCAGCAGCCGTCCCGAAATTCCGCCTGGGAATAGGGGCGGGGGGCTTTGGTGGTGGCAAGCCACAGGTCTTTCCCTGCCTCCGGGCAGGCAGAAAACAGCGCATCCAGGCTGTCCCACACATGGAGATCCACCATAGGCCAGTAATCCAGCCCCGCCCGGCGGACGGCCCGCTCACTGATATCAAAGCCCAGGGGCCGCACCAGGTGGAGGCGACAGCCTGTGGCGGCGCAGGTTCGGGCTACGTTGCCGGTATTCTGCGGTATCTCCGGCTCCACCAGCACAAGATTCAACACTCCCAGCTTCCTCCTTTTCCGTCCCCTTTATTCTAATCTATTTTCGACGATATTTCAACAGCAAATCCAGTATTTGAGGAAGTTTTTTTGCTGTTTTTGCGGCAGAAAGGGACAAATTTTGAAAAAGTGATTTTTAAAGAACTGGTTTCGACGGCAAAACTGTCTCCCGACAAAGATTTGCCCCGTTCTGCCGGAGCGCGCCGCTATCGTCAACGAAGACAGTCAGAATTTTTCTCCTGTTTGCTGTTGCCAACTGTGAGGTTTTGTGCTAAAGTTATTGTAACATAAGCGCTCCTCCGCAGGAAACCCGTCCCCGGAAACCGGGGACGGGAGAGTCGAGGGGCAGACAGGGAGGATGGCAGAGATGCAGGAACGCATCCGGCTGGTGGTAAAGGTGGGAACCTCTACCCTGATCCGGGAAGACGGCAGCCGCAATTTGCGGAATATGGAGCGGCTGTGCCGGGTGCTGGCCGATCTCAAGGGGATGGGGCATCAGGTGATTCTGGTGTCCTCCGGGGCGATTGGCTTCAGCCTGAACCGGCTGGGCCTGACTGCCCGCCCCACTGAACTGCGGCAGAAGCAGGCCGCCGCCGCCGTGGGCCAGTGCGCCATGATGCACCTCTACGATACCTTCTTCGGCGAGTACGGCCAGACAGCGGGGCAGATTCTGCTCAGTGAGGATGACGTGGATGATGAGGGACGCAGGTTTCACCTCTCCGCCACTTTCTCTGCGCTGCTGGAGTTAGGCGTCATCCCTGTGGTGAATGAAAATGACTCCGTATCCTCGGCGGAAATTGAAACAGGCCATAGGAAGGTGCTGGGAGACAACGACAGCCTCTCCGCAGTGGTGGCTGACCTGTGCCGGGCTGACCTGTTGGTGCTGCTCTCCGACATCGACGGACTCTATGAGGACGATCCTCACCGCAATCCCAATGCCCGCCGGATGGATGTCGTGGAGAAGCTGACGCCGGAAATCTGGGCCATGGCCGGGGGGACAGTCTCCGGGCTGGGTACCGGCGGTATGATGACCAAGCTGGCCGCCGCTCAACTGGCCACCAGCCGGGGCATTGATGTGGTGCTGACCCGGGGTGACCGGCCGGAGGATCTTTATGACCTGGCAGAGGGCAAGCCGGTTGGCACCCTCTTCCGGGGGCGTAGGAATGCTGCGGGACGCCCCGACTGAGAGGATCCCTCTGTACGCGGGAGGCCGCTTCCTCTTTTGGGCAAGCCGGTTTATGCCGTGATATGAACAGGATAAAGTTGAGAGAAGGAGTTGTTGCTGTTATGACCGAGTTGGAGCTTCAGGGCAGACGGTCCAAGGAGGCTGCCCGCATCTTGGCCGTGATGCTGACAGAGGACAAAAATCGGGCGCTGCTGGCGATTGCGAATGATCTTTCCCTCCGTCAGGAGGAGATTTTGGCCGCCAATGAGGAGGATATGAGGGCTGCCCGGGAGGCGGGGATGCGGCCCTCCCTCCAGGACCGGCTGGCCCTCTCTCCCCAGCGGCTGGAGGGTATCGCCGAGGGGGTGCGCCAGGTGGCCGCCCTCCCCGATCCCGTTGGAGCCATCGACAGAATGGAGCGCCGTCCCAATGGGCTGCTCATCGGCTTTCAGCGGGTACCCCTGGGGGTCATCGGCATCATCTATGAGTCCCGTCCCAACGTGACGGTGGATGCCGCCGCACTCTGCCTGAAGTCGGGTAATGCTGCTATCCTTCGGGGGGGAAAGGAGGCTTTCCGCACCAATCAGGCCCTTGCGGAATTGATGCGCCGGGCGCTGACGGACTGCGGCCTGCCGGAGGACTGTATTGCCCTGGTGCAGGACACGAGTCGGGCTTCTGCCCAGGAGCTGATGTCCCTCTCTGCGCTGGATGTGCTGATCCCCCGGGGCGGGGCAGGACTGATCCGCTCGGTGGTGGAGAATGCCCGTGTTCCTGTGATACAGACCGGCGTGGGTGTCTGCCACGTCTATGTGGATGAGGACGCTGACCTCCAGATGGCGGCGGAGATCATCTATAACGCCAAGTGTTCCCGCCCCTCCGTCTGCAATGCGGCGGAAACCCTGTTGGTGGCCCAGGGGGTGGCGCCGGACTTCCTGCCGATGGCAAAGCACTTCCTGGACAAAAAACAGGTGGAGATTCGAGGCTGCCGCCGGGTTCGTGAGGTGCTGGGGGACTGCGTGGTTCACGCCACCAAGGAGGACTGGGACACTGAATATGGTGACTATATCCTCTCTGTCAAGGTTGTAAACGATGTGGATGATGCTATCCGCTTTATTGCAAAGCATGGCACCGGCCATTCTGAGTGTATCGTCACCTCAAACTATTTCACTGCCCAGAAATTCCTAAAAGAGGTGGACGCCGCCGCAGTATATGTCAATGCGTCCACCCGCTTTACTGATGGCTTTGAATTTGGACTTGGGGCGGAGATCGGCATTTCCACCCAGAAGCTCCACGCCCGGGGGCCCATGGGGCTGGAGGCGCTGACCACCGGCAAGTATGTGATCTATGGCGAAGGCCAGGTGCGGTGAGCGGGGAGAGAAGGGGCAAGATGTCCGTGCCTGTTCGCTTGGATAAGCTGCTGTCAGATGCCGGTTATTCCCGCAGGGAGGCAAAAGGACTGATCCGGCAGGGCCGGGTGCGGATGGGGGGCGCTCCCCTCACCCGCGCCGAAGAAAAAATCGACCCGGAGAAGACGCTGGTTACAGTAGATGGGCAGCCCGTCCTCTGGCGGCAGTATCACTATATCCTGCTGTATAAGCCCGCCGGAGTGGTGACAGCTGTCCGGGATGCCCATCAGCCCACGGTGCTGGAACTCCTCCCAACCGAGGTGCAGAGACTGGGCCTCTTCCCGGTGGGGCGGCTGGACAAGGATACCCGTGGCCTGCTGCTGCTGACTGACCACGGCGAACTGGCCCACCGGCTGCTCTCTCCTGCCCGCCACGTGGAGAAAAACTATTTGGCGGAGATCGACGGTCGGGTGGACGAGACGGACATTGCTGCCTTTGCTGGAGGACTGACGCTGGCCGATGGTACAGTTTGTCTGCCTGCTCTGCTGGAGGATTTGGGGCCGGGCCGCTGCCGGGTCACCCTCCGGGAGGGGAAGTATCACCAGGTACGGCGAATGCTGGCTGCCCGGGGCAAGCCGGTGACAGCTCTGCTGCGGACATCTTTTGGCCCGCTGGCCCTGGACGAGGGGTTGGAACCGGGGGATTGGAGGTGGCTTTCTGAGACGGAGGAGACTGCCGTCCGGGCGCTGCTGACATGATTTCGTCGATTTAGACAAATTTTTTTGCCCCGCCTATTGAAATCGACCTGGATTCCTGTTAAAATAAAAGAAACGCCGCACAACTGTCGCAGACGTTGAAGGACAGATTACACGATAAAACCAGAAGAAAGGGATGACCGCAATGTCCAGCCGTATCTTTCAAAGTGTTGTCTCCCAGATGAAGGAGATCTCTGGCTGCACCTTAGGCGTAATTGACGCCAACGGTGCTATCATAGCCTGCAATGAGCCGGGCCAGGTGGGTTCCACCCTTCCTGCCGGTGTCCGGGCCCTTTCCGGTGAGCATGAGAATATCGTCACCGCCGGAGGGAATACCTACAAGGCTCTGGCTAGCTGGGGCGTCCAGTTTGATTATGCTGCCTTCGTCTCTGGGGAGGACGAGAAGTCCCGCCTGATTTGCTCCATGGCCGTGGTTGCTCTCAACGAGGCCAAGGCATATTATGAGGAGAAGCATGACCGGGCCGCCTTTGTCAAGAGTATTATCTGCGATAATATCCTCATGGGTGACATCTATGTCCGGGCCAAGGAGCTGCACTTCCCCTCCGATGTCCCCAGGGTTGTCCTGCTGATCCGCCAGACTGCCACTGCGGACATGGCGGTGTTCGACACGGTGCAGGCCCTGTTCCCAGAGCGTCAGACCGACTTTGTACTTGCGCTCACTGAGACAGACGTGGCCCTCATCAAGCAGGTGCCCGAGGGTGTGGACGGAAAGACCCTCTATAAGTTAGCTAAGCAGATTGAGGACACTGTGGCGAATGAACTCGAGCTGAAGGTTGTCATCGGCATCGGCTCCGTGGTGGGTCATGTCCAGGAGCTGTCTCGGGCCTATAAGGAGGCCCAGCTGGCCATTGAAGTCAGCAAGGTCTTTGAGGTGGAGCGGACCATCGTCAATTACGAAAACCTGGGCATCGGGCGGCTGGTCTATCAGCTCCCCACCACCCTGTGTGAGAAGTTCCTTCAGGAGGTATTCAAGATCAACCCCATCACCGCGCTGGATCAGGATACCCTCTTCACCATCAACCGCTTTTTTGAGAACAACCTGAACGTCTCAGAGACGGCCCGGAAGCTCTTTGTCCACCGGAACACCCTGGTTTACCGGCTGGACAAGATCAAAAAAATCACCGGCCTGGATCTGCGAGAGTTCGATGACGCTATCACTTTCAAGGTGGCCCTGATGGTCAAGAAGTATCTGGCGTCCCGGGGAAAGAAAATATAAGAGAAAGGCCTCACTGCTATATGGTGTTGCCACACGTATCGGATAGCTGACATATTGAAAGGGCTACCTCGTCAGGGGTAGCCCTTTATATTTTCCAGTACTCGCCGGATGACCTGCTGCGCCCCGGCGCAGTCTTCCGCCAGATCTAGGAAGAGCCGGGCCAGCTCTGGGTCGGGGTTGCCCTTGGCCCGGGCGGCGTAAGCCATCTGTCCCAGCTGTTCTTGTCGGAAGAGCAGGCGCAGACCATCCTCCCGGCAGACCCAGGTCATGGGAGCGGCCTGGCTTATGGGCAGAAAGCGAAAGCCGGAGATCAGCAGCCAGGCGGCGGACAGCCGCTTGGCCCGGCGGAGTGCCTGGCGGGAGAGTACGACAATGCTGCTGTCTCCTGCGGAAAGCTGCCCGTAGGTACGCCATCGCCGCAGCTCCTGCCGGATCTGCTTCTGAAGAAAATCCCCCTGCGCGGCAGAGCTGGGTCCCAGGGGGAGGGAATGCTCCGGGCTGGCGGCCAGCTGCGCTTGTTCCGGCACCTGCTCTGCCGCCGTGGGCTGAATGGGGCAACTGGGGCCCCAGTCCCCCTCCACTCGTTTCCACACCCGAGCAAAGGCCTCCGCTTCATCGGTTTGTATGCTGTATTCCATGCTGTGGCCCTCCCTTTTAGCTGCCGTTTCTCCAGCCTATGCCCATGGGCGGAAAAGGTACCGGCCAAAGGGGGAATTTCAAAAATTCTATGGCGGAGCAAGATGTGAAACGATGAAAGGGGGACCCTGGTGCGGCGCCGTGCGGATAATCCGTTGGAAGTCCATGGTTTGGCAAGCCCTGCATTCATGCAATGCCACCTTAAGAAAACGGTTTACATCATTGTAACACCCACAGCGGCTCCGGAAAGCCCTGGGGGATGGCCTTGACAGTGTGCCGAAAATGACTTAAAATAATGGTATCCAAACCTTTTTAGAGCAACAGGAGAATTTGTATGGAGATCCCCTTTCAACGGCTGACCCTCCAGGATCGGCAGTGGGTGCTGCCTCTGCTGGAGCAGGAAAACAGCCGGAGCGCAGATTACAACTTTACCAATCTCTATATTTGGAACGATGCCTATCCCCAGGAGGCTGCCCTTGTGGACGGTTGCCTGGCGGTGCGGCTCTGGCAGGGGGGTTCCCCCTATTACTTCTACCCCGTTGGAGGCGGGGAAGCGGCCCCCGTCCTCCAGGCTCTGCGGGAGGACGCCGCCCACTTCGGGGCCGCCCTGCGACTGTGCGGCGTGCTGCGCCATCACGTGGAGGTGCTGAATTTTCTCTGCCCGGAGGCCTTCAACCTGACAGAGGATCGGAAACTTTACGACTATATTTACTCTGCGGACAAGCTGGACTCCCTGTCGGGGAAAAAACTGGCCTCTAAGCGGAACCATATCAACCGATTTGTGGAGAATTACCCGGATTGGAGCTTTGAGCCGCTGACGGCGGCGGGGCTTGATGAATGTACCGAGTTCACCCGCATCTGGGCGGCAGAGGGACATACCGGAGCCGCCCAGATGGAGATGGAGCGGATCGCACTCCACCGGGCCTTCGACGGCTATGACGCCTTGATGCTGGAGGGCGGCGTCCTCCGGGCAGGGGGGCAGATGCTGGGCTATACCATTGGTGAGCGGCTCAATTCCGACACCTTTGTAGTTCACTTTGAAAAATCCTTGGCGGATGTCCAGGGGGCCTATGCCATTCTGAACCGGGAATTTGTCCGCCATATCCGGAAGAAATATCCAGGCATTATCTATATCAACCGAGAGGATGACATGGGGCTGCCCAATATCCGTAAGGCCAAGTCCTCCTACCACCCGGAATTTCTGGTGGAGAAGTACACTGCCCAGTGGAAGGAGCTGCCTTGAGTTCCCCCATCGTGTCTGCTCCGCCGGTTCCGGGGCTGCGTATTCGGCAAGGACGCACGGAGGACCGGGAGGAGCTGATCCGCCTGTGGCAGGCCGTCTTTGGGGACAGGCTGGATTATATCAAGGGCTTTTTCGCATCTTATGGACAGCCTGACCACATTATGACCGGCTGGATGAAGGGGCAATTGGCCGCCGCCATCTACCAGGTACCCATGGGTGGGATGTCTTTCCCGGACGGCAGTCTTCTGCCTGCCAGCATCACCTACGCACTGGCTGCCTGGCCCCAATTCCGCAACCGGGGCATCGGCTCCGCTGTTATGCGGGCCGCCATTCAGACGGATTTTGACCGTGGTTTTGTCTGTAATTCCCTCTGTCCGGCGGAGGATAGCCTTTTTCCCTATTACACCGCCCGTATTGGCTATCGGGACTGCTTTTATCTCAGGGAGATCTGCCTGCTTACTGGAAAAGTGCCGGAGGGGCGGGGGAGTCTGCACCCTGCTGGGGCGGAGGAATATAATAATGTTCGGAACCACTTTCTGCGGGGCGGCTTTTTTATGCAGTTCGACACCACCGGCATCTGCTATCAGCAGCGGCTGTGCGCGGATACCGGCGGGGGGCTTTTCCTGCTGGACACCCCGGCGGGGTCGGGCTGCGCCGCCTGCGAGTACGCCGAAGACGGGACACTGCTGGTGCAGGAGCTGCTCTGCCCGGAGGAGGCCCTCCTCTGGGGAATGGGACTGCTGGTGTCCGCTCTGCCTGCCCCCGCTCTCCGGGTGCGGACGCCTGCCTTCCTGGGAGAGTCCTTGGGGGGGCAGGTGCGCCGCTATGGTCAGATGCTCTGCCGGGACGGGGACACCTCCTTTGCCCGGCTGACTGGCTACTATGGCTTTGGTTTCGATTAAGAGAGAAACAGAGGGAGGAATGCTGCCCTTGAACCCTATCTTTGACCCACGGGATAGCCACGATAAATCCCCCTACGGAGCCGTGCCAAAGGGGAAAAATGTAACTTTTACCCTCCGCCCGGCTCGGCGGCAGGGCTTTTCCCGTGGCTGGCTCACCGCCCGGCTCGAGCAGCGGGAGGATGCCGCCATTGTCCTGCCTATGCCCTGGCAGTCCACCCAGGGCGGTGTAGATGCCTTCTCCTGTGTA
Organism: uncultured Oscillospiraceae bacterium; assembly: GCA_964447925.1. Lineage (GTDB taxonomy): Bacteria > Bacillota > Clostridia > Oscillospirales > Oscillospiraceae > CAYUUP01. The sequence continues at coordinate 12,042 of CAYUUP010000043.1, forward strand.
CTGGATCCTGGCGGCTATGTGGGGCTGATATGGTATTCCTTCCGGCTGGAAGGCTTTGGCGGACGGCAGTGGGACTCCCCGGAGTACCAGCTTACTGTCTATGACAATGAAACGGACGTAGTGCCGGACTGGTTTGGCCAGGGGATGTGCTATCAGATCTTTCCCGACCGCTTTTGCCGTACCCAAATTCCAGACCCCACTGGCATGGTGGGCGGGCGCACCATCCACCAGGACTGGAGCGAGGAGCCGGAGTACCGCCCGGATGCCAAGGGAGAGGTGCGGAACCGGGACTTTTTTGGCGGGAACCTGGCTGGCATCACGGAAAAGCTGGACGATCTGGCTGAGCTGGGGGTAGAGACGATCTATCTCTGCCCTATCTTTGAGGCAGCGGAGAACCACCGGTACGGCACAGCGGACTACTCCCGCATTGACCCTATGTTGGGCGGGGAGGCGGACTTCGCCCGGCTGTGTCGGGAGGCCCACCGCCGGGGAATGCGGATCCTGCTGGATGGTGTATTCAACCACGTGGGCTATGTCAGCCGATATTTCAACGGTGATGGCGCTTATGGCCCGTCGGGGGCGGCTCAGAGCAGACTCTCACCCTATTATGACTGGTTCAGCTTCACCCACTGGCCCGACAAATACGAGAGCTGGTGGGGCATCTACTCCCTGCCAGCGGTGAACAAGACGAACGAGAGCTATCGCCGGTTCATCTATGAGGGAGAGGATTCCGTGGTGCGCCGCTGGCTCCGGGCCGGGGCCGACGGCTGGCGGCTGGATGTGGCCGATGAACTGCCGGATGAGTTTGTGGCCGGGATCCACCGGGCGGTTCGGAAGGAGAAGCCGGATGCCATGGTCATCGGCGAGGTCTGGGAGGACGGCACCA
>CAYUUP010000044.1:0-12909 GCA_964447925.1 uncultured Oscillospiraceae bacterium
CGCCATGACCATTACCCTGCTGACAGACGCCCAGGGCAACAAGATGGGTAAGACTGCCGGAAATGCTGTCTGGCTGGACGCCCACAAGACCAGCCCCTATGATTTTTCCCAGTCCTGGCGGAATGTGGGTGACGCCGATGTTATCAAATGTCTGAAGATGCTGACATTCCTGCCGCTGGAGGAGATCCAGACTATGGAGAACTGGGAGGGCAGCCAGCTGAACCGGGCCAAGGAGATTTTGGCCTTTGAGCTGACCAGCTTGGTGCATGGCCGGCAGGAAGCGGAGCAGGCCCAACAGACGGCCCGGGGTCTTTTCTCCCAGGGGGGGGATCTGTCCAATGTCCCAACCACCACCCTTGACCCGGAGGACGTGCCGGAAGGCGGCATAGACATTATCTCCCTGCTGGTACGGGCTGGGCTGGCCCCCTCCCGTGGGGAGGGACGGCGGCTGATCCAACAGGGGGGCATTCAAGTGAACAGCCAAAAAATCACGGATATCGGCACAACCTACAGCCGGGGGGCCCTCACCGGCCGGGGGCTGCTCATCAAAAAGGGCAAAAAGGTCTATCACCGGGTTCAGCTATAATTGAATCCGGTGCGTGGAAAACTCCCTGTTGCGGTCAATGTCACTCGGTTAGCAGCCATGTAGTATTCCCCTCTTCAGGAAATGACAGCACACAGCAAAGCGAAAGCATGCAGTGTGCTGTTTCTTTATCATCACGGCAGCCGGTTCGTTAGACAGGCCTGCAGCCTGAGTTCCGTTCTGCCGGGAAGAGCCTGCTTCACATTATTTCAGCCGTTTTGGGGCAGATCTATTTTCTTTTCTTTACGGAATTTTTTTGATTTCCCTTGCAAACTGCGGGATAGGCCGCTATAATATATCATATAAGATAATCTCTTTTCCTGCCATGGCGGCGTTGAGGGGCTGTCCCCGGAGTGCCGCCACAGATAAAATCCATTTCAGAGGAGGAATGCTGCCATGCAGCAGATCAAAATCCAGCGGGCGGAGACTTTAAAGCCCAAGACACCGGATGACCAGCTGGGCTTCGGCAATTATTTCACCGATCATATGTTTCTGATGGACTACACCGATGGTCAGGGCTGGCACGATCCCCGTATCGTACCATACGGCCCCTTTTCCCTCGACCCCTCCTGCATGGTGTTCCATTATGCCCAGGAGATTTTTGAGGGGCTGAAGGCATACCGGGCAGAGAACGGCTCAATCCAGCTGTTCCGGCCCATCGAGAATGCCCGCCGGCTGAACAACTCCTGCCGCCGGATGTGCATTCCGGAGGTAGACGAGGCGCTGTTTGTGGAGGCCATCAAGACACTGGTAGAGCTGGAGCAGGATTGGGTACCTCACTCTCCGGATACCTCCCTCTACATCCGGCCCTTTATTTTCGCCACTGATGCCACCCTGGGCGTCCACGCCTCCAAGACCTATAGCTTTGTTGTGATCTGCTCCCCTTCCGGCTGCTACTATGCGGCGGGTCTGGATCCTGTCCGCATTTACATGGAAACGGAGGACGTCCGAGCTGTACGTGGCGGCACCGGTTTCACCAAGTGCGGCGGCAACTACGCTGCCTCCATCCGGGCTGGTGAGCGGGCCGAAGAGTTGGGCTATGCCCAGGTACTGTGGCTGGACGGCGTGGAGCGGAAGTATATTGAGGAAGTCGGCTCCATGAACGTCATGTTTAAGATCAATGGGACTGTAGTCACTCCTGCCCTCACCGGATCTGTCCTGCCGGGCATCACCAGGAAGTCCTGCATCGAACTGATGAAAAGCTGGGGCGTACCTGTAGAGGAGCGGCTGATTTCCGCTGAAGAGCTGTTTGACGCTGCCGAGAGCGGCGCGCTGGAGGAGGCTTGGGGTACTGGCACCGCCGCCGTAGTCTCTCCCATTGGCGAGTTGGGCTGGGGCGAGAAGCACATCGTTGTCTGCGGCGGACAGATTGGCCCTATGACCCAGCGACTGTATGACACGCTCACCGGCATCCAGTGGGGCAAGGTGGAGGATACCTTCGGCTGGACGGTGAAGGTCACCGGGTGAGACGCCCGACCTGTCAGGGAGGAAAACCGGTTTGGAGATACGCAGCCTGTCCAGTGTATATACGGTGAGACGGCTCGTCCCGACGGACGTGGAACAGGTCTTTGCCCTGTGCGCCGGAAATCCGGCCTTTTACCGGCATCATCCCCCCTTCGTGACGCGGGAAAGCATTCTGGAGGATCTTGAAGTTCTGCCGCCGGGCAAGGAACGCCGGGACAAACTGTTTGTGGGCTTTTTTGCGGAGGACGGACTGATCGCCGTCATGGATCTGATCCTCGATTACCCTGGGGACGGCGTGGCGTATATCGGCCTGTTTATGCTGCGGGCCGCCGATCAGGGGCGGGGCGTCGCCACAGCTCTGATGGGCGAGATCGCGGACTGTCTGCGCGGCTGGGGATTTGAGCGGATACGGTTGGCCATCGACGAGGGCAACCCCCAGAGCGAGGCCTTTTGGGCAAAAAATTGCTTTGTCAGGACAGGGGAGCGGTATCCGAACGACTTTTCCACCTATCTGCCCATGGAGCGTCCGCTGCAGCGGGCATCGGAGAGGACGGAGACATGACCCATCAGGACTATATGCGGCAGGCGCTGGCACTGGCCCGGGATGCCCTGGAGACGGGGGACGTGCCGGTGGGCTGCGTGGTGGTCTGCGGCAATAAAATTGTAGGCCGGGGCCGGAACCGCCGGGAGGAACGGAGGGATGCCTCCGCTCACGCCGAGATGGAGGCCATCCGGCAGGCCTGCGGCAGTCTGGGCCGCTGGCGGCTCTCAGACTGTACCCTCTATGTCACGCTGGAGCCGTGTGCCATGTGCGCCGGGGCCATTCTCAACGCCCGGATGGGCCAGGTGTGGTATGGTGCAGCAGATACCAGGGCAGGCTGCCTGGGATCTGTGCTGGCCCTTCAGGAGGAAGGGCTGGGACACCGGCCCCAAATCTATGGAGGACTGCTGGAGGAGGACTGCAAAGGCCTGCTTATGGCTTTTTTTGAAGGGCTTCGGGAGAAAAAGCAAAAAATTCTCTGAATTTCATACTTCTGTAACATCTTCTTGTGAACTTCTGTAACATTCCCGGGTTATACTATGAGTGTAGTGACAAGAGCTTCTTTTCATTCTATCCTCCATCCTTATTATTAAAGGCCGTTCCCGGCAGGGAACGGCCTTTAATATATTGTTTGGGCTTGTTTTTGCACCAGTCAGCCGTCTTTGCCTGTTTCCTGCGATGCCTCTGCCAACGTCTCACAGACAAAGTCTAGGCATTGGGCCACCATGCGGTTACAGCAGACCTTTTTGGACTCTCCCCGCCCCGCCGCCGCTTTCAGCAGGTCAGCGCAGTTGACGGCACCGTTTTCTGCCTGAAAGCGCCGCATCAGCTCATCCCGCTTCTGTAGGGATGACTCCAGATATCCCAGGGCCATCAGCGCCCCGGTCAGCGCCCCGCAGACGGAGCCGCATCCCATCCCACCGCCAAAGTTCCGGGTCAGGGCGGCAGCCTGCTCACGGGTGATGCCCAGATCTTCGGCAAAGGGGATGAGTACCGATTGAGCGCAGTTGTAATGTATTTGCGGGTCATTCTGCAGGGCAAGCATATCCTCCTTCTTTGTCATGGCTGCTCCTCCCGCAGCAAGGGGATGTCTCCCAGATTTTGTTGTTCCCTGCTCCGCAGCCCGTCAAAGACTTTGTACTCGTAACCGGGGGCGTGGATGACCAAATCAAAGACGCCCACAGGCAGGTCGTTGAACCAGAAATCACCGTAATCATCAGTGTACACCTCCCAGTGCTTGCCACCGGAGGTCAGGATACAACGGGCACCGATAATGACCTCCTTCTCCACCGGGTCATAGACGGTGCCACCGATAAACAGTCCGGGAATGTTGCGGTAGTAGACCCGGGGAGCGCAGCCCGTTTCCGGCTGCATTACTGTTGCCCCTTCGATGTAGTCTTGAAGCGCAGCTTCCTCGCCAAACTGCATGGCATCAGTAGGGCAGGCCTCCACGCAGCGGGGGAGTTTTGCTCCGTGATCCAGCAGATGGGCACAGCCGGTACACTTCTGGGGAAGATTCAACTCTTCATTCCAGTATATGGCCCCATAGGGGCAGGATTTCAGCAGATCCCGGCGGCCCCTGGCCTTCTCTGGATCAATAATCACCAGGCCATCGTCCCGGCGGTAAACCGCTCCGCCGGAGGCCCTGATGCACGGGGCATGGCGGCAGTGATTGCACAGGTGGGAGATATAGTGGATGCGAACCTTGGGGATGGTGCCAATGGGATGGTCATCCACCCGGCACCAGAAGTGACCGATTTCCGGCTGGGGGGCGGCGTAGGGCGACCAGTCGTTACCTACGTGTTCGTCCTTACAGGCCAGCTGGCAGTTATAGCAGCCGCTGCACTTGGCTACATCAATGACAAAGGCCTTCATACCGCAGTCTCCTTTTTTTCTGCCCCATCTGAATTCAGCAGCCAACCTGCCAGACACACCCCGGCGGCAGGATCTACCTTCCGGGCAAAGGCCTCGGGATAGTCCCGCATCCAGCCCGACATCTCCTCATCCGTGACCTTGGCTACCTCCACCAGGAAGCCGGACACCGCCATGCCGGTGGCGTTTTTTGAGATGATGGAGGTTGGGGTGATGGAGTTGATGCATCCGCCCCGATCCAGCACACCGGGGATGATGGGATCCAACCGGGCGCCATGGTCCACATAGCAGGTGTGGGGGATCAGACGTTCGGTGACGTAGGCACCGCAGAGGACAGTCCCCCGCTCGTTGAATACCTTCACGATATCGCCGTGGGAGATACCCCGTTTGGCCGCCTCGGAGGTGTGGATCCACACCGGCTCATACTGGTAGCCGTCCTTGCCCCGGATCTTCATGGTTTCCACCTCCCGGTTCCAGATGATGTCATCGCACTGGGCGTGCATCCGCCAGCGGCCATGGTTCGACATACATAGCAGGGGATATTTCTCCGCCCGCTGGGAGGACAGCCGCTCATCATGGCTCTCGCTCTTCTCCACCCAGTGGGGAACAGGGAGACGTTCCGGATCGTCGGGGGTGTACTTCGCAATCTCGGTGGAGTAGTACTCCAGCTTGCCAGTTGGGGTAGACAGAGGATTGCGTTCCGGATCCTGGTAAAAATTGTAAAGACCGGCAGGCAGGGCATCTATTTCCTCCTGCTCCTTGCAGGGGACAACGAAGATCTTCCGTCGCCGGAATTCCTCCCAGGTCATGTATTCCTCGCAGCCGGTGGCCTTGTAGAAGAAGCGTACCCGATCCTTCTCGCTCATATTGCCGGTATAAGCCGCGTAGTACTCCGGTCCCAGCTTTTCTGCCACCCGGGCGCAGACATCAAAGTCGGAAACGGAGTCCCCCACCGGCGGGCAGCATGGCTCCTCCAAATAGATGGAAGTGAAGGCGCCGGAGGACATATCGTTACCCAGGTCGTTCATCTCGTGCTTGGTGACCACTGGGAAAATCAAATCAGCAAAGTAACAGTCATTTTCCAGCCAGGGGTGCTGGGCAATAATCGTCTCAATGGAGGGATCTTGAAACGCCTTGGCGGTCAGGTTGCCATCGTTCCAGCAGGTAACCTGGCAGGGGGCGTCCGTCCAAATCATGTGGACCCGGGAGAGGCCGGGGCGGGGGTACTGCATCTCCTTAAACTGGTACTGCTGGGTGGGATAGCGGTAGTTATCCCCTACAGGCTGCTGGCTGGAGGAGAAGCACTGCAGGCCCCTCCATTCGGCGTGGCCCTCCAGAATGGCCTTGTGGATGCAGCACCGGGGGATGAACTGCTGGGGAGCGGGGAGCTGCTTGAACAGATCAATCAGCTCCGGGGCTCTCTCCTTCTGTGCCTCGGTGAGCTGGAACCGGCCCGCGATATTGATGTGGGATTCTACGTCCCCGTCCACCGGCCGCAGCGCATCGGCGATGGCGGTGATTTTGGGGACAAATTTGCCCTGATAGGGAACGGGATAGTCCTTGTTCCACAGATTCCACTCAATCATCTTGGCCTGATGGACGCCGGGCTTGCCCACGCCCCGCATTCCCAGAAGCATGACCTCCAACCGGGCTGGCTCTGAGGAATATGGCCCACGGATGTAGCAGCCGCCGTTGCCATGGATAATGCTGGCGGTCTTCTTCGCCCAGTCACGGGCCAGGGCCTTGATGGTCCACTCTTTGACGCCGCACTTCTCCGAGGCCCACTCCGGCGTCTTGGGGATGCCGTCCTCCCGGCCCAGGACGTAGTCCTCAAATTTGTCAAAGCCGTAAGCATGGGTGGCGATATATTCCTTGTCATAGGTATCCTCGGTGATCCACACATAGGCGATGGCCAGCTGAAGGGCCACGTCTGTGTTGGGCAGGATGGGGATCCACTTGTCGGCATGGACGGCGGCCCCGTAATTCAGATCAGGGCAGACATAGACGCTCTTCAGACCGATTTCTGAGAGCCAGTAGCACAGTCGGCTGGGCATATGACTGACCACACCCAACGGAGTAGTCTCCGGGTCACAGCCCCAGAAGAGCAGCAGGTCGGCATTTTTTGCGATGTCTGGATAGAGGTTGGTCTGGGGGGCCATCTCGCCTACCGGCTCACACCCCCAGACATATTTAGCGCCCCAGAACCAGCCTTCCCAGCTGTCCATATTCCGCATCTGAAGGGTATAACCCCCCATGAGGGAGAGCAGACGGTTGGGGCAGCCATGGCTGGGCGCCACATTCTTGCCCTCGCCGTGCATATCCGCCTGGCAGAGGACGGCCTCCGGGCCATATTCCCGCTTGATACGCTTCAGCTCATCAGCGGCCAACTGGGCGGCCTCATCCCAGCTGATACGGACATATTTGGATTTGCCCCGATTTTGGGGGTTCCGCTGGCCGTTTGGATCCCAGTCCACCCGTTTCAGGCAGTATTTCACCCGGTTGGGAGAGTATACACGGGACTTATACCCCAGTCCGAAGGGAGTGATGGTCACCCGATCGGGCGCACGGAAGGTTTTGCCTCTGGCTTCAATTTTCCAGGGATTACAATATTTTTCGGTGTATGCTTTGTCGTAGAAATAGGGACGAATGCGGGTAATCCTCCCATCGTTAGAGTCCACCTGGCAAGGTGCGCCGCTCTCCGGCCCCATCAGGCTGAAGCTGACGATGCTCTGGTTGTCTGGGACAAACTTTTTGCTCATATACTTGCCTCCTATCCTGACATACAGACCTGGCAAGGGCAGGGGTATAATCATATAGAGATACTATTGCAGTATACCAAAGCCCTATCAAAACGTCAACCCTGGTTTGATGCTGAATATTGGCAAAAGGGGACGTCTCCGCGCTGCGGTCGCGTCAGAGGTGTCCCCCGTTCTCCGGTTCATCATACTGCTCCAGAAAGCTGTGCAGCTCTCCGTGGGTCTTATAGCCAGGGAAAGTGTCTAGCTGAACACCGTGAATGGCCTTGAATACATTCTTTTCCACCTGGGAATTTTCTCGGGTCAGATCTGCCAGCAGTTCCTTGACCTTCTGCCGCTTAGAGACGCTGGAGTCAATGGCCGCTGCCTGGGTCAGCTGGCAGGCGCAGGCCAGAAATTCCAGCCCATTGTAGCGCTTCCAGGCCAGAATGTCACGCTCGTGGATGCAGTACATAGGGCGGATCAGCTCCATGCCGGGAAAGTTGACGCTGTGCAGCTTTGGCATCATGGCCTGCAGCTGACCGCCATAGAGCATTCCCATGACGGTGGTTTCCACTACGTCACTAAAGTGGTGGCCCAGGGCGATCTTGTTGCAGCCTAATTCCCTGGCCTGGCTGTAGAGGTGTCCCCGGCGCATCCGGGCGCAGAGATAGCAGGGAGAGTGACCGGCGGCGCCAACGACAGAGAAGATACCGCTTTCAAAAACCTGCAGGGGGACTTCGAGAAGGGCGGCATTATCCAGCAGCTTTTGCCTGTTTTCCGGGGCATATCCCGGATCCATGGCCAGGAATTCCACCGAGAAGGGGATGTCCGTCACCCTGAGGAGCTGCTGAAACAGCTTTGCCATCAGCATGGAGTCCTTACCCCCGGAGATACATATGGCGATCCGGTCGCCGGGAGAGATCAGCTCATAGCGCTTCACCGCCGCAACAAAGGGGTTCCAAAGCTCCTTGCGGTATTTCTTGATGATGCTCCGCTCGATGAGCTGACAGCGGCTCAGCTGACGGCTCACGTCCCGTTCACCGCAACAGAGGAGGGTCGATGCCCCTCTCCAGCAGGAAGGTCAGAATTTTGTCGGCGGACTCCTGGCTGATGACGTGTTCGATAGCACAGGCGTCCTCGCTGGCCACGGCGTTGCTGACACCCATCACCTTATGGAGGAGTGTCTGTAGGATGACGTGCTTATTGGAGGTACTGGAGGCCAGCCGTTTGCCCTCCTCCGTCAGCCGGATGGCACGATATTTCTGATTTTCCACCAGCCCCTTTTCGGCCAGCACATTCATGGCGTTGTTCACGCTGGCCTTGGAGACGTGGAGCCGGGAGGCGATGTCGCTGACGCGGGCGCTGCCGGTATCATAGGACAGTTCATAGACCGCCTCCAGATAATTTTCCATTGAAAAGGTCAGATGCTCCAAGATAATTCACCTCTCTGTGGGGGATTTTCATCTATTATACATGAATTTATTCAGGTTGCCAAGATAAAAAATGGAAAATTTACAAATTTTCTATTGGGACAGGGTTTGCCGACGATTTTCGTCCTTCTTCCGATTGACAGAGGGCAGCCGCCCGAGATATAATAATTCCGTCAGGCAACAACTAAAACCAACTGATTCCGGCGTTTGCCGTCAGTGTATATAGGAAAGGACGATGCTTATGTTTACCCGTTCCAGCGGAGTGGTGCTGCACCTCTCTTCCCTGCCCGGCCCCTATGGAATTGGTTCCATGGGGCGCGAGGCTCGGCAGTTTGTGGACTTCCTCCGGGACGCCGGCGGACGCTATTGGCAGCTGCTGCCCCTGGGTCCTGTTCAGGGAATCCCTTCTCCCTATATGTCCCCCTCCTCCCGCGCAGGTAATCCCCTGTTTATCGACCTAGAGGATTTGGCAGAGCGGGGCCTGCTGACCGGGGAGGAATTGGTCACCGCCCGATATGAAAATCCCGACCGGGTGGACTATGACTGGGTGCGGGAGACAAGAGAGCCGCTGTTGCGGCTGGCTTTCCAGCGAGCGGGAGAAGAGTTGCTGGCGGAAATGGCTGAGTTCTCCCGGCTCCATGCTGACTGGCTGCCGGACTATGCTCTCTTTATGGCGGCCCGGGAGCATTTTGGCGTACCCCTACAGGAGTGGCCGGACAAGGCGCTGGTGCGCCGCACCCCCGCTGCGCTGAAAAAGTACCGGGAACTGCTGGCGGAGGGTATCCGGTATCACATTTTCCTGCAATACATCTTCTTTGAGCAGTGGCACGCGCTGAAGGCGTATGCCAACGGGCAGGGTGTCTCCATCATCGGTGACCTGCCCATCTACGTTGCTGCCGACTCGGTAGACGTGTGGACGGATCCAAAACTCTTCCGAGTGGACGCTGCCCGCCGTCCTCGCTTCGTGGCCGGCGTGGATGCCGACCTCTTCAGCGATGAGGGACAGCTCTGGGGCAATCCCCTCTACAATTGGCCGGGCCACGCCAAAGAGAATTATAGGTGGTGGTGTGACCGAGTGCGCCGCAGCATGGATTTCTATGATATTATCCGCATCGACCACTTCCGGGGCTTTGACAGTTACTGGGAAATCCCCGCAGATTCGGATACCGCCCTCAACGGAAAATGGAAGCGGGGACCGGGCATGAAGTTGATCCGGGCGCTGGAGCAGCAGGTGCCGGAGGCTGTTCTGATTGCCGAGGATGTGGGAGACTTGAACGACACTGCCCGGAAATTTATCACTGAGGCGGGGGTACCCGGTATGCGGATTTTAGTGGACGCCTTTGGTGATCCCAGCGCACCCTCTGATTTTCTGCCCCACCGCTGCCCGGAAGGTTCAATCATGTATATCTCCACGCATGATACCCCTACCTTTGTCCAGTGGCTGGAGACGCTGGCCACCGACCAGCAGCGGGCCTATGCCGTGGACTATCTCCGTCTGCGGCAGGATGAGGGCTATGGCTGGGGGGCCATTGCCGGAGGCTGGGCCTCTCCCTGCGTGCTGGCCATGGCCACCCTCCAGGACATTCTGGGACTGGGAGCTGATGCCCGGATGAACTGCCCCGGCACTGTGGGGCCGCATAACTGGAGCTGGCGGGTGCGGGCGGAAGCGCTGAATCCAGAAGTCTCCGGCCGGCTCCGCCATCTCAACCAGCTTTATGGGCGGCTGAGCTGATGCGGGTCGCTCTCTGGCTGGCCCGGACTGAGGGGTTGGATGCCGATGAACTGACGGCTCGGCTCCCGCCAAACCGGCAGGCGGAACTGGCGGGATATGCCCCCGCTGCCCGGCTCCACTCCGCCGGAGCGGAGCTGCTCCTGATGCGGGCCATCGGGCAGCTGCGGCCCGGACTGTCTTTGGCGTGTGGGAGGGGAGATAAGGGCAAGCCCTGGCTGCTGTCTGACCCGTCCTTTCACTTCAATCTGTCCCACTCCGGCAGTTGGGCGGTGTGTGCCGTGGGGGACTGCCCTGTGGGGGTGGACATCCAGCTGCAACGCCCCGTCCGGACAGACATCAGCCGCAAATTTTCCTCTCAGGAGCGGGAGCTGCTGGAGGCCCTCTGTGGCCAACAGTGGATTGACGCTTTCTTTCAGCTGTGGGCGGTGAAGGAGAGCTTTGGCAAGTGCCGGGGGACAGGGCTGACACGAGGGCTTATGCGCCCCGTTGTCTCACTGCCCACCGGATCGGTAGGAGAGCAGGGCTATACCGCCCGTCTGCTGCCGCCGCCAGAGGTGGGCTATGCCCTGGCGGTCTGTCTGGCCGGGACGGGGAAGCTGGGTTGGCATATGGAAATTGTGAAATTGTAAAAACCGCTGAACCCCGCTGTCTTACAAGCGCAAATAATTGGGCAAAATTTTATTTTCTTTTCTGCAAAACTATGATATAATATTGACATTCAAATTACTCTTAGGAGTAATCTGAAAACATTTTTGAGGGAGGAAAAACAATGGAAAACCAAACCTATAATCAGCCCAACAATACGCCTGGCAACAACGATCCCGGCAAGGGTCTGGCCATCGGCTCTTTGGTTGTGGGCATCATTGGCCTGGTTACGGGTGCATTGGCCATCGGCTGTATCCTGGGTATCGTGGCTGTTGTCCTGGCCGTTGTCTCTGGCAACAAAAGCCAAGAAGCAGGCTTGCCCAGAAGCGGACTGGCTACCGCCGGTCTGGTGCTGGGCATCATCGCTATCGTCCTGGGTGCGGGCTGCCTGATCTGCACAGTTTGCTCCGCCGGCACCGTTGGGCTCGCTGGACTCGCCGGTATGATGGAAGGCCTTTAAGCACGCTGTCAAAATTCAACAGTTACATAAAAGCAGCCGGGCAACTGGCTGCTTTTATGTCAATGCTTTTTAGAAGGATGTATCATTATGTTTCCCAGCTTTTCCGTTTTCGGATATGAAATTGGAAGCTACGGCATCTGCGTGCTGGCAGGAATTGCGGTGGCTGCACTGTACGTGGCACTCTCCAGCAGAATGCAGACGGGGCTGAATTCCGTACAGCTGGTCAACACGCCTGTGGTGGCAGGGCTTGGTGCCTTTTTAGGGGCGCATATCCTCTATGCCCTGACCCATCTGAGACAGATCATATGGGTCATGGCCCATCCTGGCGAGGTGTTTTCTGACCTCCAAACTGCCTTTGCATACTTCCTAGCCATCTTCGGCGGGATGGTGTTCTATGGCGGGCTGATTGGCGGGCTGATTGCGGGCTACATCTATCTTCGGCACAGGAAGCTGGATGTGGGGCTCTATGCGGACACTTACGCGCCGGCCATCCCGCTCTTCCATGCCTTTGGGCGGATCGGCTGCTTCCTGGGAGGCTGCTGTTATGGCATTGAGAGCAGCTGGGGCTTTGTCTACACCGCAGCTCCCATTGCGGCTTCCAACGGTGTTGTCCGGCTACCCATCCAGCTGATCGAGGCGGCGGGGGATCTCCTGATTTTTGCCGTCTTGCATCTTCTGAGCCGGAGGGAAATCAAACGGGGGATGCTGCTGTACCTGTATCTGATCCTCTATCCGCTGCTGAGATTCACAACTGAATTTTTCAGGGGGGACGAGATCCGGGGCTTTTTCCTCTGCTTTTCCACCTCCCAGTGGATCAGCATCCTCCTGCTGCTGTTTTCCTGCATACGCATTTTCAGAATGCGCGGGAAGGATTCCTGCTTTGCTGCGCGAGGCGCCGAAAAGCAGAACAATGAACCGACAACCGGTGTAGATCCCACCCAGAGCAGCCTATGAAAAATTGCGCAAATATTTTGAAAAACGGGAATTTTTTCTTGACCCTGGCGGCAAGCTGTGCTATAATAGCGAATTGTACTGGGTTTAGATGTTACTGTGTTTTATTTTGCCCGTTCGGGAGGTCTCAGATATGCTCGACCAGCTGGAACAGGACAGGAGGGCGGCAGGCGTCAAACAGGTCCGCAAAGCTGTTCTCAGCGGTCAGGCCGCAGGTGTTTTCCTGGCGCGGGATGCCGATCCGTTGATGACAGAGCCAATTGAGGCCCTCTGCCGGGAACGTAACGTCCCTGTGGAGTATGTTCCCGCCATGCGTGAACTGGGCCACCGGTGCGGCTTGAAGGTGGGCTGTGCCGCTGCCGCGCTGATAAGATCCTCCACAGACTGACATCACCCGGCAAAATCTCCCTGGTTTTGACAGTATAGCCAGTTGGCCCTGCTGTTAAAATATATCTTTAGTGGAAAGGAGGAAACTGAATGCCTACTTTTAACC